>DAOUAS010000161.1:0-9326 GCA_034433295.1 Anaerolineales bacterium | reverse complement strand
TCCTTGCCGGGAATGAACTCCATGACGATGAAGAGCAGGTTGTCGGCAAAGCCAAAATCATGCACGGTGACGATATTGGGATGTGAAAGATTGGCGGCGGAACGCGCTTCCATACGAAAGTTGTTTTGAAAAGCGTCGTTGGTGGAATAATCCTTTCGCAGGACTTTGATGGCAATATAGCGATCGAGCATCAGGTCGCGGGCGCGGTAGACATCGGCCATGCCTCCGGAGCCGAGTTTTTCGAGCAGTTGATAACGGTCGTTGAGAAGGGTCGGGCTGGTCATCGAAGGGAATTATATCATCCGCGAGGAATCTCCACAGGCTCAGGGGATAATCTGTTCGACCAAAGACAGCGGGAGTTCGAAATCACCCAACGCCGCTTTGCCGCGCAGTCTCCAGCCGATACCGGGACAGTCTGGCGAGGGTCTAAGTCTGTCATCCAAAGTTTTGCCATCCTGGAATGTAACCGATGCGACTTGGTTCGAAAGCCTGAGGGATTTTATTTTATCGAGAGGAACATCGGCGCTTTCGAGGGGCAATGAAGTCAGGTCCTCGCCGCGGCAACAGTAAACATCGTACATGCAGGTTGCAAACAGTTTCGGATACGCGATTGAAACGGCACCGCCGTCCGCTGTGCGCACGGTAATCGCATATTTTCCGGGCGGGCGGTTGGGAACGGGATGGGCAGCGGCTGCGCGCGCGATGGAAATACTTTGAATGTCCGCAAGGGGAATATCCAGAAATCCGTAATCGGAATCGCCCGTGAGATGAATCTTGTGGTGGGCTTTGAAACCCATGCCGGTGGATATTATCGAACCGTTGGTGAGGGTGATGGAAACAGGCCAACTTCCCGTGTCCGAAATCAAGTCGGGCAATACGACCTCGCCGGATGGATTGACCAAAGGTTCGGAGGAACCGGCGGTCTGGAAAGCGGAATCCCAATCCGGGCTGGGGCTGTCAAAATCCACCTGTGAGATGTAGTCAAACGATACTTCCACGCCGCTGGCGATTGGAATCCCCTGCGGGACGCCCTGTGTGTGGAAGGCAACGTATTCATTCGCCTCGAGCAGGATGCGCCGAAATTGCAATTGCTGTCCGGCGCGGGTGGTCACCACGTAGGCAACCGGGTAAGGCGCGAGTTGCAGGCCTGTTTGGCGGGTGGGGATCAGCGTTTTCGCAACGATCGGAGAGGCCGTCGATCCCCGCAAAGAACAAGCCGCGCAAGTCAAAGCCGCAGCCGTAAATAGACAAAGCCGGATAAAAATCCTTTTCATCATTTCACCTCTTTCACTGCGCGCTTGAATCAAAAACCTCCTGTGCGGGTTTCTCACAGGAGGACTTATTCTTGTCAATTTATTTTTTTATCCCTGCCGCGGCCAGATGGCAAGTTCCAGTGTAATGCGCTCGAAATAACTATCCGCGGGAAGAGCGCCACGTCCGTATTCCAGGTCTATTACCGTGGCAAGGAGTTGGAGGGTTGCGGTTTCCAACAGAACCTGCGCCTGGGGTTCGACGACCACCAACTCGCCTTTTGGTTCGAGCCGCGCCCGGATCGAAGGATCGTTGAATGCGTGGCTGGACATCAATACTTTTGTGGCGGTCTTGATGTCGTTCTTGTCGAACAGCCAGACCTCCAACGCGGTAACCTTCTTCGGCTCGCCCACGCCGATTGCCTCGGAGACGCCCACGCCATACTCGCCCATGAATTCGCCCGCCTGGGTGTCGATGCTGAACGATTCGTCATATAAATCGTCGCCGAGGATGTAGGTGGTCATGGTTTGGGTGATGGGCGGGGCCAGCCCCAGTTGTTCGAAATCTGTCTTTTCCGCTTTGCGGTTGATCTCAGCCGCCTGCATGGTCGGAGTAATCTCGCCACTGCCGCGATTGCCAAAAAGCCGGCGGTAATAGACAAGTCCCGCCGCGGCAAGGGCGGCCAAGGCTACGAGCGCAAGCCCCAAAACCACTATACGGGTCATTGAGGAACCCGAATTTTCGACGGACGGCGGTTCGCTCGAAAGCACGTTGGTAATCAACTCGCCATAGTTCTGGATGACTACCGGGTCCGCAGTCCTGGGATCGTTTTGTACATTGGAAAATGCCTGTTGCGCGCCTGCTCCCAGCCCTTTCCAACGCGCGACAGCCAGGTTCGGATCGGGGTTGAGGCGGTAGGAATCGATTGCCATTCGCAGATAATCCTCCTGCAAATCGGCGCGCAGATAAGAGGGGGTTGCGTCCACGAAATCAACAGGGTCGACAATGTATCCCCAGAACAATCCCAAAGCCAGACCGAGGACGAACAGCCCAATCGGAACCCAGGGCAGTTTTTTTAGAATAGCGACAACGAATTGCATACCGCGCTCCTTGTATGTGACAGTTGTTAAAACCGATTATAACCCCAACCAGCACAGAGCGAGATGATATTTGCTCTCAATTTCATGCTTGTTTTTTCGACATCAAATACAGCACGCGTTCGGAGTCGCGCACAGCCTCACTTTTGTGAATTGTGAATCGAGTCGAAAAAGCCGCCTCGAAACCTTCGCGGGTGTAATTGGGGAAAATGTCCTCGCGTGAAGCCAGCAGTTTTCGGACTTGCGAATCAGGTTTCGGCACGAACTCGATCACCAGCCACTTGCAATGCGCGGCGAAAAAGTCCGCCAATTGGGGAAGGGGCACATTGTTGGAAATCGCCAAATGGTGGATGACCGCCAATGCAAGCGCCATATCTGCGGGACCGCGCGTGCCGAATGAATCGCGCTCAGCATTATCCCAGCCGAGAGCGGGGCTGGGGTTGGTCAGGTCGAGAACCAGCGGGAGAATGTTCTGTTCCTTTTGGGTTTTGACCATGCGATAGTTTTGCTCCACGGCGGCAGGGTCGATATCGAACGAAACGGTGAACGCCCCCGACGAAGCGGCTTCACGGCTGAACACACCGGTGTTCCCTCCCAAATCCCAGACCAGCGCGGGCTTCTTTTCTTCAGACCAGTCCTTCACCAGTTGCTTCTTATGCTCGAAGGCAGCATCGGTGTAGTTGGTCTTTTCGTAATAATCGCCCCATTCCGTGCCGGCGGGTTTCCATGTCAGCTTTTTGACCGTCGCTTCGAGACTTTCGATCAAGCCGGTCAATGCCTGCTTTGACATTCCACCTTTGCGCGGCGCGACAGCCTTGTCCGAATACCGTTTCTGCGCCCCGGCGTGAATGTGGATGTGAGTCAGCAAGCCAAGGTTGAATTTGGTCTTCGCAGGGAGTAATTCACTGGCAAGATCGAGCGGGACACCGTCAATATAAATTCTCAGCAATTGACTCAGCCTCACATCGCGGCAAGCCATCAACGCCAGCGGGGCAAGGAAGTGCTGACAGAACTGCTTGTACGCCACCCAGGGTTCGCCTTCCTTGTGGATTTCGAAGGAGAGTGTGTCAATCAAGGTTGCCCTGCCGCGCACAAACTGAATGTTGTAGGCGCTGGCATCCTTGAGCGACATGCCCAGTTTCAAGGCGCGCTTTTGGATGGACAATGTGGCCAGCGCGGCATCCTTCAACTGGCTGAAAGACCATTCGTAAGGATAGGAGATGAACGGCACGCGCTCGGGCTGGATGACCTTGAATGCAAGATCAGACTCCGCCGGAACCTGGTCCACCTCCGAATGCGGAATCAGCAAACCGGCTTTGACCAGTTTTTCATACAGCCCGGATTCGGTCAACCGCGCATAATCTTTCGAATACGCGCGGTTGATCTGTCGATAGAGAATCCCGTTTTGAGAAAACAGGAATCCGCTTGGGTCGCGGAAAGAGGCGGAAAGTTTTTCAGTTTTGGGCATTGTCGGAATCTGAGTCCGCATCCTCTGGCTTGGACTTCATTCCAAAAAACTTCTTGATCCTGCTCCACGAAGCACGAATGGCAATGCCCAATCCCAGCAGGGCGGCGATTGCAATTTGAATGATAAAACTCCCGGAACCGGGGTCGAGATATGGAAGGGGTGTAAAGTGCATGTTTTTTTCCTTTTTAGTTTAGGCTGGAAGCATGACGATTTCAATCCAATTTGTAAATGCAGATTACTCAACGGTTTCAGACACGATGTCCTCCAGCAGGAAGGACTCGTGGCAATTAATACACTGCGCTTCGCGCTTATTCGAAACGACCAACATGCCCCGGCATTTCGGGCAGGGCGTGGGAAGCGGCTTCTTCCACGATGTAAAATCGCAATTGGGATAATTCACACACCCATAGAAGGTGCGTCCCTTGCGGGTCCTGCGCTCCACCAAATCCCCGCCATCCTGCGGACAGTTGACGCCGATTTTTTCGAGCCAGGGTTCGGTGTAGCGACATTCAGGAAAGCCGCTGCACGAAATGAACTTGCCAAAGCGTCCGTAGCGAATGACCAATTCCTTGCCGCAGGTGGGACAGTTTCGCCCAATCGGTTCCGGCTCGCTCTTGGTGACGGGGATTTCGGCCTGTGCGTTCTTCACATCCTCGGCGAAGGGTATATAGAATTCGCGGATGGCCTCCGTCCAGAGCATTTCGCCTTCGGCGATTTTATCGAGGTCCTCCTCCATGTGCGCGGTGAAGTTGTAATCCACCACCTCGGGGAAGTATTGCACCATCAGGTCGTTGACCTGCAAGCCGGTGTCGGTCGGGATAAGGCGCTTGTCCACGCGCTCCACATAACCGCGCTGTTGGATGGTGGAGATGGTCGGCGCGTATGTGGACGGACGCCCGATGCCATTCTCTTCCAATGTCTTGACAAGAGATGCTTCATTAAAACGCGGCGGCGGCTGGGTGAAATGTTGTTCAGGAAGGAGACGCACCAATTCCTGGCTTTGCCCTTCGGCAATTCCAGACGGAATTTTGACATCCTCCTCCTCTTCATCGGTTTCGCTTTTGGCTTCTTCATACACCACGAGAAAGCCCGGAAACTTCACAGTCAAATGCGATGCGCGCAAAAGATATTCGTGTGCGGTAGTCTTGCCTGTCACCTCAACCTGCAACGTGTCGAACACGGCCGATTCCATCTGTGAGGCGACAAAACGCTGCCAGATCAAACGATAGAGTTTGAACATGGCCGGGTCGAGGAAATCCTTCACCTTCTCGGGGTCGCGCATCACGGAAGTCGGGCGGATGGCTTCATGCGCTTCCTGCGCGTTTGCGGATTTGGTCTTGTAGATGGGCGCTTCGGGTGGCAGGTAATCCGCACCGTATTTTCCATTGATATATTCACGCGCTTCGTTTTGGGCAATGGTCGAGACATTCATCGAGTCGGTACGCATATAGGTGATCAGACCCGTCGTACCGCCCTCCCCCACATCCTGTCCTTCGTACAAACCCTGCGCAAGCGCCATCGTCCGCTTGGCGGGAAAACCAAGCTTGAGCGAAGCCTCCTGTTGCAAGGTGGAGGTGGTGAAGGGTCCCAGCGGTTTGCGTTTCTTCTCGCCGCGCTTGACTTTCGTAACGATGTAGACGGCGGTGTCCATATCCGCAAGAACGGGTTTTACCGCATCCTCGTTCGGGAGTTCGGGTTCCTTATCGTCGATACGGGCCAATTTGGCAATGAAGGATGATTTTGCGCTCCCATGCTTGAGTTCCGCATGAATAGACCAATATTCGACGGGTTTGAAATCTTCGATCTCGCGTTCGCGGTCGACAATGAGCCTGAGCGCCACCGACTGCACGCGCCCGGCGGAGAGTCGTCCGCGCACCTTCTCCCACAGGATGGGGCTGATGCTATAACCGACCAGACGGTCCAGCACACGGCGGGCTTGCTGGGCATTGACCAGGTCCATGTTGATCTCTCGCGGATGCGCAAACGCTTCCGCAACGGCAGGGGCGGTAATCTCATGGAAGACGACGCGCCTGGCGCGCTCCATATCGATCTGCGCAGATTCAGCGAGGTGCCAGGAGATGGATTCGCCTTCGCGGTCTGGGTCGGTGGCAAGATAGATTTCCTCCGCCTTCTGTGCAAGTTTCTTGATCTCCTTGACTACTTCCTTCTTCTCGTTTGGCACGCGATACTTCGGCTCGAAGTTATTTTCCACATCCACCGATAATTGTGACTTGAGCAGGTCGCGCACATGTCCCACCGAAGCGCGGACGGTGTAGCCTTTCCCAAGAAAACGCCCGACGGTTTTCGCCTTGGCAGGCGACTCGACAATCACCAGTTTGCCATCACGTTTGACCACTTTCTCCGGCTTGGGCGGCGCGACGAGGCCCGCATGGGAATCGGTCTTCCCCATCCGATAGAGTTTCGTCCCGCAGACGGGACAAGTCCCGGTCGTCACCGGGGACCCTTTGGCGTTGAATCCCGCCACAGGGTCTTTCATTTCCCTCTTTTCCTTACACTTCATGCAATAGGCTTCCATCGATCCTCCACGCAAAATGCGTTTTTCTATCCATTCATTAATAACGGCGTCTTTTTCACGCCGGACACGCATTCTACGCAATATTCCAAAATTTTACAAATGCAATTTTCAGATCCCGGAGGCTTTAAGAGCTTCCAAGGTCTTTTCACCACCTACAAATACTTTTCCTGGCGGTGTTTCCTCAAGTGTTCGACCACGTCCTTCACCTTTTGTGACTGGTCGGTCTTGCAAACCATGAACACGTCTCCGCCATCGACAATCACCATATCGTCAACGCCGATGGTCACAACCAACCGGTCGCTGTTTCCGCCGTAGACCAGCGTGTTGTGCGTTTCATAAGCAAGGTGCAAACTACTATTGGTCGAAATATTCCCGCTCATGTCGGGCAAAAGCACTTCGAACAACGATGACCATATCCCCACATCGCTCCAACCCAATCCCCCCGCCGGAAGAATGGCCACACGCTCGGCATTCTCCATGATGCCGTAATCCACTGTCACGTTTTCGAGTCCCTTCCAGTTTTCATTTAATACACTATCCTGATTGTTGGTCCCCCAAGCTGCGGAAATTCTCTGCAACTTATTGCCAAGTTCGGGCAATTGTTTGTCAATCTCCCGCAAGATCGCATCAGCACGCCAGATGAACATACCGCTATTCCAGGAATGGTCTCCCGTGTGCAACAACTTCTGCGCGGTCCTCTCGTTGGGTTTTTCCTTGAAACTCTTTACCTTGTAGGTGGGGTATTTATAATTGCCTTCCAGCGGCTCACCCTGCTGGATATATCCATACGCCGTGGAAGGGTGGGTCGGCGTGATCCCCAACGTCACCAAGTATCCGTTTCCAGCCACATCGAACGCCGCATTGAGCAGGTAATGAAACAGGTCACGATTGCGGATGAAATGGTCGGCAGGCAAGACAGCCATGGAAGCATCCTTGTCGCGTTTGACAAGCACAGTCGCGGCTAATCCCACAACGGAAGCTGTCCCACGCGGCGATGGCTCAATGATGTAATTCTCGGGAGGGATTTCGGGAGCCTGCAAACGCATCTCCCGCGCCTGCTCTTCGACGGTGACAATCAAAATATGTTCCGGCGAAAATAAATTTTCCAAACGCTGGACTGTGCTTTGGAATAAAGTTTCCTGCCCCAGCAGGGGGAGCAACTGCTTTGGTTTTCCCATTCTTGAGATCGGCCAGAGACGAGTCCCCCCACCGCCAGCCATAATGATCGCATAGGTATGTTCCATAATCATTCCACGTCACGAACTACACTGCGTTTCATTTGCAATATGCAATTCGCAAAATCCTTTCCTCAAACTCCATAATCACCTTGCGCCTCATGCACGGCGACATAATTCATTCCGCCCACCTGCCGAACCATGCCCTTCAATTCCATCAGCGCAAGTGTAGCAGAGACCCGCTCGATGGGCAAATCCGCCTGGCTGCGGATTTCATCCACATGCAGCGGTTCAGGACCAAGCACATTCAACAAACGCGCCTCGGTCTCATCGGTCGGTAAAACTCTGCGGGCGGCTTTATGCTCGCCGATACGGACAAAATCCAACGCCTGCATAATATCATTAACAGTAAGCAGGGGATGCGCCCCGTTTTGAATCAACTTATTCGTACCCTTGCTTTGCGGCGCAAGGATGCTTCCCGGCACGGCAAAGATTTCGCGTCCCTGCTCGGCGGCAAACTCTGCAGTAATCAGCGCCCCACTGGTCTCACCCGCTTCAACCACCACCACTGCCAGCGACAGTCCGGAAATGATGCGATTGCGCGGAGGAAAATTTGAAGCATCCGGCGGCGTACCCGGCGCATAATCACTAATGACTGCGCCGCGTTCGATCATTTGCTCGGCCAGTTTCGCATGTTCAGGCGGATAAATCACATCAACGCCTGAACCTAAAATTCCAATCGTGCGTCCGCCTGCTTTCAATGCAGCTTGATGGGCAATCGCATCCACGCCGCGAGCAAGCCCGCTGACCACGGTAATTCCATTCGACGCCAGAAACGAGGCAAGTTCCTCAGTCACCTGACGGCCATACGGTGTGACTCTGCGCGTGCCGACGATGGCAACCGCAAACAGGTCGTCGGCCAGATATTCGCCGCGGACATACATCACAGGCGGTGGCTGGTCAATTTCCTTGAGTCCCGCTGGATATTCCTTGTCCTGCCAGGTGAGGATTTTAATCCCCTGCGACTGAATCTTCGCCCAGACTTGATCGAGGTCGACTTTCTGACGCGCCGCGAGGACTCGTTCCACCACCTTCGCCCCCAAGCCTGATTCTGACAAACTGAGCGGGTCCGCCCTCCAGGCTGATTCCAAGTCGCCAAAGTATGCGACCAATCCCTGCATCCGCACCGCACCAATGCCTTTGATGAGATTGAAACCGACCCAGTATTTTTTGTCGTCCATGAAATATTTTTACCATAGACCTGACAGGTTTTCGGAAATCTGTCAGGTCTGTTTTTTACAACCCTTCGAGAAGGTGAACTGTCAGCAAACGGCGATCCATGTCACGGTTGAGAATGACGGATGGGATGACGGGCAGGAGAATCTCTTTTCCAGATTCATCTCGCACCACGTACACATCGTTCGCGCCCGTTTCCATGATCTCGACCAATTTACCAAGTGGATTACCGTTATCCTCCACCACATCCAAGCCAATCAATTCGTATTGATAATATTGGCCTTCTGGAAGCGGCGGCACATCCGAGGCTTTGACATACACCCACTGGTTGCGGAACCTGCCCGCGTCTTCGGGCGTATCCACGCCGCGAAAGCTGACCAACAATCCATCCCCGTGCGGGCGGACGGTGTCAAACGTCAGCGGCTGGTGTTTTTCGCCCACCAAAACTTTTCGTCCCGGTTTGACGCGTTCGGGGAAGTCGGTATGAACATCCATGATGATCTCGCCCTGCACCCCATGCGGGCGGCGGAGAAATCCAATGGCTAAATGGACAGGCTCGCCTG
>DAOUAS010000160.1:0-1899 GCA_034433295.1 Anaerolineales bacterium | reverse complement strand
CCTTCCTCGATCATCACCTGATGGCAGACGCCCTGATGGTGAAAATGCGGAAGTTCCTGCTCGCGGACGAACTCGATGATTTTCTTGTGGTTCTCCGCCGCCAAAACGTTCGGCGCGGGATAAGCATGGTCGAGGTGCAGCACGATGCGGTTCTTGTCATGGATTGGCTTGCCGATGTCGCGGAAGGCTTTGATCGCCAGCGGCGTGGTGTTGTCGTGGCTCATGATATAGTCCACATCCAGCAGCAGGATTTCTCCTGCCTGAACGGGACGTCCCGCTTTGCGGGAAAAGATTTCTTCGATTAATGTACCCATAAGTTCTCCTTTGTTGGGGCGAATCGCGATTCGCCCCTACTTTCCATTTCCGTTATATTTCTTCAACACCATCCGTGTCTCGGTCCGTTTGACACCCTGCACCGTACGGATTTCCTCGATGAGGTTGTTGAGCGCCGCCATGTTCTCGGCGTTGGCAAAGGCGCTGATGTCGTAGTCGCCCGTGACCTCGTACACGCTCGTGACGTTTTCAAAACTCCGCAGGCGGCGCACCACCGACGTGGTGTACACATGCGACTCAACTTCCAGCATGATGATGGCGTGGATGTCGTGCGGGATGATGTCCATTTCGCGCCCTGTCACCTGCTCGGCGATTTCGAGAATGTCCGCGTCAAACAACTGCTTGCGGTGGTCACCGACGTTCTTGATGCGGGTGACGATGACCTCCAACTCCGCGGGGCTGACCTCGATGCCGTACTCGTCCAGCCGCGCCGCGACCGCCGTCTTGCCCGTGTACTTGTCGATGACGATCTTGCGCTCGCGTCCGATGACAGCGGGGTCGAACGGCTCATAGGTGCGCGGGTCTTTCAACACGCCGTTGGTGTGGACTCCGCTCTTGTGGCTGAAGGCGTTCTGCCCCGTGATGGGTTTGTTCGCCGCCATGAAAAATCCAGTGGACTTTTCGAGATACGCGGAGAGGTTGACCAGCGGTTCGAGGTTGTACTTCGTCTCGCCTTCGAGGTTGTGGAAGGCGACCACCGTCTCAGCAAGGTCAGGGATGCCCGTGCGTTCACCCATCCCGTTGACCGTGGTGTGGATGCAGTCCGCGCCTGCGCGAATCCCAGCCATCGCGTTCGCCAGCGCCAAGCCGTAGTCGTCGTGGCAGTGCAAATCAATCTGACAGGGGAGCAATCGCTCGCGCAGCGCCTTCACCCGCTCGTAGAAAAGATGCGGTTGCATGATTCCCAACGTGTCGGCAAAACTGATTCTGTCCGCGCCCGCTTCGATGGCGGCGTTGCAGACCTGGACCAGGAACTCGAAGTCGGTGCGGGTGGCGTCCTCAGGCGTGTAGCGGACGTTGAGTCCCAGACTGCGGGCGTAGGCGATGTGTTCGGTGATGATGCGAATCGCTTCGTCGTGGGTCTTGTGCAGTTTCGCGTCGAGGTGAATCTGCGAGGTGGCGTAAAAAATCGCCACGCGCTTCGCACCGCAGGCTTTGGCTTTGTCGATGCCCGAACGGGACGCAATGCTGTGGGCGACGATCTCCGCCCGCAGCCCCAGCGCAGAGATGCGCTTGATCGCCACCGCCACGTTGTTCGAGACCGACGGGTCGCCCGCTTCGATCATGTCCACGCCGATGCGGTCGAGCATCTGCGCAATGTGAACTTTCTCGTCCACCGTAAAGTTGACGTAGGGCGTTTGCTCGCCTTCTCTCAATGTCGTATCCAAAATTTGAACCATAAGTTCTCCTCTTTCAGACCTGACAGGTTTTTGGAAACCTGTCAGGTCTTTTGGCGAAATAAAAAAACGCTCCCCGTTGCCGGGGAGCGTTGATGCGGTATACGAAAAGCCCAAAGACTAGGCGGGAGTGCCCAGCATCCTTTTCATGGCTTTTGGCTGAACCGTA
>DAOUAS010000159.1:0-6087 GCA_034433295.1 Anaerolineales bacterium | reverse complement strand
GCCACCGAAATCAGTGACGACCGCCTGCAAACTCTCAACAGCATGTTCAAGTCGCTGGCAGACAAGAACGGGCGCAAGTTGTTCTTCTTCAACCCGAACACCTCCAAACAATCCTTCCACGATTTCGTGATGGAAGTCACCCAAAATCAAGGCGCGGACGATGTCGTGGTCAGCGTGCCAGTTGCTTCTTTGATGGAAGAAGGCGACACCGTGATGAAGCCCGATGGCATGATGGTTTTCTTCGCGGGCGTCCCGAACGGCACGATGGGCGCGCTCAATCTCAGCAACGTATATCTTTCCAACGCGCAATACACTGGCACATCAGGTTTGACGATTGACGACCAGGCTTCGGTGATGGAGCGCCGAGTCGCAGGGACGTTATCTCCTGGTCGGTCAGTGGCAGCCATCGGCGGGTTGGAAACGGCGGCTGAGGCAATCGAATCCGTCATCGAAGGAAAATATCCTGGCAAGGTTGTCATCTTCCCCCAAATCCACAACCTGCCGTTGATGGGACTCAAGGAACTCAAAGAACGTCTGCCTGAAGTTGCCGCAAAACTTGGCGACGATAACATGTGGACGAATGAAGCCGAAGAAGTTCTCATCGAAAAAATGTGGGAGAAGCCTGCATGATTTACACCCTCACGCCCAACCCCGCCGTTGACCGTGAGTTGACCGTGCCTGCGATGGAGTTTGATTCCGTCCTGCGGGCAAGCGAATCGCGGATCGACTTCGGCGGCAAGGGCTTCAACGTTTCGCGCCTGCTCAAAGGCATGGAAACGTCCAGCACAGCCATCGGATTTTTGGCGGGGAACGCGGGCGAACTTTTGCAAAGCGGTTTGCGAAGCCTCGGCATCGGCACGGACTTTGTGTGGGTGGATGGCGAAACGCGCACGAACGTTAGCATTGTGACCCAGTCGCATGACCATTACATCAAGGTTAATGAGAAGGGTCCGCTGGTGAATTTTGCCAAACAACAGGAACTGCTCGATAAGATCGATTTGCTGGCAAAGCATGGCGAGTGGTGGGTGCTGTCAGGCAGTACGCCTCCCGGTGTGGCGGATGATTTTTATGCCCGCGTGGTAAACGTCCTCAACAAACACGGCGCACATGCGGTTTTGGACACCACGGGCGAGTCTTTGCGAATTGGTTGCGGCGAAAAGCCTTTTCTCGTCAAGCCGAATGCGGAAGAAATTCACACGCTGACTGGCTTACCCGTGAACAGCCCCGCTGAAATTGCCATCGCCGCCGCAGAACTCCGCAAGATGGGCGCGCAGAACGTGGTCGTCTCGATGGGCAAAGATGGCGCGCTGCTTCACACCGCCGAAGAAACGTGGCTGACTCACAGTCCGAAGATTCAGGAAAAGAATCCCATCGGCGCAGGTGACTCGATGGTCGGCGGGCTGGTCTGGGCGCTGTCCAACGGAATCCCGCTGAAAGAGGCGCTGGGGTGGGGCGTCGCCAGCGGAGCTGCCACCGCCAGCTTGAGCGGGACCGAAGTCGGCACGCGCCCATTGATCGAGGAGCTTTTCAAGCAAGTCCGCTTTGAAAAGTTGGAAAATGTGTAAAAATGCTATTTTCAACCACAAAGGGGAATTTGGTTTTCCTTTGTGACCCTTTGCTTCCTTTGTGGTTGAATCTTTTCATCATGAAAAAGTGAGGTCGTATGCCATTCGAACAACATCAGGAAAAGAGTTATCCCAAGGATGCCCAGGAAATTTTCAAAGCAGCTTTGAAAGCCACCGAAAAACTGAGCGGAAAAGTCATCTCATACACGCCGGAGCAACTTAAATTTACGGCTCGTTTCCCCAAGGTCATTTTGGAAAAGACGCTTGGCGAGCGCACCGAACTCTCCTGTGAGGTCCGCGTTGAAGGCGAAGGCGGATACGTCGTGGTGGATGCCTTTCCACTGGATGCCGTTGAGCGCAAGTTGATGTTCGGCGCGCGTAAAGGTGTCACGCTGACGGTAGTCACATGGTTCCTTGCTCATCTGGAAAACAATCTCGGCCTGCTGCAAGCCAAATAACCAATGCCAGAACAGAAAACAACCCGCATCTACATGGTCCGCCACGGCGCGACCCAACTGAGCGCCGAAGATCGTTTCGCCGGCGCGGTGGATGTCCAACTTTCCAGTGAAGGAATATTTCAAGCCGCCCAACTTGCAGAGCGTCTTGCGGACGACCCCATCACGGCAGTCTATTGCAGTCCGATGACGCGCACAATTCAGACTGCGACCATTCTTGCCAAGCCTCATGATATTTCCCCGATGCATCGCGATGGTTTGCGCGAAATCCATCACGGACACTGGGAGGGGATGCGTCGCGCCGATGTCGAGACCCAATTCCCCGAAGAATATGCGGCATGGGAGGAAGACCCGTTCACCTTTGCGCCGCAGGGCGGCGAGGCGGGAGTCAATGTGATTGCGCGCGCCCTGCCCGTCATCCGTGAACTCGTCCTTGACCATCGCGGACAAAATGTGCTGATTGTCTCGCACAAAGCCACGTTACGATTGCTCATCAGCAGTCTGCTTGGATTCGACGCCCGCGGCTACCGTGACCGTCTTGACCAATCCCCGGCTTGTTTGAATGTGCTCGATTTCAAAGACCCCGTCCGCGCGAGGTTGATGCTGTTCAACGATGTCTCGCATTACACCGACCAACCCAAGCGTTCCGACGGCCGCCTCTCCAAATGGTGGGACACGGAACAAACCTAGCCATCTCTTGCGAACCCAGCGCTGTATGCGGTCAGTGCTGGCTACGCAATACTCCTTTCGCCGAGTGACTGCCGTCTTGCGGACGGCAGTCACTTCTTTTTGAAACCTTTTGATACAATACGCCACCTATGAACCTTTCCTTTCTGCATGACCGTTCTTTTCTACGCGAAATGCTGACCATTGCAATTCCCATCTCCTTCCAGCAACTGATCACCGCCTCGCTTAACATGATCGACGTCATTATGGTGGGACAACTGGGCGAAACCGCCATTGCGTCGCTTGGCCTGGCGAACCAGATTTTCTTTGTGTTGATTCTGATTCTTTTCGGCGCCACCAGCGGCATGGCAATTTTCACCGCTCAATACTGGGGCAAACAGGAGATAGAACCTATTCGCAAAGTGCTAGGCATGAGCCTCGTTGTTTCCTTCTTCGTGGGGGTTCTTTTTTCGATTGTGGCCTTGCTGATCCCTGAAACTGCGCTCGGTTTCTACACAAAAGATGCCACAGTGATCGAACTCGGCAGTAGTTACCTCCGTATCGTCGGTTTCAGCTATATCCCTGTTGCCATTGTCACTGCCTATATCGCCGTCCTGCGCAGCATCCAATTGATTCGGATTACGGTCATTGCCACGGTTTCCGCGCTGGTTTTCAAAACGACTCTGGGATACGGATTGATTTTTGGCATTGGCGGACTTCCCGCCCTGGGCGTTCGCGGCGCGGCAATCGGAACCGCCGCCGGCTGGGTCTTGGAACTGATCCTGCTCCTCGTCCTGGTCTACGCCCAAAAGACACCTCTTGCCGCCAACCCGTTGACCTTCTTCCGCTTCGAGTTGCCCTTTTTTGCCCGCGTATTGAAAACCGCCATGCCTGCCACTGTCAACGAATTGTTCTGGTCGCTGGGCATCACCACCTACAACGCTGTTTATGCCCACATCGGCACGGACGCGATTGCCGCGATCAATGTCAACGCCACCATCGAGGAACTTGGCTTTGTCGTCTTCCTCGGTCTTGGAAATGCCTGCGCAGTGATGGTGGGCAACCGTATCGGCGCAGGACAAAAGGAGGAAGCCCACGAGATCGTGCGGCGGGCGCTCGTGATTGGCATGTTTTTTGCGCTCAGCGTTGGGGGACTGGTCGTACTTTTTCGCGATGCCGTGGTCGGATTATACGAACTCTCGCCGGGCGGAGCGAACAATGTCCGATGGCTTCTGACAGTCATGGCGGGGAGTTTATGGCTCCGCATGTTCAACTTCACAGTTTTCATCGGCGCCATGCGGGCCGGCGGTGACACACGCTTTGCCCTCCTGATGGAACTTTGTTCCATCTGGCTGATCGGTGTTCCCGCCGCTTATGTCGGCGCGTTCGTTCTTCATCTCCCCGTGTATCTGGTCTATCTAATGGTCATGCTGGAGGAGTTGGCAAAAGCCGTTGTCAGCGGATGGAGATACAGGTCGCGGAAATGGGTCCACGACTTGGTAAACCTGTCCGATGGCAAGTCCTGAAAACAACCTACCACGGAAGTTTCTCCAAATCCACATTTCCGCCGCTGATGATTACACCGACCTTGAGTCCGCGCAGGTCGATTTTTCCTTCCCATAACACGCTCACCGCCACCGCGGACGACGGCTCAATGATGATCTTGGCGCGTTCCCAAATGTATTTCATGGTTTCGATGATGCCCGCTTCGCTCACGGTGACGATTCGCTCGACGCGCTGTTGGATGATGGGAAAGGTCAACGAGCCAAGGGAAGTGAGCAAACCATCGGCAATCGTTTTTGGATTCACGGATGGAATAATCTCGCCGAACAGCATCGAGCGGAAGGCATCATCTGCCATATCGGGTTCACCCGCGATCACGCGGATTCCCGGTTTGAGTTCCGTCGCCGCGATGGAGGTCCCGCTCAACAGTCCGCCGCCGCCGACGGGGGCGATGAGCACATCCAGATCGGGGACATCATCCAACAACTCCAGCGCCGCCGTGCCTTGTCCTGCAATTACACGCTCATTGTTGTAGGGATGTACCATCGTCGCGCCCGTCTCAAGCCTGATTCTCTCCAATGCGCCTTCCCTCGCTTCGAGTGTTGGCTCACAAAAGGTAATCAAGCCGCCATAGCCCGCCACTGCATTTTTCTTGACGGTGGGAGCATTGCCTGGCATGACGATATATGCCGGGATGCCGCGCATCCTCGCCGCCAGCGCCAGCGCCTGGGCATGGTTGCCAGACGAGTGGGTGCAGACTCCGCGTCTGGCTTCTTCGCCTGTCAGCGAGTAGACGGCGTTGCATGCCCCGCGAAATTTGAACGCGCCCACCTTTTGGAAATTCTCACACTTCAGAAAGACCTGCGCGCCGACTTTTTGATTCAGGCTTTCGTTGGTGACAACGGGCGTGCGATGCGCATACGGTTTGATTCTCTCTGCGGCTTGACGGATGTCATTCAGGGTCGGGGTCATGGTCAGTATCCTTTTTCAAAATCGACTTGATATTTCAATGGACTGCCCTCGATATAAAGCAGGTAATTCTCGACGAAAATCCTGGTAATATCCTCCGGGAAACTCGGCGCGGACGTGTGGAATGTCATCAACAGGTTGGGTGTCGTCCAGAATGGATGTTCCTTCGGAAGCGGTTCCTGCTCGAAGACATCCAGCACAGCCTCCGCGATTTTGTTTTGTGTCAGCGCTTCGATGAGGGCGTTTTCGTCCACCGCCTGTCCGCGTCCGGCGTTGATGAAGACGGCGTGGGAGGGAAGAGCGTTCAGCAAATCAGCGTTGATCATCTTTTGGGTATGCTTTGTGTTGGGCAGGATGCTGACAAGGTAATCAAGTCCGCTGGCAAAATCGTGGATTCCAGCAGTTCGCTGCTGTGCCGACGGCAAGCCGTCGAACTCCAAAGGGTGATAATACCTGTCTACGTGCTTGCTTGTCTCGCTTCCCATTGTATAGCCGCGAACGGTCATGCCGAAGAATTTTGCCGTCAAGGCCAGTTCCGCGCCAATCGATCCGACGCCCAACAGCCCTATCGCTTTGCCTTGCAGTGTGCCTGTGAGAGAGTGATCCCAGAGATGGTTTTTCTGCGCTTCAAGCCTTTTGAATATACGCCGTTCGTGCGCCAGCATATAGCCAAAGACAAACTCAGACATCAACCCGCCGAAGACACCGCGCGCATTGGTTAGGATGTAGTCACGACGCAAATGAGGATCAAGCAACGGCTCCACCCCGGCCCAGGTGGACTGAAGCCACTTGAGGCTGGGAAGAAGCGGCAGCGTGTCCCGAATCAAATTCGGTTCGCCAAAGACAATCTCGCAATCCGGATCGGGCTGGGTTGTAATTTCCCCAAGGTCTGGCAGTTCAGCAGATTCAATAAGGCGGGTGTATTCATC
>DAOUAS010000158.1:0-13068 GCA_034433295.1 Anaerolineales bacterium | reverse complement strand
TCAGGACTTTCGCTTGGAGGGGCGAGATGATACCATGTGATCATGATAACCAAGCAACAGTACGTAGAATATCTGATTTGCACAATCGGCAATTACACAAGCACACATCTTGCCGAGCATTTGAATGAAGTTAGTCACGATGTTGTCACAGATTACTTGAGAAGCGAGCATCTCACAGCGCGCGGCTTATGGGAACTGGTGTTTGGGCTAATCCAAGATAGTCCCGAAGCCTTTATGTTGGTAGACGACAGTGTGCAAGACAAGCGCTATTCACAGTTTATTGAACTGGTGAAATTGCAATACAGTGGCGCAGAGCATGGTCTGGTACGTGGTATAGGCATCGTTAATCTGGCGCATAGCGCTGGCACCCAAAAGGATTTCTATCCAATCGACTATCGGATTTATGCACTCAATCAAGATGGGAAGACCAAGAACGAGCACTTTTCTGAAATGGTTATCAACGCCGTATATGCCAAGAAAATCAAAGCAAAACGCATCTTGTTCGATAGTTGGTATGCTTCCGCTGAAAACCTAAAACTGGTTCACCGTTTGGGTTTGACCTTTTTCACGACACTGAAAAGCAACCGAATGGTCAGTTTGAGCAAAGAAGGCGGCTGGGTTCATTTGGATGAGATTGATTGGACAGTCGAACGCCTAAAAAATGGCGTCATGGTCAAATTGAAAGAAGTCCCTTTCAAAGTGCAGTTATTCAAGGTAGTTGCCACAAACGGCGACATTGACTGGATTATCACGAACTGCCCAGATGAGACACTAACCTCGCAAGCCGCTCAAGACGCGAGCGACGTACGCTGGCAAGTCGAAGAACTGCATCGCGGACTCAAACAGTTGACTGGAACCGAGAAATGCCAGTGTCGCAAAGGACGTTCTCAACGCAACCACATTGCTTGTTGCTATCATGCCTGGCTTTCTTTGAAGCTCAAGGCTAAATCCCTTGCAAAAACGCTTTACAAAACCAAGAAAGATTTGCTCAGCGATTACCTCCGCGCTGAGTTGACTGCACCTCGAATTCACGCTTTTATACCCGTATGAGCGAAAGTCCTGAAAATATGATGATGGCGGATGTGGTTTCACATCACAAACCATTTTTGGGAATTGCTGTTGACGCTTATCTTTTTGTTGTGTATACTCCCTCAGGTTTTTTTAATCTCGTGTCTTTTTCACTTCAACAGTGTCATTAGCTTGAGTGATAAAAAATCCAAATTCGTTTCGGAGGTTGTATGGATATCCTTTGGTTGGGCAGTCGTCATGGTCTAAGCGACTTTGAACAGATTGCCATTATTCTGGTTTTGGTTGCTGCATTTATCAGCCTTTTGTATGCCTGGTGGCTGCGCAGCACGGTGCTCAAGAAGGACAAAGGCACTGAGAAGATGCAGGCGGTCTGGAATGCGATTCGCATTGGCGCTGATTCCTACCTGAGTCAGCAGCTCAAAACCATTTTGCCGTTGATCGCTGTATTGACAGTGGTCATGTTCCTGAGCGTTTATGTTGTTCCGCCGAGTCATGAAGCCCGCGAAGAGTTTCACGCTTTCAGTGAATCGACCATTCTCTTCATCGTCGCCATTGGACGCACCATTGCTTTTATCATGGGCGCGTCCTTTTCTTTGATCGTCGGTCAATGGGGTATGCGCATGGCGGTGCAGGCAAACGTCCGCGTCGCTTCCGCTTCCCGCCGTAGTTTGAATGAATCCCTTTCCATCGCCTACTATGCGGGAACTTATACCGGCATGTTGACCGATGGTCTCGGTCTGCTCGGCGGCACGCTCATCTTCATCGTCTTTGGTAAGGCAGCTCCCGATGCCCTGCTTGGCTTCGGCTTCGGCGGAACCCTGCTGGCGCTCTTCATGCGCGTGGGCGGCGGTATCTATACCAAAGCCGCCGATGTGGGCGCCGACCTCGTCGGCAAGGTCGAAAAAGACATCCCCGAAGATGACCCCCGCAACGCCGCTGTGGTTGCCGACCTGGTCGGTGACAATGTGGGCGACTGCGCCGGTATGGCTGCCGACATCTTCGAGTCTTACGAAGTGACGATTGTGTCGGGTTTGATCCTCGGTCTTGCCCTGGTTGCCGTCACCGGCGACTTGAAATGGATTGTGTACCCGCTCATCATCCGCGCTGTGGGCGTGATCTCCTCCATCATCGGGACCTTCACCGTGCCGATCTGGGAAAAGGTCAACCTGCCGCTGATTGGTCGCGCGCACGACGCCGAAGATGCGATGTTCCGCTCGTATGAAGTTTCGAGCATCTTCACTGTTTTGGTTTCGATCTACTTCGCGGTATCCTATGCCAATGACTGGCGTCTTGCGGCTTTGACCGCCATTGGCGTGGGTCTGGCTGTCGCGTTCAACCCACTGACCTCGTACTTCACTTCCACCAAGAAGGCTCCCGTCAAGGAAATTGTCGGCGCCACCAAGACGGGTCCCGCCACCACCATTCTTTCGGGTCTCTCCGTTGGTATGGAATCGAGCGTTTGGGCGTTGGTGGTGATTGCTGTCAGCTTCATCGCCGGTATCCTGCTCTATAACGGTGATGGTCACCAATATGTGCTTTATGCCATTGCGATGGTCGGTATCGGTATGCTCAGCCATACCGGTAACAACGTCGCCATGGACTCCTACGGTCCCATCTCCGACAATGCCAACGGCATCGGCGAAATGGCATGGCATGGCATGGAAGATGAAAACACCTTGAAAGCCCGCCAGATTATGGCAGACCTGGATGCGGTTGGAAACACGACCAAAGCCATCACCAAGGGTGTGGCGATTGCCTCCGCGGTAATCGCGGCTGTTTCCCTCTTCGCTTCTTACATCACCGATGTGGGACGAGTGCAGGCACAGTTGGGCATGGAATTGATGGACACCATCCGCGTGTCGGAAACCAGCGTGTTTGTGGGACTCCTTCTCGGCGGCGCGCTGCCCTGGCTGTTCTCCTCGCTCTCCATCCGCGCTGTGAGCCGCGCGGCTGGTCAGATCGTCGAAGAAGTTCGCCGCCAGTTCAAGATCCCCGGCATTATGGAAGGCACGAAAGATCCCGACTACGCCCGTGTGGTGGGAATCTCCACCGCTTCGGCGCAGAAGGAACTCATTCCGCTGGCGACAATTGCAGTATTGATGCCGCTGGTTGTGGGTCTGGTGTTGCAAGTGGAGGCGTTGGGTGGTTTCCTTGCGGGTATCATTCTCTCCGGTCAACTGCTGGCAGTCTTTTTGTCCAATGCCGGTGGCGCATGGGACAATGCCAAGAAATCCATTGAGGACGAACCCCGCGACCTCAAGAACAACACCGGTAAAGGCTCTGAACGTCACAAGGCTGGTGTGGTGGGCGACACCGTCGGCGACCCGATGAAGGATACCGCTGGTCCCGCCCTCAACCCGATGATCAAGGTCGCAAACCTGGTCTCGCTGCTTGCCGCACCCATCATCGTCAAATACCCGATGATGCGCCCCGATGGCTCGGTGAATATCGTGGTTGTTATTGTAGCGGTCGCTTTGCTTGCCGCCACCATCTGGGCGATTCGACGCTCGAATGCCCCAGTGCAAGAACTGCAATAAGTGTTATATTGAAATTTTGCCGCCCCGCCATTTCTGGCGGGGCGGTCCCGATTAACAATCCTGTAAGAAGACTTTTGCAACGAGTGAATGTATAATCAGTCCATCTTTGGTTGAAAGGAAATCCCTTATGAAAGTCGCCATCCTTGCAGGCGGATTAGGAACACGCCTCTCTGAGGAGACAACCGTTAAGCCAAAACCAATGGTTGAGGTGGGCGGGAAACCCGTTCTTTGGCATATCATGAGTATTTATGCGTCTTTTGGGTACAAGGAATTTGTCATTGCCTTGGGTTACAAGGGCGAGGTTGTCAAGGATTATTTTCTTAATTATCATCATCGTTCTCGTAGTATTACCGTTCAATTGAAAACCGGCGGTGTAACGGCTCATAATATCGGAGGCGAGGATTGGACTGTTCACTTGTTGGATACAGGTATGGAAACAAACACAGGTGGGCGAGTCAAGCGTGTGGCTGACTTCATCGGAGACGAGACTTTTATGCTTACCTACGGTGACGGCGTAAGCAATATCAATATTCCCAAGCTGATTGAGTTTCATAAGCAGCAAGACAGGCTTGTCACCTTAACGGCCGTTCGTCCTCCCGCACGTTTCGGCCAGATGGTGATTCAGGATCACCGAGTTGTTGAGTTCAAGGAAAAGCCCCAAATTGGCGAGGGTTGGATCAATGGCGGCTTTTTCGTCCTAGAGCCGGGTATTACAAAATATATTGCAGGGGACCATACCGCTTGGGAGTTTGAATCCTTGGAACATATTGCTGCAGATGGACAGCTTTCAGCATATCAGCATGAGGATTTCTGGCAATGTATGGATACGGCGCGTGACGTGCACAATCTTGAAAGACTCTGGCAGGAAGGCAGGGCGCCATGGAAGCTATGGGGCTGAGTAGATCCTTTTGGCTGGATCGCCCCACCTTTGTTACCGGTGGAACGGGGTTAGTTGGCTCTTGGCTGGTAAAGAGGCTGATTGAAGCGGGCGCAGATGTGGTTTGTTTGGTACGCGACTGGGTCCCGCAAAGCGAAATGGTGCGCAGGGGGTACATTGAAGGGGTTAAGGTGGTTCGCGGGGATGTCCGTGACCGTGATATGCTCGAACGCGCCCTGGGTGAGTTTGAAGTTGATACAGTTATTCATCTAGCTGCGCAGACCATTGTAACCATTGCGAACCGCAACCCTGTTTCCACGTTTGAAACCAATATTGGCGGCACGTGGAATCTTTTGGAGGCGTGCCGCCGCAGCCCAAAGGTGAAGCAGATCGTTGTCGCTTCGTCGGATAAGGCATATGGCGATCAGGAGGTTCTTCCTTATGATGAAGATACCCCTTTACAAGGGCAGCATCCTTACGATGTCAGCAAATCTGCGGCTGACTTGATCGCATATACCTATGCAAAAAGCTTCGACCTGCCTGTTGCAATCACGCGTTGCGGTAATTTTTATGGCGGCGGCGACTTGAACTGGAACCGCATCATCCCGGGCACAATCCGGTCTGTCCTTCGAGGACAGCGTCCTGTTATTCGATCCGATGGCGAGTATGTTCGCGATTACTTTTACGTGGAAGATGGGGCGGCGGCGTATATGCTTTTGGCGGAACAACTGTCGGCGCGTAGAGAACTTATTGGAGAGGCGTTCAATTTCTCGAATGAGATTCAAGTCACGGTGCGGGAGGTGGTGGATCGAGTCCTCACGTTGATGAATTCCGACCTCAAACCTGAAATTCTAAATGAGACAAGCAACGAGATTCGCCATCAATATCTTAGCGCAGAAAAGGCGCGTCGAATATTGAGTTGGAAGCCGCTTTTCAATATGGACGAGGCACTGGCATTGACTATTGACTGGTATAAGGATTTTTTCAAACATGAGTAAAAGGTCCGATCAACTGCGGGCGCAAATCCTTGCGCTCACCGCTGAATATGCAGCGGAGGAATTCCCTGCTAAAAAATTCATTCCCGGCGAAACCCCAATTCCGGTTGCGGGGCGCGTGTTCGATGCGGAAGATGTGCAATCCCTTGTTGATTCCAGCCTTGACTTTTGGCTGACGGAGGGGCGCTTTGCCCAGCAATTTGAGGAGGAGTTCGCTAAATTTTTCGATTTGCGCCATACTGTATTGGTGAATTCTGGTTCCTCGGCAAATCTGCTTGCCTTGACCAGCCTGACATCCCCCGTATTGAGAGAAAGACAACTGAAACCAGGCGATGAGGTCATCACTGTCGCAACGGGATTTCCAACAACGGTCAATCCGATTTTCCAGAACGGGCTTGTTCCTGTTTTTGTAGACGTGGACATTCCCACTTACAACATTGACGTAACCCAACTTGAAGCCGCCTTATCAGATAAGACCCGCGCAGTGATGATTGCTCATACGCTTGGCAACCCGTTCAACCTGGAATCTGTGACCATATTTTGCAGGGAACATAATCTGTGGTTAATAGAAGATTGTTGCGATGCTGTCGGCGCGATTTATGATAATAAACTGGTGGCGACCTTTGGCGACGTGGCAACAGTCAGTTTTTATCCCGCGCACCACATCACAATGGGGGAAGGCGGGGCAATTCTGACTGATAGCTCAAGGTTGAAGAAGATCATCGAATCATATCGGGATTGGGGACGTGATTGCTGGTGTGAGCCTGGCAAAGATAATACCTGCGGCAAGCGTTTTGATTGGCAGTTCGGTGAGTTGCCAGAGGGGTACGACCATAAATACACTTATTCACATATCGGTTACAACCTCAAAGCCACAGATATGCAGGCTGCTGTGGGTGTTTCCCAGCTCAAAAAACTGAACGGTTTTATTGAGAAGCGGCGCGAGAACTTCGACTATTTGAAAGAATGCCTGAGTTCGTTTCAGGCTTGTTTTATCCTGCCGGAGGCAACTCCCAAGTCGAACCCAAGCTGGTTTGGTTTCCCGATCTTTGTCCGCGCCACCTCGTCTTTTACTAGAGATAAGGTTGTGCGTTTGCTCGAAGCACGCAAAATCGGCACGCGGTTATTGTTTGGCGGAAATCTCATCCGCCAGCCCGCTTATCGAAACCAGACATACCGTGTCGTCGGAGACTTGAAAAGGTCAGATGAAGTAATGAACAACGTTTTTTGGATCGGCGTTTACCCCGGTCTGACCCGTTCCATGCTTGATTATGTGGCCGAAGCACTTCACGATGCAAAATCCATGTAAGTCCGCGACTATCATGAAGATAATTCCATGCTCTTGCTTTTTTACGGGTGAGATGTGTCAGAGCTAATTGAGCAACAGCAGGGTTTGCTCGCCTCAATGGGGTTACAGGATGCGATTAAAGGTTGCCGTGTTTTGATAACGGGCGCGGGTGGTTTTGTTGGATTGCCCCTGTGTGAAGCCTTGGCCGGGTTGGGCGCAGAAGTTCATGCAGTATCTCGTCATATTCATGCATACCAATTGCCAGATGGCGTGGCTGCTTACGCGGTCAATTTGAGCGATTTTGCTTCTGTAAGACGCTATGTTTCCTCGGTTAAGCCAGAAGTCGTATATCATTTGGCAAGTCTTGTAAACACCCGTCAACGTCTTGATCTGGTATTGCCTACTTTCAAAAATAATCTTGAAGGAAGCGTCAATCTCTTCGTGTCTTTGGCTGAAGAAACATGCAAAAGGTTGGTGGTTGTTGGATCTTCCGAGGAGCCGGCAGCAGGGCGTTTGGGGACTATCGCTAATTCCCCGTATGCTGCTGCAAAAGAAGCGGAGACGAATTACGCGAGAATGTTCCACAGTATATTTTCCCTCCCCGTAGTTCTTGCGCGTCCGTTTATGAGCTATGGTCCGCGTCAACCTGTGGAGAAAATCATACCGTATGTGATTACGAACCTCTTGAACGCAGTCTCGCCTGAAATTGGAAGCGGCAGACGGGTGTGCGATCTTATTTTTGTGCAAGATCTGGTAATGGGTTTAATTCTTACTGGATTTAAACCTGATTTGACCGGTAAATCCATAGATCTTGGCGTGGGTATGGGAGTTACGATACGCGAGGTTGTTGAGATGATTTGTAGCTTGATGGATTCTCCCGTAGCGCCGAAATTTGGCGCGATTCCAGATCGCCTATATGAATCTCCTCAAATCGCGAATGCCGAAGAAACGTTCCGTCTTTTGGGATATCGCCCAGGTTGGTCCCTGTCTGATGGGGTAAAGATGACGATTGAGTGGTATCGCGCTCACCCTGAATTCTATATAACCGGAAGGTGATCTATGACTTGGTTGATAACAGGTGGTTGTGGCTTTGTGGGCAGTAATCTGGCTGGCGCTGTACTGGCGCGAGGCGAGGATGTTGTGATATTGGACAACTTAAGCCGCGTTGGCTCACGCGCTAATCTGGATTGGCTGCGTTCCAAACATGGCAGTGGATGGCTTTTTGTAGAGGCTGATATTCGCGATCATGAAGCAGTATTAGACCTTGTGTCCAAAATAAAGCCATATGCCATTGCTCATTTGGCGGGGCAGGTGGCAATGACCACCAGCTTGCAAAATCCCCGCCTTGATTTTGAGATCAATGTTATGGGGACGTTGAATGTTCTTGAGGCGGTCAGGCTGGCTTCACCGGATACGATCGTTCTCTATTCATCGACAAACAAAGTTTATGGCGACCTGGAATGGATATCATACGAGGAAAGGTCTACACGTTATGTGTCCACAAATTACCCGAAGGGGTTTGACGAGACGCTTCCTTTGAGTTTTTGTTCTCCTTATGGCTGTTCCAAGGGAGCCGCGGATCAATACATGCTTGATTACGCGCGCATGTATGGGGTGCAAACAGTGGTATTTCGCCACTCTTCCATGTATGGTGGTCGTCAGTTTGCCACTTATGATCAAGGGTGGATTGGATGGTTTTGTCGAAAATCTCTGGAAACAAAGCGCGCCCTTGAGGCAGGGCAGTCTGCGCCTTTCTTTACTATATCTGGAAATGGAAAACAGGTGAGGGATGTTTTGCATTCTGATGATGTTAGTCGTTTGTACCTGGCTGCCGCTGCTAAAATCAGTCAGACGCGTGGACAGGCATTCAATATCGGCGGGGGAATGGATAACAGCTTGTCTCTACTGGAACTATTTGCTCTCCTTGAAGAATTTCTTGACGTACGACTTATCTACAAAAATGTCGAATGGCGGCATAGCGATCAGAAAGTATTTGTCGCGGATATATCAAAGGCAAGGCAGTTTGGATGGTTTCCTGAAACCGATTTAAGAAGCGGTATTCAAACAATGATCGATTGGCAAAGCAATATATCCGATGCATAAGCGGCTAAGAGAAATAACGGTTAGGACTTATCTGCCAACCCACTTGCTTGTGGCTGCCAGCGCCTGGGGCAGCCGTGCCGTGTTGACACTGACGCAGTTTGCTGTGGTGCGCATAGTGTTGAGTAGTATCGGACTTGAACGATATGCGGTTTTTATGTTGTTGACCAGTTTAACGGGTTGGTTTTCTCTTTCTGATTTTGGCATTGGCACAAGCGTACAAAATTATATTTCCGAAGCGCGAGCCAATGGCAGTCCCTATGGTAATTTTGTCGCGGTGAGTGGAGTTATGGCCGCTCTACTGCTTTTTTTGACAATCGTTGTGCTGTATTTTGCAAGTCCATTTATAGCCCCACTTTTCCTGAAGCAATTCTCATTCCTTGGTGTAGATGAGAAAAGCAGACTTTTTTTTGTAACGGGCGCTTTATCGATAGGCGCGGGGCTGGGGGGGATTGTTTACAAGATGTGGTATGCAGAACAAAAGGGGCATCTTTCCAATATTGTCCCTGCAAGCGCATCCCTTTGTGGTTTGGCAGGTCTTGTTTTTGTGGAACGCATGGGCTTTACGAACGGGCTTTTTTTGAGTCTATTGGCGTATATGGTGCCTGCGGCGTTCTTCCCGCTGGTTTCACTGGCATGGAAGGAGTTGAGAAATTTAGGGGAATGTTTGTCGATTGACAAGCTTCTTTATACAGGCCGTTTGGTATTGAAGAGAGGGATGCGTTTTTGGGGCTTTGCTATTATGGCTGCGGGGGTGCTGCAAGTAGATTATGTTATTATGTCTCAATTCTTGGGGCCTCAGGATATTGCAACCTATTCGATGTCTACCAAGATATTTGGATTGGCATTTTTTATCTATAATGCCATTCTGCTTGCATTGTGGCCCGTTTTTTCTGAGCATATCGCCAAAAAGCAATGGAAGATAGTTGTTCGTTATCTAAAGACATATCTCGCGTTTGGTTTGGTTTTTATGCTGGCTTGCACTGTTTTACTAATATGGTTGATGCCTATGGCTGTTGGTTTGCTGTCTCCCAGAGAGAGCGTTGTTGTTCCATTGGGTTTTATTATTCTATTGGGCGGGTATCAGATGTTGCGCGTGTGGACGGATACCTTTTCGACTTTGCTTCAAAGTATGAATGATTTATCCCCTTTGTGGTTATTTGTGCCTTTGCAAGCTCTTATCAGCGGCGGTTTACAATGGTATCTTGCGCCAAGGTTGGGAATCTACGGGATTCTATTCGGCTTAATCGGTTCGTTTGTTTTCACTGTTTCTTGGGGGCTGCCGGTTGCTGCGAAGCGGAGATATAAGTTAGATATGCAGGAGGTGTTATGAGCGTAAAACTTTCGATCTGTATTCCAACATATAATCGCGGTTCTTTCATTAAAGAGACTGTTGAAAGCATTGTTACGCAGGTCGGGGACGGCAGCAACGAAGTGGAAATTGTCATTAGCGACAACGCGTCGACCGATAATACCGAGGAAATTGTCCGCAAGTTGCAAAGGGGTTTTCCTCAGATTGTGTACTCGAAGTCTGACAAGAATCAGGGCGCGGATAGAAATTATCTAAGGGCGGTTGGTTTGGCTCAAGGCGAGTATTGTTGGCTGATGGGCAGTGATGATATCCTTGCGCCAGCAGCTTTGGATTATATGTTGGAACAAATCCGCAGTAACCATGATATTTATCTTTGCAACCGAACCGAATGCAGTTTCGACCTTCGCCCATTTCGAAATGGATATTGGCTTGGGACCGATGTTGGTGAACGGGAATTCGACTTCGGGCAGTTGCGTCACCTTTATGAATACTTCGGCTCTGCACGGTCGCTTGGCGCGTTGTTTAGCTACTTGAGCGTTATTGTTGTAAAGAGATCGTCTTGGCATTCAGTGGTTTTCGACGAGTCTTATATTGGGACGGCTTATTCTCATTCTTATATTATGCTTTCGATAGTTATGAATCGAGGAACTTTGAAATACTTGCCTGCCCATTTGGTCATGTGCCGTATGGGAAATGACAGTTTTGCCACCGACGGACTCGTGAAAAGATTGCAGTTAGATTTAAACGGTTATCTTAAGTTGTCGCAGCTAATTTCGGATACGAACTTGAGGGGAAACTTTCTGAAAGTTATGCCCAAAACGTGTCCGTGGCATTTCTTGATGAGAATAAAGTTGGTCTCCACGGATGAGCAGTGGATCGACATAATAAATAAACTCGAACAATTCCATTTCTCGCGACGGGTGATTTGGCTGGTAGGAATGATGTCCCATGTAAAACCTCTTGCGTCTATGGTTTTATGGGCGCGAATTGTCTTCATGCGTGTATTGCTGGGGGTAAAAGCGAAATAATACCTGCATGTTGGCGTTCATGAAGGAGATTGTTCTTTATGCGAATATTGAAAGTCCACAATTATTACCTTCAACCGGGCGGAGAAGATACCGTCTTTCAATCTGAATCCGGTCTTTTGCGTTCGATGGGGCATGAGGTCGTGGAATATATTGAGACTAACGAAAGGATAGCCTCGCTTGGTCGTCTTTCTGTTGCATTGCAGACCACCTGGTCGCAATCTTCCTATGTAAAATTTAAAAAGGTTTTGAAGCAAGCGAAGCCACAAGTTGTTCATTTCCACAATATATTTCCCCTTATTTCTCCTTCTGCGTATTACGCTTGCAATGAAATGCATGTGCCGGTTGTGCAGACGCTTGATAATCAGAGATTGATTTGTCCATCGGCAAATTTTTATCGGGACGGAAAATTATGTCTTGATTGCATGGGGAAGACGCCTCCATGCCCGGGTGTTCTTCATGCCTGTTATCACAATTCACTCTTGCATACTTCCGTGGTGGCTGCAATGTTGACCGTTCATCGCTGGTTGCAAACTTGGCGGCTAAAAGTTGACGTATTCTTATGCTCAACCCGGTTTTATCATGATCTTTTTGTCCGCGCAGGATTGCCTATCGAGAAACTGGTTGTTATGCCCCATTTTGCCGCACGACCTTTACCCGTTATGCAACTCGGTGATGTAAAAAATTACGCGCTATTTATAGGACGTCTTGATCCTGAAAAGGGGGTGTTTACCCTGTTAAAGGCATGGCGCCATCTGGATTTTCCATTAAAAATCCGGGGAAGCGGGCGGCTGGCTTCTCAGATGGAAGATTTTGTGAAGAAAAATGACATGAGAAACGTTGAGTTTGTAGGACGAAAGGATGAGCAGGAGTTGTCGAATTTGATAGGGTCGGCCAGATTTCTGGTTATGCCTTCAGAGGGATATTACGAGACGTTTGGTATGGTTATCATTGAAGCATATTCCAGGGGAGTTCCTGTGATTGCCTCGAATATTGGGGTAATGCCGGAGTTGGTTTCAGATAAACAAACCGGATTACTTTTTGAACCTGGCAATCTCCAAGACTTGGCGGATAAGGCACGATGGATGTTGGATCACCCTCGCGAAGCTGGAGAAATGGGAAAGAAAGGCTTGGGGGCTTATGAGGAGAAATTTACTCCGGACCAGTGTTACAAGACATTGATTGGCGTATATGAAAGGCTGGTGAATACCATATGATCTTGATGGGTACACGCGTTGACCCCACCACATATCTACATGCTGTGGACCTGATCTTTGATGCGGCGACGCGAAAGGAAAGCTGTGTTGTGTATGCCGCCAATGTCCACATGTTGATGGAGGCCTACGACTCGCCAGCCTTTAAAACCGTTGTCAATTCTGCCGATCTTGTCACTCCGGATGGAATGCCTTTAGTTTGGATAATGCGCCTCAAAGGACAGAAGGATCAACAGCGGGTGTACGGACCCACCCTCATGCTGTATGTTCTGGAAGCTGCCGCCCGTGAAAACGTTCCGGTGGGTTTTTATGGGGGGATGCCCGAAGTTTTGCAAGCCCTAACTGCGCGAATGCAAGTGAAATTTCCAGACCTGAAAATTGTTTACTCGTTCAGTCCGCCGTTTAGGGAAACGAACGGAGAGGAAGATGAACAGGCTGTTCAAAACATCAACAACTCTGGGGCGTGGATTTTATTCGTTGGGTTGGGCTGCCCCAAACAGGAAAAATGGATAGCAGAGCATCGTGACAGAATTAACGCTGTCATGCTCGGAGTTGGGGCGGCATTTGACTTTCATGCCGGAATAAAACCACAGGCTCCGTTTTGGATGCAGAATGGCGGCTTGGAATGGCTTTATCGTCTTGCTACAGAACCGCGCAGATTGTGGCGGCGTTATCTTTATCACAATCCACG
>DAOUAS010000157.1:0-16174 GCA_034433295.1 Anaerolineales bacterium | reverse complement strand
GAACTTTTGCGTCAGATACGGGAAGTGCAAAAGGAATTGAGCGACAGGCTGGATAAGGTCAATGTCGAGCAGACGGAGCGAACGCGTTCCCTGCAATCCGAGACTCGCCAGCGCGATGACGCCTTGCGCCAGGAATTCCTCTCTTTGGTTGCGGCCCTCGAGAACAAAAAGACCTCACGCCAGGATCTGGGACAAATGCTGGTTGAACTCGGACTTCGATTAAAACAAGATACCGAACATTCGTCTTCTTAAAAAATAATTCGTAATGACGCCTGCATTCCCCAGTGAAGTTTCACCTCCCCTACAGGGAGGTGGCGATCCGTTAGACTCTGTACGTTCCATTCTGTTGGCAGACCTTCAGGAGCGCCTGCGCGTGATCGAGGATCAGATCGCCTCTGTTCAACGCGGCTCCCAATTCGACCATGAAACCTTGCAGCAGAAACTCGAAGAACTTCTGGTCGATATCGAACGCCTGCGGCAGACAGCGCGCGAATCCGACGAACGATCCCGCGATCTTGCCACCGAAGTGGAAATTCTAAGAAGAAAGGCGCAGGCCGACTCGGAAGGCTTGATCGCCCGGGTGACTCCCGTGTTAAGCGACATGATCGGGCGCTCGATTCGGGATTCCACCGATGAAATGGCTGAGGCGCTTGGACCGATCATGGGCGAGGCCATCCGCGTGCAGATTCGCGATTCGCGCAAAGACATGGTCGAGGCCATCTATCCCATCATCGGTGAGACGGTCCAGCGCGCAATCGCCCAGTTTTCCAGAGAGTTTCAAAGGAATATCGACGCGCGTTTGCGCGCTTCCTTCGGGCCGCAGGGCGTCTTTCGGACGATTGGCGCGCGCATGCGCGGGGTCTCGCCTTCCCAGCTCGCGCTGCGGGATTCGATTCCATTTGCCATTCGGGAGATTTTCATCATCCAGCACGGATCCGGTTTGTTGATCGCGCACAGCCATCCCGGCAGTCATGAAGTCGCGGATTCGGATTTGATTGGCGCCATGTTGACGGCGATTCGTGACTTTGTCCACGACGCGTTCGAGGATGGCCGCGAAGACAAGGAACTGGACGAGATTCAATACGGGGACAGCGGCATCATCATCCAGAGCGGGCGGACGGCCTATGTCGCCGTCGTGTTCAATGGCGTGGAGCCTGAAGGTTTTCGCGCCAGGCTGCATGATTTCATCGCCGGGCTGCATGTAAAGCATGAAGCCGCTTTCAAGCAATATACAGGCGACCCATCCACCCTTCCGAATTTACAGCCGAAGATCGCGCGCCTGGTGGCGGAAACCACGGATCAGACTTCGGGCAAACGTCCCATGAGCGGAAAGGCAAAGTTCGGCTGGACGATGGCGTTTTTTGCCGCCATATTATTCATGATGCTTGCCTGTTTTTATGTTCAGTTTACGATTGCGTTATATCCTGTGGCCTTTCCAAGCCCCACCAACACCTCGACGCCCACGTTTACCGCCACGCCCACCGCCACTTCAACGCCTACTTTCACGCCGACAGCCACCAATACGCCAACGTCCACTCCCACCAATACGGCCGCGCCAACCTTTACCTCCACCCCTACTGCAACTTACACTCCCACGCCCACCCCGACTCCCTATAAAGCCATTGCTGTCGGACACGTATGGTTCCGAAACCAGCCAGAGGCAAGGTCTTCGCGCATCGAGGTGTTATTCATGAATACACCCATTACCGTGCTTTCCGTTTATGACCGCTGGCTGGAGGTGGAATGGACGGACGATAATGGGTATCATCGAGGCTGGGTGCCGGCGCGCTGGGTAGCCCTGCTCGAGCCAGTTCCTCTCGGTCAAATCACACCGACCCGGACCCCGTAACACCGGAGGACTACATGAGAGTTATCCAAAAAAAAATATGCCTGCTTGGAGACTTTGCCGTCGGCAAAACCAGCCTGATTCGGCGATTTGTCGAGGGGCGTTTCGATGATCGATATCACAGCACCATGGGAGTCAAGGTATCGCGCAAGACGCTTGCCCGTCCCTATGGCGAATTGAATTTACTGGTCTGGGATTTGGCCGGCGGCAACGGGTTTGAAACCATCAAAAGGTCATCTTATTTGCTTGGGGCGGCGGGCGCGCTCATCGTCTGCGACCTGACCCGCCTCGATTCCCTCGATGGGCTGGAGCGGTACGCGCATCACATGCAACAGGTGGATCGAAACATCCCAATCACATTGGTGGCGAACAAGGCGGACCTCAAGAACGAACGTATCATCTCCGACACAGACCTGCAGGCCGCCTTCGAGTCCATCGGAGATGGGAAATTTTTGCTTGCCAGCGCAAAGACCGGCGAACAGGTGGAGGCGGCCTTCATTCGCCTGGCGGAGCAAATCGAGGCGCGGATGTGATGGATTCGAAAAACAATTTCGACAGCCTCCAACTGGCGGCGCGGGTGACGAAAGCCATGAGCGATCTGTATCAACTCGAATATGCGCGGCTTTCACCGGACCTGAAAATCCTTCGGTGTTCCACGCGCTTCAACGCGATTGCCGGAACCGAAGCGCACAAGGAGGTGACGGGCAGAATGCTGACCGATGCGGTGGCGGAATTCTTCGGGTTGGAGGATATTCTGCATCTCATCCTCAAGGGAGAGTTACCCTCCCATCAGGTCGAGAATGTCCAACGTGATTACCCGGACGGCTCGACTCGGTACCTGACCTTCTATGTGATGCCATTTGATCCAGACCAGCCGGAAGAGGGGTTGATCCTGATCGTTGAGGATGTGACCCGCTTTGGGCTGATCGAGCACAATCTGCTTCAAAGTCGAAACGAACTGCGCCTGGCGCAATCGGCGCTGTCCCAGATCAATGCTGAACTGGACGGGCGCGTGGAACAGCGCACCCTCGAACTGGAAAAGGCGAACGCCTTCATCATCAAACAACTGATTTACATGCAGTCCCTGCGCGCCAACGATCTGGTCATCCTTGGGGCAACCGACCTGAGGCTTGCGCTTCGCGCAATCACCCGCGAAGTGCGATCCCAACTGAACGTGGATTCCGCCCTGATCCTTTTCTTCGACCCGCACTCGTTGACGTTGGAAACCCTGGCCAAATCGGGGGCAGATCTGAAAACCTTGCCGGACTGCGTGCGGCTTGGGGAGGGGATTCTTGGGCGCACGGCGCTGGAGCGCCGGATCATGGAATGCCCAAACCTCGACAGCAATCAACCCGGCGACTTTTCGTTTTTGGAGGAGGACCGCGTACGCGCCTTTTTTTCCCTGCCGTTGATTTCAAAAGGCAAGGTGGTGGGCGTCCTGGTTGTGTCCAATCAAACTCCGCTCGAGCCTGATCAGGGTTGGCGGGACTTCCTGGAAGCCCTGGCCGGACAGGCCGCCATGGCCATCGACAGTATTCGATCTTTCGAGGAATTGCAGCGTTCCAACCTTGAATTATCCCTGGCATACAGCACCACCATCGAAGGTTGGTCTCACGCCCTCGATTTGCGCGACCGCGAGACGAAAGGTCATACCCAGCGCGTTACCGAAATGACGCTCAAACTCGCCCGCATGGCGGGGCTGAGCGAAATAGAACTGCGCCACGTCAAGCATGGCGCGCTGCTCCACGATATCGGCAAGATGGGAATTCCCGATAACATCCTGCTGAAGGAACACGATCTGACCGGCGAGGAATGGGAAATCATGCGCCGCCATCCTGTTTATGCGTATGAAATGCTTTCGCCCATCGAGTACCTGCGCCCCGCGTTGGATATTCCCTATTGTCATCACGAAAAATGGGATGGAACCGGCTATCCGCGCGGCTTGGCCGGGGAAAGAATTCCATTGCCGGCGCGCCTGTTCGCCGTGGTGGACGTTTGGGATGCCCTGCGTTCCGACCGTCCCTACCGGCAGGGCTGGTCGGAGGATCGGGTGTTGGAATACATTCAATCACAATCCGGTACGCACTTCGATCCTTATACCGTTGACCTGTTTACCCGTCTGCATCGTGAAATGCTCAGGGATCAAGGTTCCGAATTGTAATTTCGTCCCTTGAGCGGTTTGGGGCGGCAATATAAATCCGTATCAGAATTTCGTAAGAATTCTTATAACCTCCTTGACTTTGCCCCTTTAAGTGGGTAAGATTGATTTTAGCACTCTAGATTATCGAGTGCTAAAATTTTGAATTATTCGAAAACCCATAACCAGGAGAAAAACAATGGCAAAGATTTCTTTCAAACCCTTGGGCGCGCGCGTGCTCATCGAGACCATGGAGCAGGAGGAAGTCACCGCTGGCGGCATCATCCTCCCCGAAACTGCCAAGGAAAAACCCCAGCAAGGCAAGGTTCTGGCTGCCGGTCCCGGCGACCGCAATGAAAAAGGCGACCGCGTTGCCATGGATGTGAAGGTTGGCGATGTTGTGCTTTTCGCCAAGTACTCCGGCACCGAAATCAAGATGGACGGCAAGAAGTACCTCATCATGCGCGAGAGCGACCTTCTCGGCATCGTTGGATAGTTCGTCACCGCGAGCGCAGAGCGCGAAGCGGTCTCCTGCTTAGTGGAGATTGCTTCGTCGGAAAGAACGCCCTCCTCGCAATGACATAATTAATATAATAAAGGAATTACTACAATGGCTGCTAAACAACTTGTATTTTCAGAAGACGCCCGCAATAAACTCAAGAAGGGCATGAACGTGGTCGCGAACGCCGTCTCCGCAACTCTCGGACCCAAGGGACGCAATGTGGCGGTTGATCGCAAGTTCGGCTCCCCCACCATCACCCACGACGGCGTTTCCGTCGCCAAGGAAATCGAACTCGAAGACCCGTTTGAAAACATGGGCGCCCAGCTCCTCAAGGAAGCCGCCCAGAAGACCAACGACATTGCCGGTGACGGCACCACCACCTCCACCGTCCTGGCTCATGCCATCGTCAACGAAGGTCTGCGCGCCCTTGAAGCCGGTTACAACCCCATGCTGTTGAAGCGCGGTATCGAACTCGCCGCCGAAACCATCGTCACCGAACTGAAGAAGAATTCCACCAAGATCGACACCAAGGAGGAGATCGCCTCCGTGGCCACCAACTCCGCCGCGGACGAGGAAATCGGTCAATTGATCGCGGACGTGATGGACAAAGTCGGCAAGGACGGCGTCATCACCGTCGAAGAGTCCAAGTCGATGCAGTTCGAGCAGGAATTCGTCGAAGGTATGCAATTCGACCGCGGCTATATCTCGCCTTACTTCATCACCAATGCCGAGCAGATGCAGGCCCAGATCAGCGACGCCTACGTGTTGATCTATGACAAGAAGATTTCCGCCGCCCAGGACATCGTGCCTCTGCTCGAAAAACTCGTCCAGGTTGGCAAGCGCGAACTGGTCATCATCGCCGAAGACATCGACGGTGAAGCCCTCGCCACCCTCGTGCTGAACAAACTGCGCGGCATGCTCAACGTTTTGGCTGTGAAAGCCCCCGGCTTCGGTGACCGCCGCAAAGCCATGCTCCAGGATATTGCCGTCCTCACCGCCGGACAGGTCATCTCCGAAGAGACCGGCCGCAAACTCGAAACCACCACCATCCAGGATTTGGGTCGCGCCGAGAAGGTCGTCTCCGACAAGGAAAACACCACCATCGTCGGCGGCAAAGGCAAGAAGGGCGACATCGAAGGTCGCATCAAGGAAATCCGCATCGAGATCGACAAGAGCACCAGCGATTACGATAAGGAAAAACTCCAGGAACGCCTTGCCAAGCTCAGCGGCGGTGTCGCCATCATCCGCGTGGGCGCTGCGACCGAAACCGAAATGAAGGAAAAGAAGCATCGCGTCGAAGACGCTCTCTCCGCTGCCCGCGCCGCAGTTGAAGAAGGCATCGTCCCCGGCGGTGAAATCTCCCTCATCAACGCCGCCGGCAAACTCGACAAACTCGCCAAACAGTATGCCGAAGACAACGAAGAGATCAAGGTCGGCATCAACATCGTCAAGAAATCCCTCGAAGCCCCGATCCGCAAACTGGCTGCCAATGCCGGCCAGGATGGCTCCGTGATCATCGACACCGTCCGCCGCACCGCCGCCGAGAAGAAGAACGTCAACATCGGCTATAACGTCCTCACCGGCGAATACACCGACATGATCAAAGCCGGCGTCATCGACCCGGTCAAGGTTGTGCGCGGCGCGCTCGAAAACGCCGCTTCCATCGCCGCGATGATCCTCACCACCGACGTGTTGATCACCGATGTTCCCGAAAAGGAAAAGGCTCCTGCCATGCCTCCTGGCGGCATGGGCGGCATGGATTACTAAACCGATTCCCTCAAGATTTTGTAGGTCACGTTTGAAACGTGACCTACTTTTTTAATTGGTATAATTTTGAAATGGCCCTAAAACGATTTTTGATCCTCTTCTTGGCTTTTGGGATTTCCGCCTGTGCATCCCTTTTCCCTCCGTCGAACACGCCGACGCCTGCCCCGCCCACATCGACCCCCGTGCCGCCCACGGCCACACCTCCACCCTCGGTGGTGAGCGTCAATGGTGAGTACATCACCCAGGCAGAGTTCGAAGCCGAATTGGAGCGCTACAAACTGGCGCAGACTTCGCTTGGGGTCACGGTTTCGGAGGAAGAAGCCAACAAGACCGTGCTGGAGGATTTGATCGCACAGGTTTTGCTGTCTCAAGCCGCGAGGGAGGAAAATTTCATTTTGACCGAATCAGACCTGAAGTCGAGGATCGACTTGCTGGCTGAAGCCGTCGGCGGCGCGGATTCCTTATCCGCATGGAAGTCGGCTCACGGCTACGACGATCTTTCCTTCAAAACCGCATTAAAACGTTCCATCGAAGCGGCATGGATGCGTGACAAAATCATTGCGGATGTGCCGGTCAGCATGGAACAAATTCACCTGCGCCAGATTTTGACCTATAATGAGGGCGATGCGCGCGCCGCGCTGGAACAATTACAAGGCGGCGCGAATTTCGAAAAACTGGCGGCGCAGTATGATCCAGCCACGTCTGGAGAGTTGGGATGGGTTCCGCGCGGCTATCTGCTTGATGCCAAAGCCGATGAAGCGGTGTTTGCGTTGCAGCCCGGAGCATACAGCGATGTGATCGCAACCGATGCGGGCTTTCATATTTTCAAGGCTGTGGAACGCGGCGAGCACATGTTATCGCCCGATGCCTTGTTGATGGCACAGCAACTTGCACTGCGAAACTGGGTTTCGAACCGGCGCGCCGGAAGCGGGATCTTTTTGAATCCGTAAGTTGTGAGGTGACGGATTTTCACCGTTTGGAGTGATACGATGAGCAAAGACAACTACAGTTACGAAACGGCATCTGCGCCAGGCGAAAGGACCAGACTCGAGATCTGGGACATGTTGAGCATTTTGATGCTGATCCTGACCGCCTTCGTCGGCGCATATTACGTCCTACTCTTTTTATTCCCCCAATCCTCGCTCAATCCATTGAAGCCCCACCCCTTCCCCGAAGGGTCGCTTCCCACCCCCACGTTTACGCCCATTCTGCTCGAACCCACCTGGACGGTGACACCCACGCTGGAAGCCTCCTCGACACCCACCCTTGTCCCGACCTATACGCTTCCACCTTCTTCGACGCCTTTTTCGCTCGTTACCCCTTCTGAAACCCCCACGCCCACGGCTACACCGAAGGCGGCTTTCTCGGCCACCATTACCTATATTCCCAGCACGATCATTCACCCGGAGGCGGCGTGTAACTGGCAGGGTATCGGCGGGACGGTCGTGGATGCGAACAATGCCGATATGCTCCGCACGACGATCCGCCTCGAAGGTTTTTATGATGGAAAATCCAAAAGCGAGTTGACGGTCAGCAGTATTGTGCCAGCCTACGGGAAGTCGGGGTATGAGTTTTTCCTGGGAACCGCGCCGATTTCATCGAAAGGGTTATTGTATTTGCAGTTGTTCGATCAGGCCGGCGTGCCGCTTTCAGACAAGCTCTATGTTGATACCTACAATGATTGCTCCAAAAACCTGGTATTGGTGCGTTTCAAGAAGAATCCGTAAATTTTGAGAAACGAGCAATGAAAAACGAGTCCGTTGTCATTAACGGACTCGTTTCTTTTCCTGTCTACCGTTTACCGTCCACTCTTCACACTTCCACATTCCACTTGAGATATTTCGGATGCCTCGCATGGACGACCTCATCGAACAGGGCGCGCAACCTTAAGGTGATTGGTCCCATTTTTCCATCCCCAATCGGACGGTAATCCACTTTCGTGGCGGCGACGATCTGGGCGGCGGTCCCGGTCATAAAGACTTCTTCGGCGAGAAAGACTTCGCTGCGGTCAATGGAGCGTTCCACGACCTCGATACCCAATTCCTCCCACGCCAGTTCCATGATCGAGCGGCGGGTGATGCCTTCGAGGATGTTATCCATTGGGGACGGCGTGACCAGTTTTCCGTCCCGCACCATGAAGAAGTTCATGGCCGAGCCTTCGGAGACATGCCCGTCCTGGTCGAGCACGATGGCTTCGTCGAAGCCTGCGCGGTTGGCGTCGGTCTTGATGAGCGCCGAATTGGCATACGCGCCGGAAATCTTTCCGCGTGCCGGGATGACATTGTCATCAACTCGCCGCCATGAGGAAAAGGTCAGGTGGGCGTCTGAATCATTCGAGAGATATTTATCGAATGCGGTGACGAACATGCTGAAGTCGTCGCGCAGGTTATGTAAGCGGACGCCAACTCCAAAGTCTGCCTTGTAGATGGTGGGACGCAGATAGACATCTTCGTGCCAGTCATCCTTTTTGAGAAGTTCGATGGTCAGGTTAATAAGAGCCTGTTCATCGTAAGGAATGGACATGGACATGATCTTTGCCGAATCCAGCAGACGGTGAAAATGCTCGCAGGGACGAAAAACAAAGAGGCGCTTCTTTTCCTCACTCCAATAGGCGCGCATTCCGCTGAAAACAGTTGTGCCGTACATGAAGCCATGCACGGTGATATTGATCTTTGCTTCAGAGAGCGGGACAATCTTCCCCTCAAAGAAAGCGTGTTTTGAAAGGTCCATGAGTCACCTCCGGGTTGAAATGGGCAGGGGGAATTTTCCGGTAATTATAACTGTAGCTGGCCGGGCAACAAAACATCCCGCAGGCTTGAATCTTCAACCTGTGGGATGGAGGTTTGTCCTGAATGCAGCCGAAGAACATCATGGTCTCGGCTGCGTTCGATGCGAAGTAATTATTTGGACTTCAATATACGATGTAAACGATCCAGGGCTTTTTCGGGATCGTCGAATAAAATGCCGGTCATGCCGATCTTTTGGCAGCCAGCAATATTTTCAGGCGCGTCATCCACGAATGCGGCTTCGCTGGCGTCGACCTTGGCCTGTTCCAGCGCAAATTCATAAATCTTTGCCGACGGTTTAACCACGCGGACTTCCGCCGAAATGATGGTCGTATCGAACAGGTCGAGCAGTTTCTTTTTGGCGAGGAAGTCGCGCAGTCCACTCCAGGCATTGGAGATCAGCCCGGTGTGGAGACTGCCGCGCAAGGAACGGATGTATTCAACCAGGTTGCGGTCGATGATGTCGCCGCCGAAGAACTGGTCACGAAAGGATTGCACTTCGGAGGCGGGCTGCTTGAAGCGCTTCAACACGTTCACCCAATGTTCATCCTCGGTGATCTCGCCGAATGACGCACGCCGGGCAGAGTCGCTATTGAAGACGACCTTGTCCATTTCTTCATAGTCCATGTTGAAGCGCTCGGCCAATTTCTGGCGCGGCGCCTGGTATTCGGTGCGCATGATGACGCCGCCAAAATCGAAAAATACTGCGCGGATTGTCATGTGGATTCGCGCCTACTTTTTCTTCGGCTTGGATTCAGTGGTTTTGGTTGTGGATTTCTTCGCCGTTGAACCTTTTGCAGCGGCCGGCTTTTTCGCGACGGCTGCGGGCTTCTTTTCCTTGGCGGGCGATTTTGCGGCAGACGCCTTGGCGGCTGGTTTCTTCTCCTTTGTGGACGATTCGGCGGCCTTTTTGGTCGCCGCTTTCTCGATCAATTCCTTTGCGGCTTTGGGAAGAGGCTCCGTCTTGAGAAAGGCCGTGGCTGGGACTTCTTCTTTGGGAGTTGGCGTTTCAACCGGGGCCGGCGTGGAAGCCAGTTCTTTGGCGGCCGCCTGCCAGTTGGGGAAGAACAATTCCATCCGCTGGCGTGAGATCGAGTTGGCGCGGCGACAGCGCGGGCAGTGCGCGTCGTAATGGTTTTGATGCTTTTCATTCATGGTGACAATGCCGTTCAGCATTTCCATGCGGGAAAGTGTGAACGGGGTTTGACAGTAGATACAACGCAGATTCATTTGACCATCCTTTCCTGACTGGCGAATATGCCTTGATTCTACACTGATTTGCCGCCTCCTGCGACCCATCTTTTGGCATGGGAGTCACGGTTGCAGGCGGAGCACTATAGTTCTGCCTGCTTCATGCATATGAGCGATGGACGAAATAAAACATGGACTAACTCCTGAATCCCCGCATTCTTTCCAAGAGTATAATCACGCTTCGACTTCAAACAAAAAGAGGCACACGTGGATCAAGAATCCCAAGCGCAGTCAACATCCCGTTTTCTCAATATCGAATCGAAATGGCTGGTCCTGCTGACGGTCGGTGTGGGCACCTTCATGTCCGCGCTCGACGGCATCTACAGCCTGCTCTTTCTCATGCCCTTTACCTGATTCAAGGACGCGGCCTCACCTCCGCCCAAGCCGGTCTGATTCTTACCACCCAGCCGTTGGTGATGGCAATCATGGCTCCCTTTGCCGGGACTTTCTCCGACCGCATCGGCGCACAAATCCCAACCTCGCTGGGGATGTTGGTCATGGCGGGCGGCTTGTTCATGCTCACCCGTATGACGTCTGATTCGCCAATTTCCTATGTGGTGATTGCTTCTGGCGTACTGGCGTTGGCTCCCAATGTGGGGATGGCGCTTGGCGTCGGGCTCACTGGCGCCGTCTTCACCACAATGCTGGCGAAAGGCCAGAGTGGTGATCCAACCACCCTTGTCCATGCTGTGAATGTAGGATTATGGTTCGCCACTATCATGTCGCTGCTGGCGGCGACCATATTCTTTGCGCGCGGGGTTGATTACCCCAAATCCACGTAAACAAAACGGGGTACTTCAAGGCTTCCGTCACAGAAACCAAACTTCAGATCCAGGGGCGCTCATCTCCAATGGCGTAATCCGTTCTGTCGTATCGGGGGAGAAGGGGATATTTTGACATCTCTCATTGCGTAAAACGATACATGCCGGCTTCGAAAAATAGAACATTAAATCCAGTTGACTTTTCCAAAAAATCGTGGAATAATAAATCTACGGTAACGTTTCCGGTATCAATACCGGCATCCTACTCCACCAGGCAGATCATGCAACATAAAAAACGAGCAGTAACAATCCAGGATGTTGCAAAAAGAGCAGGCGTGTCTGTCTCGACTGTTTCGCGTGTTTTGAATGGCAAAGTCGATGTGGCAAGTGATACCCAGGATCGGATTCTTACCATCATCGATAAATTAGGATATACATCAAACCTCGCGGCCCGAAGTATGAGGAGTCACAGAAAAAACCTGATTGGTCTCGTGGTGCCAGACATTGGCTTTCCATATTCGATCGAGATCATGAAGGGAATTAACCGCGCAATCGCAGAATCAAAATTCGATTTGCTTGTCTATACAACAGGGGATATTAGAAAGAATGGCACCGCCCTGCACGAACAACATTACGTTTCGCTTTTGAACAATTCCGTGACCGACGGGGTAATCATCGTGGCGTCTGCCGCCTCGGATTTCATTACCAACGCCCCCATCGTCGCCGTGGATCCGCATATCATCAATCCAAACTACCCCTACGTCCAAGGAACCAATTATCAGAGCGCCATCGAACTTATGCAATATCTTCTGAATCTGGGACATCGACGCATCGGCTTCATCAGTGGACGGCCCGAAATTGCAAGCGCCCAGCGGCGTTTGAGTGGATACCGGGATGCGCTTAAAGGCGCGGGACTGGAAATCGACGAGGAATTAATTGTGCCCGGTGATTTTATCCAGCCGACCGCCTATAAATCAACCATCAAGCTGCTTTCACTGCAAAACCCGCCCACGGCGATATTTGCCGCCAATGACCAGTCTGCCATGGGCGTTTATCAGGCGGCAAACGAAATGGGAGTTCGTATTCCCGCAGATCTTTCTGTTGTGGGGTTCGACAACATCTCCGAGGCAAAATACATGGGACTTACCACAATGGACCAGTCCCTGGATGAAATGGGGTATGTGGCAATTCAAATGCTCATCAAATTGATCAACCATGAATCCCTCGAAGAGACCGTTCACAAAATGCAGACAAAATTGGTTGCGCGTACTTCATGTGCCAAACCGGCATCGGTTTACTCAGGAACTAACCTCGTCGGCGCCGCTTAGGCGCAAACGGGAGAAGTTGGAAGGCGTGGACAAAGAACGCCTTTCCCCCAAGAAAAATGTCAGGAAATCCCTTGTAACATGGAGGTATCCGTCAAAAATACACAACCTGTTTTCCATCGTCCATCAAATGGACGACCGATCCCCAAACTGGAGACCGGTCGCCGGTGAGGAGGAATCCACTCCCGCGTCAAGGTCAAGTGGAATTCCAACTCCGAAATATATCACAACTATCAAGGAGTATAAAGAAGATGAAACGTTTATATTTTATCCTGTCTGTGCTGGTGGCATTGAGCATGGTGCTTGCCGCCTGTGGCGCCCCTGCAACTGAAGCCCCCGCCGCCGAGGCCCCCGCCGCCGAGGCGCCCGCTGCTGAAGCCCCCGCTGCCGAGTCCCCCGCCTCTGGGCAAAAGACCGTCCTCAACGTTTGGTCGTTCACCAATGAAATTCGCACCATGGCAATCGCCTTTGAAGGCAAGCATCCCGATGTGGACGTCGTTTACACCATGATCCCGATGACCAACGGCGAATATCAGACGAAACTCAAGGCATCCCTTGGCACCAAGGACATTCCGGACGTGGTGGCTTTGGAAGCTGCCTTCGTGAAGGAATGGGTGGAAGCCGACTTCCTTGCCGACCTCGGTGAACTGCTCCCCCTGACCAAAGAACTCAAGACCTTCCCCGCCGTGGTTCAAGTTGGCTCGTACGATGGCGTCACCAAAGCATTCTCTTACCAAGCCACCCCCGGCGCCTTCTTCTACCGCCGCAGCATTGCGAAAGAATGCCTTGGCACCGATGATCCGGCCCAAGTTCAGTCCATGGTCTCCGACATCGACAAGTTCGTGGAAACCGCCGACAAGATTCAGAAATGCAGCAAGGACTACTTTACGGTTGGCACCTCCGCTGAACTGTTCAACCCATTCCTTGCCAACCGCGCCCAGCCGTGGATTGTGGACGACGAACTTGTCATCGATCAGAACGTTGTGGACTATATCCACTTCGCCAAGATGATGCGCGAGAAGGGCTACGAGTCACAGGCTCAACAGTGGTCTGAAGGCTGGTTTGCCGGCATGAACGACACCCTCGTAGGCGCCGACGGCACGCCGAAGAAAGTCTTCTGCTACTTCCTGCCGACCTGGGGTCTGCCCTACGTGTTGATCCCCAATTCCAAGTCTGACACCACCGACACCGGCGGCGACTGGGCGATGATCAACGGGCCGCTTGCCTATCAATGGGGCGGCACTTGGGTCGGCGCCATGAAGGACAGCGCCAAGCTCGATCTGGCGAAGGAATTCGTCAAGTTCGTGGCGCTCGATGAAGAAAACCTGACCAACTGGGCAACCGGCGTATACACCAACGAATACCTGAAGGCAATCGACCCCAAGACACCGGATGACCAAAAACAAGCTCCCGGCGATTTTGTTTCCAGCCAGGTTGTGGTTGAGAAGATCACGTCGCAATTCGACGGCTCCGACCTGTACAAATGGCTTGGCGGCCAGAACAACTACGAGGCCTTCAACAAGGCGGCCCCGAAGGTCAACGGCGCCCTGCTGACCGGCTCCGACGATGCCATCCAGCGCGCGCTCGAAAGCCAGCGCGATCAGTACCTGAACGGTGAGATCGACGAAGCCACCATGTGGGCGCAGTGGCTGGACCTGGTCCGCAATGAATTCCCGGACCTCGTCATTCCCGAACCTCCTGTGAAGTAGCAAGTTTCAGAAAGATAAATTGGGTCAGTGTCCTTGCGGACACTGACCCAATTTAGAAAAGTTTTTCGACGATCATTCGTTTCAGCAGGGGGGCGCAATCCAGTCATAATCGTAATCATTATTTGTCAGGTTGTTTGACACCCTTATCCATCAAGAGGCGCCATGACCACTTTTAGACTAAAGAAACAATACTATGGATACTTGTTCATCACCCCTTTCATTATCGCTTTCCTCATCTTTGGATTGTATCCGCTTTACAACACTTTCGCGCTGAGTTTCACCAACACGACCCTGATGAACAGCGCGAGCGCGAATTTTATCGGCATAAAGAATTTTACGAGGTTGTTTGCCGATGATGTCTTTATGAAGGCTGTCCGCAACACATGGATGATCTGGATTCTGAATTTCATTCCCCAGATCGGCATCGCCATGCTGTTGTCGGTCTGGTTCACCAACATAAGACTTAAGATCAAGGCGGTGGGAACCTGGAGAGCCCTGTTTTTCCTGCCAAACCTGCTAATGCCGGCCGTGGTCGCCTCCCTGTTTTTCGCCCTTTTTTCATTCTATGGGCCTGTCAACCAGTTTATGGTGCGAAACGGACTCCTGCCGGAAGCCATGCACTACCTTCAGGATGCCACCATCACCCGCGGGCTGGTCATCTTCATTCAATGGTGGATGTGGTTCGGGCAGACGGTGATTATCGTCATGGCAGGCATGACTGCCATCCCTGTCACCCTGTATGAAGCGGCAATGGTGGATGGCGCCACCGCCTCGCAAATGTTCGGGCGAATCACCCTTCCACTGCTCAAGCCCATTCTGATCTACGTCTTTGTCACCTCGCTGGTGGGCGGTATGCAGATGTTCGACATCCCCTTTCTGTTGACCGACGGGCGCGGTTCACCCAGCAGCGCAATCATGACCAATAACATCTTGATGTATATGAAATTCGCCAGCGCCAAAGGACACATCGGCGCCGCCTCATCGGTAGGGGTTGTGGTTTTCATCATGACCTGTGCCTGCGCCCTGGCGATCTTTTACTTTATGCGCGAGAGGGACAAGTAATTGTCGAAAGGACGGTTTTCCATGAAAAACGACGAACGCTTCTACAAATTCAACACCACCCTGATGCGCATCGGCGTGTACATCGTGTTGCTCGCCATCCTGGTGCTGACAATCGTGCCGATCTGGCTGTTGCTGGTGAATGCCACCCGCTCCACCACCGAGATCCAGCAGGGATTGAGCGTCCTGCCCAGCACGCATCTCATCGAGAATTACAGAATCCTGCTCAGCAAGGGGCTCAACCTGCCGCGCGGCTTTGCCAACAGCTTGCTGGTGGCAGTGGCATCCACTGCAATTGCAGTGTACTTTTCCATGCTTACAGCCTACGGGTTGGTGGTCTATGAGTTCCGGGCAAGAACGGCGGTCTCGAATTTCATCGTCGCGCTGGTGCTGATCCCGACTCAACTTTCGATTGTTGGCTTTTACCAGTACATGTCCAAACTGGGGCTGACAGATAACTACGTTTCTCTGATCCTGCCGCTGATCGCCAACGCATCGGGTGTCTTTTTCTGCAAGCAATATCTGGAATCGATGATGATGCAGGACCTGATCGATGCGGCGCGCATCGACGGCGCCAGCGAACTGAGTATTTTCCATCTTATCATGATGCCTCTGGCGGTTCCGGGCGCAGCCACGCTGGGAATATTCACCTTCGTAGCCTCATGGAACAACTTCTTCAATGCCTTCATCCTGATCACCTCCATTGAAAAATACACCCTGCCCATGCTGGTACAGACACTGCGCGGCGACGTATATCGAACCGAATACGGCGCGATCTACCTGGGACTGGCAATCACCATCGTGCCCATTCTGATCATCTACGCCCTCTTCTCCCGCTACATTGTCAGCGGCATCGCCATGGGAGCAATCAAGGAATAAGTCGACACCCCGCCGGATCAGGGCTTCCAATTCAGGGCGGCACGGGAAAGAATCAAACAGGCTTTCATTCATTTCTCTCCTTGGAAAAGCCCCCGTCTCATCTTACAGAGGCGGGGGCCGGGGATGGCTGTCTGCAACAAAACTGATTTTTT
>DAOUAS010000156.1:0-19482 GCA_034433295.1 Anaerolineales bacterium | reverse complement strand
TAAGAGGCGTAATCCATGACCGTGAAGTAGCCGATGGTGCTGTTGCCCATCATCTGCATGACGCCCGCCACGCGATAGGTCTGCTCGCGCCCGTCGATCTTGATCGTGACGGGACCGCCAAGCTGAACGGTTGGCTCGTTGGCAAGCAAGCCAGGGCTGACCAGAATCGAATCCGCGCCGCCAGCCTCACCTTCGATGATGGGCGGGGCGAGCATTTCAGAGCCAGCGGGCGGAGCCATCAGGTAGAGGTTGTCGCTCTCCGAATCGTCGGGGCGGACATATCGCCCGATGGCGAATCCCCAGGCTTCGGCTTCGCCCACGCCCGAAACCGATTGCGCGATGTTGACCAGTTTTTCGGCAGGCACATGCCCATCCACCACCAGCCAGGCGTCGTAATTCCAGAAGCCAAGCATGAGGTCGAGAGCCGAGTTGAGCGAAGATTGCAGGTTGACGATGCCCATGAAAATGGCTCCCGCAAAAGTGAGCGTGACCAGCGAAAGAATCAGCCGCGCGCGTTTGCGAAATGGATTCCGCAGGGCGAGCAAAATATCGCGGGTTGTTTTTGGAAAGCGGCTGAGGATCGAATCCACAAAGCCTGCGCCGCGCCAAATTTGGTTGATGCCGTACTCGCTGAGGACTTTTGCTGGCGAGACTCTGGTTCCGCTCAAAATGGATGGGGCGGCAGCGATGAGCGGGACGATCAACCCGACCCCGAACTGGGTCAGCAATGCTGAAAGCGTGTACTCCACTTTGGGCGGGTCGAAGTTGACCAGTTGCGCCACGAAACCCGCGAGGAAGTCTGCGCCCAATTTGCTGAACGGGATGGCAAGCAGGCAGGCGGCAAGCCCAAGCGACAGCACCATCCCAAAGTACAAGCCGATGATTTGCCACGAACGCCCGCCAATGGCTTTCATGATGCCGATCTGTTTTTCCTGCTGGGCAATCACCGCCGAGACCACGTTGACCACGAGCAACCCGCTCAGGAACATGGCAAGCGCGGCAAGCAGCCCGAGCAAAATCAGCACGGTTTCGATGATGAAACTCAGCGGGTGGACGCCCTGATCGGGCAGGGTCTTCTGGTAAACAGGCAAGCCCTCGCCTTCGATGCGGTCTTCGACTTCCTCGGCGATGGAGAGCGTTTTGGCTTCGGTGGTCGCGTCCACGTCGAGATAGAGTTCGTTGTAGCCTTCGGGCTGTCCCATCCAGCGGATGCTGTCCATGCTGACGTAGCCGTACACCCAGCCTTCGATCACAGGCGGGACGCGGTACAAGTCATGGACAATGCCCGAAACGCGCAAGGTATATTTTTTGCTGTCAGGCGTCTTGACCAGAATCTCGTCGCCAGGTTCAAGTCCAAGATAGGCTATGGTGGCGCGTTCCAACAGGACTTCACCCTTTTTGGGCGGGATGGTTCCGCTCTGCTCCCAGACCTTCATCATGCGCTGGTCATCGTAGTCGGCAAGGGCGTAGAAGTTCAAGTCGCGCCAGGTCTCGCCTTTGCCGTCGAGCGAAATCCGCAGGGCAAGGGCACGGCGTCCTTCGGCTTCGGTCACGCCGTCCATGTGGCGAATGGAGGAGACAAAGTCATCGTCGAGCATGGGTTCAGTTTTTAGAATCACATCGGCGGGGCGCATTTCGGCATATTGCTCGGCGAGGGACGAGGTCAACGCCTGTTGGGTCGAGCCGATCATGCCAATGGCAAAGACGCCGACGGCAATCGAAAGAATGACAAGGGTTGTGCGCGAACGGTTATTCCACAGGTCGCGGTAGACTTTTTTCCAATGGGTCATGGTTTATTCCCATTCACATCATCCACAATCACGCCATCGGCAATGTGGAGTTGACGTCCAGCGCGGCGGGCGAGGTCGGGGTCGTGGGTCACCATGAGGACGGTTTTGCCGAGGCTGGTGAGGCGCTCAAAAAGAGAGAAGACAGCGGAAGCGGTTTTCGAGTCGAGGTTACCTGTCGGCTCGTCGGCGGCGAGCAGGGGCGGATCGGTGGCGAGGGCGCGGGCAATGGCGACGCGTTGCTGCTGTCCGCCAGATAGTTTGGCGGGGAGTTTGTTTGCCTGGTCGTCGATTTCCATCAAGCGGAGGAGTTCGAGGGCGCGGTCGCGGCGTTCGTTGAATGCGGGCGTGGCGCAGAAATCCATTGGCAACATGACGTTTTCGAGCGCAGTCAACGTGGGAAGCAGTTGGAAGAATTGAAAGACCACGCCGATGGTGCGTCCGCGCCAGATGGCGAGTTGGTTTTCATTCAACTGCTCGACATTCTCGCCGCCGACTAGAATCTCGCCTTCGGTGGGGCGGTCCAAGCCAGTGATCATATTAATCAACGTGGTCTTGCCGCTGCCTGACTTGCCGACGATGGCGACGAATTCTCCCGCGTTGATGTGCAGGTCAATGCCTTTTAAAGCCATAAAGAGTCCTGCGTCGGTCTGGTAGGCTTTGGTGACGGCATTCAGGTCAATAAGTGGAGGTATGGTGGATTGGGTCATGTGGCTCCTTTTGGGAAATTCTTGAACCACAAAGGACACGAAGGGTCACAAAGGTTTTCTGGTTCAAAACAAAACTCCCTGGATGTATCTTTTTACTTAAGATACTCTCCAGGGAGGAGGTTGTCGGCGCTCAAAAGGAGTAGAAAAGGGGTATTTTATTGAGAAAATGTCATTGCGAGGAGGAGCGAAGCGACGACGAAGCAATCTCCACAAAAGCATGAGATTGCTTCTGGGCTAACGCCCCTCGCAATGACATCACTATTCCATCCACCCCTGTTTCTTTGCCAACATCACAGCCTGAGTGCGGTTGGCGACGCCCAGTTTTTGCAGGATGTTTGCCACGTGTTTCTTGACCGTGTTCAAGGTCAGCACGCGCTCGATGGCGATTTCCTGATTGCTCTTGCCAGCGGCAAGGAGTTGGAGGATGTCGAGTTCGCGGCGGGTTAGGGGGGTGAGTTGTTGCCCCTCGACTGCGCTCGGGGCGGATTGAGCCGCGAGTTCTTTGTGAATGAGGTTGTGAATCTCTTCGACGTAGGCGTGAGGGGCGTGGAGCTTGTTGCGATATTGTTCGATCAAATGCAGGAGTTGCCTGCCTTCGTCAGCAAAGATGCGGACGTAGCCGCATTGCGCTCCAAGCGTGAGGGCGTGGGATAAACTTTCGGCGGCGGCTTCGTGCTGTGCAACGGCATGATGGGCATAGGCGCGCAGGATACTGGCTTCGATGGTGGGAGTCACACGTTCGCGGCGCTCGGATTCCGCTATCAGCTTGGACAGGGCTCCGAGAATAACAGGAGCAGGTATGGGGTCGGATTGAAGACCAAACACTTTGGCGCGTAAAAGCACCAGTTGGCACATCTCCCAAAAATGGAAGTACTTTCCTTCTCCGGCCTTTTCCAAATCATAGACTTGGATCAAGTGCTGTGCTTTGGACAGGTCGCCGCGCAAAAGATTCAGCCGCACCAGTTGAAGCGAGGCAATGGTATCGTCAATGACCGAAGTGCTTGACTCGGCAACCTGAATGGTTTGATCGAGACGAGCAAAGGCTTCGTCCCAACGGTTTTGCGCGGCTTCGATTCGGGCAAGCGCAATCTGACCGTCCATGCTGGCGATGGGCAGCCAGAGCTGGGCAAACGCAATCCCCTGCTCTGCATGGCGGATAGCTTCGTCGAAACGGTTTTGTTCACGCAGCAAATCGGAATAACTGATGAACGGCATGGCAAGCAAAAAGGTGCGTTCGCCGAGGGTTTCGCGCGCATATTGAATCACCTGCTGAAAAGCGCGTTCTGCCAGCCCCAACGCGCCGCGCATTTGTCGGGTTTCGCCAATCTGCACCTGGGAAATGATCGACAGCAGCGGGTTGTTCAAACTTTTCGTTACTTCCAAAGTTTCGGCATAAGACTCCAGCGCCTGCGCGGTATCCCCAAGCATGACGTAATGAATGCTCAGGTTGAAATGCAACATGCTATGAAGGAAGTCATCCTCTTCCGCCAGAAGGGAAAAGGCGGAGGAGATTTCCTCCATCGGAACAATCTTGCCCGCGAAGATTTGAGTCAGGATGCGGAGCGCCTTCGCCTCTCCCCTCAGGTGGTCCGACGTTCTGTCGGGCGGAATCAACCCTTCGGCTTTTTCGGCGCAAGCCACCGCCTCTGGCGCATCGAGTGTGATGATGCTGCCCCATCCCTTTGCCAGCCACAAACACGGACGATTTTCCATCATTTCGGGCGGCAGGGTTCCGAGCCACTCCAACACAGCAGAGTGCTCGCCGCGTTGAATCATGTCGATGTAGTGGGTTTCGAGCAGCGCAACAGTCCGCTCGTGGTCGGCGGCGTGGGTGGCATAATGGATGGCTTCATCCAGCAGGTTGTTTTCCTCGAACCACAGGCTGGCTTCATGATACAGTTTTGACGTCTGCTCTGGCGGAACGCTTTGCGCGCGGCGGAGAAATTCAGTAAACAGGGCGTGGTAGCGGAACCAGACGCCAGTGGAGTCGAGCGGGACGAGGAAGAGGTTGGCGCGTTCCAGGTAAGCGAGAATATCGCCCCCCTCCCGACCTCCCCCATTTTCCGAAGTGCGAAATTGGGAGGAGGAGAGCAAGTGGTCGCAAAGTGAAACACAAAATCTATCGAAGAGCGCGGAGACTTTGAGAAACTCCTGCACTTCGGGATTCTCGCGGCGCAGGACTTCTTCGGCGAGGTAATCGAAAATGTGTGTCTGCCCTGCGGGGATGTTCCAATCGAAGGGCTGGCGGGCGAGGGTCAGACCCGCGAGTTGAAGTCCGACCGCCCAGCCTTCGGTGGATTGGTTGAGGTGTGAGATTTGTTCGGGCGGAAGCGGCGCTCCCATCTGCTCCAAAAAGTCACGGACTTCGGACTCAGTGAAGCGCAAGTCGGCGGCGTTGATCTCCACCATCTGGTCACGGGCACGCAGGCGCGCAAGCGAAAACTCAGGTGTCGTACGCGTGGTGATTGCCAGATGAACTTGAACGGGAAGATAGTCCAACAGGGATTGAAGGATTGCATTGACTTCACTTCCATCGAGGACGTGATAGTCGTCCAGAATGACGGCAAAGTCTTCTTTAATTTCGTTTAGGTCGTTGAGCAGGGAAAAGAGAATCGCGTCCTCTGCCATCGCCTGTCCGCTGGTAAGCATGGCTTGGGCGGTCTGACCCACCTGTGGGGAGACTTGTTGAAGGGCGTGAATGAAATAGGAAAAGAATCTTTCGGATGTCCGCTCGCTGCGTTCGAGAGAAAGCCAGGCGACGGGCATGTCCGCAGTCCGCGCCCACTCGGCGATGAGGGTGGTCTTGCCAAATCCCGCAGGCGCGAGGACCAAGGTGAATGCCCGTTTCATTCCCGCGTTGATCTGCTCGATCAGGCGCGGACGTTCCACCCGATTCTGTCGCGCGGGCGGGATGGAGGTTTTGGTTTGCAGAAGTGGGAGCATGGGAGGAATTATAATTCGCCGAGTTAAGAGATCGGCATCGATTTCGGCGTTACATGCCTTTGGGTAAACCTGGAGGCAAGTTAAAAGACAGGTCGCGCTTGAAGCGCGACCTGTGAACATTTTTACACTGGCAACCCCAACTCTTCCAATTTCTCTTTGGTTGGAAAGCCTTTCTCATCCCAGCCGCGGAGGCGGTAATACTCGGGCAGCATCTTGTCGAGTTGGGCAACACTCCCCTTTGCCGGGCCGTCGGGAAGAGGCTCGTTCAACATGCGGGGCGGGAGGGTGTCCACTGTGGAACCAGCCTTGAGGATGAACATCCGCTCGAGGTTGTAGACGCGCTCGGCGGCTTTCAAGACATCTTCGGGAGTATAGTCCGCGCCGGTAGTGAATTTCATCATGTCGGCGAGGCGCTGGGGGAAGATCATGCGATCTTTGCTGAACAGGTAACGGATGGCGACAAAGACGCACAACCCGGCGCTGTCAATGAGAGCAAAGGCGTCTTGAAAGTGGCGAACGAGATCAGGTTTTCCTTCGACTGAGAACGGGTCTTCCTTGACCGGCACACCGAAGACTTCCTCATATGCCACGTCACCTTCCATATGCGACGCGCCCTTGTTGGAGGTGGCATACAACAAGCCCATACCCTGCGCTCCACGCGGGTCATAACCCGGGAACTCCTGCTTGCGGGTGGTGACAGCAACTTCGGGATGTCCGTATTTTTCCGCGAGGCGGAAACTGCCCAGCGCCAAATCGTCGCCGAAGCCTTCGCGGTACGCCATCTTCCGCACCATCTCGATCATCGCGTCGTGGTCGCCAAATTTCAACGGTTGACCAATCACCGATTCGGGGATGTAGCCTTTCTCATACATTTCCATGGCGGCGGCAATCGTCATGCCCGCACCGATGGTATCCATGCCAAGTTCGTTGCACATGTAATTGGCTTTGATCAATGCCGCCAGGTTGCTGACTCCGCATGCGCCGCCAAACGCCGAGATAGTCTCATATTCGGGTCCTTCGCCCTTGCCCTTGTATGGTCCGTCGGGGACTTCGGTATCGCGCGCGCACGCCAGCGGACAGCGGTAACAAGCCGAATGGCTGATGAGGTACTGGCTCTTGAGTGCCACACCGTCGATCTTGTCGGTATGCTCGAATGTGCCATATTGGAAATTTTTGGTGGGGAAGATGCCGAGCGTGTTGGTCACCTGCGGCACATAGGACGTGCCGTAGATACGCATGTTCGAACCTTTCTTTACGTCAGCACCCACATCGCGGGAGGCGGTCACGCTCAACGCCTTCATTCCATCCGGGTCGTGCAGGACGGGATTCTTGTTGCCCATCGCCACCACAGCTTTGAGGTTTTTGCTACCCATCACCGCGCCCACGCCGGAGCGGGCCGCCGCGCGATGCTTGTCGTTGATGACGCCAGCCATCAAGGCGAGTCTTTCGCCTGCGGGACCAATGCACGCGACCCGCGCTTCGGGGCTGGTTTCTGAAATCAGGAGGTCGGTGGTCTCGTGCGTATCCTTGCCCCACAGGTGTTTCGCGGAGCGTAGTTCAGCCTGGTCTTCGTTGACGAAGAGATAAACAGGCTCGGCGGCTTTGCCTTCGAAGATGAACATATCGAAGCCGGTGCGCTTCATCCAGGTGGGGAATTCGCCGCCCGAATTGGAGTGCGCCAGCGCCCCCGTCAGCGGGGATTTGGTGACCACCATGTAGCGATTGCCGGTCGGCGCGGGAGTCGCGGTCAGCGGACCGGTGGTGAAGATCATCTTGTTCTCGGGCGCAAGCGGATCGACCATGGGATCCACTTCGTTATAGAGATAGCGGATGGCCCATCCGCGCCCGCCGAGGTAGTTGCGCGCGACGCCGGGGTCTATGGTTTCCTGCGTAATTTTTTGGGTTGTGAGATTTACACGGAGTAGTTTGAGATGCCAGCCGTACATGGGGACTCCTTTAAGGATGAATGATGAAGGGTGAAGAAGGATGAAAGGTCCTTTTCCTTCGTGACCTTCGTGTTTAGAGATTTATCCGCCCGCGATGGCGGAAAAAGCCGAGACCATATCACCCTGCGTGAGCGGGGTATCCAAATCCACAGTGCGCCCATTCAAGACGATTACACTGGAGTCGTCGAGGGGTATATCGAAGCGCGAGAGTGCCTGTCGGACAGTCGTCCCATCCGGCAGGTCCAAATCCACAATACCGTTTTTTGCCTCCGGCGGCAAGTGTTCGCGGTAGTTTGCAATCAGTTTGACGTGAATCAGCATTTATGAATTTTAGCATGGGGCGGGGTGGATTGGCAACTGGATTGCGCCGCATTACAATATGCCTGCGAAGCGCGGATCTTCTGCGCCGAACAGCGAGGTCACATGAAAACAATCGGATTGATCGGCGGGATGAGTTGGGAATCCTCCATCGAGTATTACCGTATCATCAACGAAACCGCAAAATCGAAATTAGGCGGGTTGCACTCGGCGAAGAGTCTCATGCTCACCGTGGATTTTGCCGAGATCGAAAAACTTCAGCATGAAGACCGCTGGGACGAAGCGGGGGACATTCTGGCGAAGTGTGCCCAAGATCTCGAACGCGGCGGCGCGGACTTCATCGTCCTCTGCACCAACACCATGCACAAACTCACCGACCAGATCACCGCAAGCGTGAAGATTCCCTTCCTGCACATTGCGGACGCCACAGCGGAAAAAATCGTCGCGGCTGGGATGAAGAAGATTGGTCTGCTCGGCACACGCTTCACGATGGAACACGATTTCTACAAGGGACGGCTGATTCAAAACTTTGGGCTGAAAGTGCTTATCCCAGGCGAGCCAGACCGCCAAATCATCCATCGCGTCATTTTTGACGAATTGGTGCAGGGCAAAATTTTGGATGCTTCGCGGGTGGAATTCAAACGCATCATGGAGTCTTTGTCTGCCCAAGGCGCAGAGGGAATCATCCTCGGCTGTACTGAAATCGAATTGCTAATCAAACAGGAGGACAGCCGCGTGCCGCTCTTCGCCACCACATCCATCCACGCGACAGCCGCGGTCGAGTATGCATTGGAATAGATGAAAGTTCTCGCACATTGGCTTCGACTCACCTGCACTTGCATGCAGGCGCAGGTGTTGCTCAGCACGAAGTAAATTTCCAAAGATGAAACGAATCCTTCCTCTCCTCCCCAGTCTGATCCTTGTCTCCTGTGCTGCGCTGCAACCCGCCCCTGCGCCAACCATCACAGTGACCCCACCCCTGGTCTTCAAGCCGGAGGAGAATCCCTACGCGCCAAAACTGGAGGACGTCAGCCTGAAGCAGGAGAATGTCATCGTCACTGCTGTGAGCCTTTCGGAGCGTTACGACCTGACACCCATCCGCGCGCAATTATACGTTTCGGGGTCCATGCCCAGTGTGTGCAGTGAGCCGCGCGTCAAGGTCAACCCGCCCAATGGACAGTATCAGATCAACGTCGAAGTGTACAGTGTCGCCAGTCTCAAACTGAACTGCGAAAATGTCTTTCAGCAATTTGAAATCAGCCTGTTGCTTGGAGAATATTCGCCGGGACAATACACCGTCTGGGTCAATGACAATCTTGCAGGGACTCTCGCTTCGTACTAACCAATTTCACTCCCCCCTGCTGATATTCCCAAACCGGGCGTTGACCAACTTTGCCAAGTCATCAGCCTGCAATTGGATGTCCAATCCGCGCTGACCGCCGGAGACGTAAATCTGCTCATGTCCCTGCGCCGCGGAATCGATCACCACCTGAAAGCCTTTGTTGATCAGAGCCAGCGGGGAGATTCCGCCCGCCTGTAAACCAGTCAACTGCTCGGCTTCGCGTTCGGTGGGCAGGCTGACCTTCTTTTCCCCAAGAAACGCCGCCAACAATTTCAAATCCACTACACGAGGACCAGGGACAACCGCCAGCACGGGCTTCTTCTTCTCGCGCAGAATCACGATCGTCTTGAAAATTTGTTCGGGCAGGACGCCCATGTGTCGGGCGGCTTCCAGCGCGCCCAGTTTTTCAGCGGGAAGTTCATGAGCGATATATTTCACCTTGCGCGAGTCCAAAAATCTTGTAACGTTATTGGTGATGGCCATGAGATATGAATCCTTGTACAATTATATACAAAAAGGAGGCAGCCATGCCGGAATCGGAATCCGAAAGACTGAAAAGAATCCGTCAGCGCCAACTCGCCGACCGGGACCCGTTGGTCAAGCAGCGCCAGTTCGAGCGCAACAGTGCAGCCAAAGAAAAGCGGATGCGAAAACCCTTTTCCTTCAAAAAGGCGTGGGACGATATTCCGCACAGCATCAGGGTTCCGCTTTATGCCCTCATCGCCGGCGCGATCATAATTTTCGTCTTGCCCAACTTCTGGAAGTCGCCATACGCAATTTTTGCAGGCGTCGGCATAACCCTGGTACTGATTATTTTCGGGTTTATCGTGGGCAACTCCCTCGACCTGCGCGACGACATCAGGAAGAATGCCAAGTGACGGCATCCCGCCGGACAGTGTAAAATTAGGCGCATGAAATCAATCGATACCGCCATCCCGCTCGAAAAACTCCTCGAGAACCTCCCGGAAAACTACACCACCGTCGAACGCGAGTTGGTGGAACGCGCCTATCGAGTGGCGGAGGAGGCGCATCAGACCCAAAAGCGGCATTCGGGCGAACCCTATATCAATCACTGCATCGCGGTTGCGGACATCTTGTCCGAGTTGAAGGTGCCTTCGGAGGTGGTCGCGGCCGGGCTTCTGCACGATACGGTGGAGGACACCAGCGTCACGCTTGCGGATATCCGCCGTGACTTTGGGGATACCATCGCCTCCCTTGTCGATGGGGTGACAAAATTGACTCATTTGCCGCGCGTCTCACGCGGCGACCAGCACGCTGAAAACGGCGATAATGGTCACGAGGAAGAACCAATCGCGCCGGCCCTGCTTGGACGCAAAGAGAATATCGTCGCCGAGACCCTGCGTAAGACATTTCTGGCCATGGGCGAGGATGTGCGTGTGATGTTCATCAAACTGGCGGACCGCCTGCACAATATGCGCACGCTCAGTCACATGCCGGAGAACAAGCGCAAACGCATCGCGCAGGAAACGCTGGACATTTTCGCTCCCGTCGCCAACCGTCTTGGCATCTGGCAGATCAAGTGGGAATTGGAAGACCTCGCTTTTCGCTACGTAAACCCTGAAAAGTACAAAGAGATCGCGGAACTCCTCACCGAAAAAAGACCCGACCGCGAAGCCCAACTCGAAGAGATCAAGAAAAAACTCCTCAAATTACTCGAACAAAATAACATCAATGCCGAAGTCAGCGGGCGGCCCAAACACATCTATTCGATCTTCAAAAAAATGCAAAACAAGGACAAATCCTTCGACATGGTGCGCGACGTGCGCGCCGTGCGCCTGATTGTGCCGGATGTCCCCTCGTGTTACGCCGCCCTCGGCGTGATCCACACCACCTGGCGTCCCATCCCAGGCGAGTTCGACGACTACATCGCCGCCCCCAAGGATAATAACTATCAGTCCCTGCACACCGCTGTTTCATATGACGACAAACGTCCGCTCGAAGTACAGATCCGCACACAGGAAATGCACCTCAACGCCGAGTATGGCATCGCCGCGCACTGGCAATACAAGGAAGGTTCGAAGCACGCCGACAAGAACTACGAAAAGTTGATCAATTCCCTGCGCTCGAAGATGGACTGGGGATCGGATGTGCAGGATGCAAACGAATTCGTCGAATCTCTGCGCAGCGACGTGTTCCAGGACCGGGTTTACATTTTCACCCCGCGCGGCGACATCATCGACCTGCCGGCGGGCGCCACATCCATCGACTTCGCCTATCAGGTTCACACCGACATCGGACACCGCTGCCGCGGCGCGCGCGTCAACGGAAAACTTGTCCCGCTCTATCAGGAATTGAAGACCGGTGACCGGGTCGAGATTCTGACCGCCAAACGGGGCGGGCCCAGCCGCGACTGGCTGAATCCCAACCTGGGGCTGGTCCGCACCCAACGCGCGCGCTCCAAGATCAGGGTCTGGTTCAAAAAACAGGAGGATGAGCAAAACCTGGCGCAGGGACGTGACATCTTCGAGCGCGAACTCCAAAGACTGGGAATCACCGAGATCAACTTCGAAAAGATGGCGCGCGAACTCAATTACAAAACGCCGGAAGAGATGTTCATCGAACTGGGCAACGGCGATCTCTCGGTCAACAAGATCATCAAACAATTCTCGCAACAGGAGGAAGCCGAGGAGATTTTCGAGGTCAGTCCCACCGTCGCGCCGCCCACCTCGACCAACGCCATAGAAGTGGTCGGATTGAAGGGAATGCTCTCGACGATGGCGCGTTGTTGCAATCCCATGCCCGGCGACCCGGTCATCGGTTTTATCACCCGCGGACGCGGCGCGACCATCCACCGTCAGGACTGTCCCAACATTCTGCAAACCAGGGACCGGGAACGTTTGTTACAGGTGGGCTGGGGACATGTGGAGCGCACCTATCCGGTGCCGATCAAAATAAAAGCATATGACCGTCAGGGATTGGTCAGCGACATCTCCAACCTGCTTTCGGACGAAAGTATCAACATCGCCGATGTGAAGGTAAACGTCAACAGCAGCATGGCCGACCTGCGCCTCGTCATCGAAGTAAGGGACCTCGCCCAACTCAGCCGCATCCTTGCCCGCATCGAGAATCTTCCCAACGTGATGGAAGCGCATCGCATCAATCCGGGGTAAATTCCATAATCGATTTCCGAAACATCCTGCGATATAATCCCGCCGCCGATGTTATCCGTAGCCGAAGCGTGCGAGCGCATTCTCTCTCATTTTCAGGCGACCCCCAAAGAAACCGCGCCGCTTATTGAGTGTGCCGACCGCATGCTGGCGGCGGACATTATCGCGGCACACGATCTCCCCCCATTCGACAATTCATCCATGGACGGATTCGCCATCCGCTCCGCCGACTCGGCAAATGCCGCCTCGCATATTATCCTCAACGTGGTTGCTGATATCCCGGCCGGATCCACACCGACAGTGACGCTCATGCCGGGACAGGCCGCGCGAATCATGACCGGCGCGCAACTTCCCCAAGGCGCAGACGCCGTCATCCCCGTGGAAGATACGGACTTCAACCTGCGCGATGCGGGCGCAGCCGCGCCGCAAATGGTTTCATTTTCACGTGTTGTGAATCCCGGAGAAAATATCCGTCCGCGCGGGATGGATTTACGCGCCGGTGATGTTATTCTCCAAAAAGGTCGCAAACTGAAAGCGCAGGACTTGGGTCTGCTTGCCATGTTGGGCATGGCAAAGATTCAAGTTCACAAGAAACCGCGCGTGGCATTGTTCTCGTCGGGCGACGAACTGCTCGAAGTGGATGAGCCGCTGACCGAAAGCAAAATCCGCGACGCAAATTCCTACGCCCTTGCCGCATTAATCGAAGATGCAGGCGCGGAAGTCCTGCGCCTGGGCATCGCAAAGGATACGCGCGAATCAGTGGAAGCGTTGTTGCAAAAAGCCGTCAACGAAGGCGCGGATTTGATCGTCTCGTCGGCGGGCGTGAGCGTGGGCGCGTTCGACTTTGTAAAAGATGTGATCGAAGCCAATGGCAAATTGGATTTCTGGCGCGTGAACATGAGACCCGGCAAACCACTGGCTTTTGGAGAATATCAGGGCATCCCATTCTTTGGCCTGCCCGGCAATCCCGTTTCGGCATTCGTGGGATTCGAGGTTTTCGTGCGTCCCGCGCTTGGGCGGCTGGCAGGTCGAATGGACGGAATCGGCCCCAGAGTGAAGGTAAGATGCGGCGAAGATATCGAGTCGGATGGACGTGAAAGTTATCTGCGGGTAAAAATCCGCGTCGAAAACGGAGTCCAAACCGCACATCTGACCGGTCATCAAGGTTCCGGCAACCTGCTTTCACTGGTACAGGCGGATGCTTTACTAATCATTCCCGCTGGTGTAAAATGCGTGCCTGCTGGTCAGGAAGTGGAAGCCATACTCATATGAAGAATCGTTGATAAATGGAGGAAGCAAAATGCCGCGTATCAAATGTCATTACATAGATTGCATGTTTGTCGATGAAGGTTACTGTTCCGCCGCGGCGGTCGAACTCGATCCCGACACCGGATGCAATACATATTCCGCCTCAGAGGAGGGACTTGCGAAGGATGATGATTGGGACGAAGAAGATGAAACCGAAGACTGGGACGAAGAGGAAGGCGACGAAGATGACGATGACTGGCTGGATGAAGAAGACGAGTTTTAGTTCCGTTTCCTCCCGAATGAAAATCGATCGAAATGAACCACCCCGCCGCAAACGGACGGGGTATCGAATACCAAAATACAAAATCGGAAACGCGGCAAGCCGCGGGGTATTCGACCCAGACAGGAATAAAAAGCCTTCTCTGCGCGAGGAGGCTTTTTTATCCTACTCCGCAAGCGCATACCGATACAACAAGACTCCCGCCGCGACGGCGAGGTTGAGCGAGCTGACCCGTCCCTGCATGGACAGAGAGACGGTCACATCGCAGGCGGCGGTCTGTTCGGAGGAGAGTCCTTTTTGTTCGCTGCCCATCACCAATGCCCAGGGAATTTGCGGAACGAGGGTCTGGCAATCCACGTCTGCCTTGGCGGATGTGCCGATGAGTTGATATTTTTCTTTACGCGCCCAGGTGACAAATTCAGTGAAACTTGTTTGAATGACCGGCTTCCAGAACAAGGTCCCCATGCTGGCGCGGACCACAGTGGGATGATATAACTCCACGCCGCCATCGAGCAGGAAGAGCGCGTCCATACCGACGGCGTCCATCGTGCGGAGAATGGTCCCGACGTTGCCCGGATCCTGCGGCGAGACGAGCGCAACCACACGCCTGGGCGGTTTGACTTCGGCAAGTTGGGTTTGCTTCTGGCGCGCCACCGCCACAATGCCCTGCGGGTTTTCCTTGTCTGCCAATGACTCCATCACCGGAACGGAGACGGGCTGGGGCGGCGGCGTCAGTTTCGCAAGCAAACTCCGCGCAAAGGAACTGTTCAGCAATTCGGGAGCATATAGAACCGATTCAATTCCCCATCCCGCCTCAACGACTTCACCCACATGATGAATCCCCTCGACGAGGAACAAGCCGGTTTCGGCGCGAGCCCTCCTTTGACGCAGGGAACGCGCGCGCTTTACCAAAGGATTGGACAGGCTGGTGATGGTCTCCATTGGAATATTTTATCACTGTAATTTTTGCCTTTTCCATTCCCATCAATTTGGTTACACTCGGCGAAATTTACTGGAAAAGGAAACCCCATGACAACTCTTACCCGGAAAGACACCCCTACACTTTACTGGCAATACGCGCTCTGGCTGGCTGTTTTTACGGCGCTGTACAACATCGCCGAGGGACTGGTTTCGATCTTTTTTGGCATCAGCGACGAAGCGCTGACTCTCTTCGGCTTTGGCGTGGATTCATTCATCGAGGTCATGTCGGGGATTGGAATTCTCGCCATGGTCATGCGCATCCGGCAAAACCCCGACACGTCCCGTTCACGGTTCGAGATTACCGCCCTGCGCGTGACCGGCACAGCGTTTTACCTGCTTACCGTTGGACTTGGCGCGAGCGCCATCTACAATGTCTTTACCGGACACAAACCGGAGACCACCCTGCCCGGCTTGATGATTTCCGTCATTTCGATTGCGATGATGTGGCTGTTGGTCGCAGGCAAACGCAAGGTGGGACGGACGCTCAACTCAGTTCCCATTCTTGCGGATGCGAACTGCACACTCGTTTGCATTTACATGTCTCTGGTTTTACTGGCATCCAGTTTGATCTATGAAGTGACCGGTTTCGGATTCGTGGACAGCATTGGCGCGTTAGGTTTGATTTATTTTTCAGTCAAGGAAGGACGTGAGGCTTTCGAGAAGGCCAGCGGGATCGAGTGTGAGCGCGGGGATGAAGATTGTAAAGACTGAAATGAGACCCAAAGGTTTCTCAAAACCTTCAGGGTCTGTTTTATAATTCCAGTCATGAAATATTTCCGTTGGCTGGCGGTTGCTGTCGCATTGATTCTGGCTTCCTGTCAGCCGCAGGCAATCGCCACAATGGAACCGATCCATACCGCCACCTTGACCCTCGTCACGCCGGATGGAGAGCAGGTCATCGAAACCTCCGCGCTGACAGTGGGACAGGCGCTTGAAGAAGCAGGCTTGAAATTCACGCAAGGCGACCTGCTCGATCCTCCCGCTGAAACGCCCATCACCGAAGCAATCACCATAACCTTCGTTCCCGGCCGCGACCTGACTATTTTCGTCGGCGGGCAGGCGATCAATATCCGCTCGGCTGCGAAAACTGTCGGGGAGGTCTTGGCCGAGGCTGGAGTCCCACTTGTCGGGTTGGACATCAGTTCGCCGCCGGAGAATGAAGCGCCGCCGTCCGATGGTCAAGTCCGCGTGACGCGCATCCGCGAGAGTTTCGAAGTCACATTGGAATCGATCCCATTCGAAGAAGAAGTGACTTATTCGCCCGACGTGCCATTCGGTCAATCCGAGACGCTTCGACCCGGCGTGGAAGGTGTTGCCATGATCCGCGAGCGTGTTCATTATGAAGATGGCGTGGAAGTCAGCCGCGAGCGGGAGGAGAAAACAACCCTGCGCGAGCCCCAAAACCGCATTGTGCAAAGCGGAGAGAAAATCGTGCTCGCGCCCGTGGGCGGGAACATCCCATACGATTATTGGTACGCCACGGAGATGTATGCCTCGGTTTATTCGCCCTGCGCCAGCGGGACAGGCGGATGTTCGTACGGAACCGCCAGCGGCGCGCGCGCAGGCTACGGGATTGTGGCGGTGGATTATTCGATTTATAGTTATCTGGCCGGGATGAAGGTGTACATCCCCGGTTATGGCATTGCGACCATCGGCGACACCGGAGGCGGGCCGATCATCGAGACCGCGTTCGGCGTGCCGCGCACGAAATGGATCGACCTCGGCTTCGACGATGGAAAGATCGTGGACATGACCGGCTGGGTGACGGTGTACTTCCTTGCCCCCGCGCCCGCCGAGATACCGTATTTTCTAAAATAAACACAGCCTCTAAAGGTTTGGAAAACCTTTAGAGGCTGTCTGGAAACAATGTCATTCTGAGCGACTGAAGGGAGCGAAGAATCCCTGCCGCCGCCGGGAATCTTTTCGACAAATCGGAGATTCTTCGTCGCTCCGCTCCTCAGAATGACATATGCAATGATATGTTTCGACTTTTCAGACAGTCTCTTATGGTCTTGCTCGTGAAAAAAATATGAACAAATCACAAAGAAGAATTATCACCATCCTTGCAATCGTCGCGGTTGTAATCGCCGGCTCGACCGGTTTCTACGTCTGGGGCATTTACCGCGAATTCGCAACGCGGCCGCTGGGAGCCGCCATTCCCGCGCCTGTCGCATCGCAAACCCTGCCCGCCATCTGGACGGCCGCCCCGGTCGATCCTTCGGTGGGCATGGTCACGCTTGCGCCGACGCTTTCCTTCCCCACCAACACGCCGCTCACTCCCAAGTGCGGCGGACCGGCCTTGATGACCATCCTTGCCATTGGTCAGGATCAGCGTTCGAATAATTATCAATACGGACTGGGCGACATCGTGCGCGTGGTTCGCGTGGACTTCGTGACTCCCAAAGTGACCGTGCTGGAATTCCCGCGCGATCTGTGGGTGGAAATTCCTTATATCTCGGATAATCTCAACGGGTTCGATCACGGAAAACTCAACCAGGCCTACCTTTACGGACAACCCGGCGACGGCTTCGCTTATTGGGACGACCCAAGTCAGGGACCCGGCCTGCTGGCGCTGACCCTCAACCTGAACTTCGGCGTCAACATCGATCATTATCTCGCCGTCAACATGCGGACTTTCGAGAATGTGGTCAACGCCATCGGCGGAATCACCATCGACGTGCCTGATATCGAAATCGCGCACAATACAGGTCTGCCAATCGGCAAACATCACCTGGGCGGCTCCGAAGCGCTGAAAGTGGCGCGCAACCGCGAGGAAGGCATGTTCGAGCGTGTCGGCAACCAGAACCTGGTGTTATGCGCCATGCGTGATAAAGTTCTCAGCCCGGGCACGGTCACGAAAATTCCAGAATTGATCCGGTCTTTTCAGGACAACGTTCAGACCGACTTCACGCCCGAACAACTCAGCCAGTTGGCATGTCTCGGCGCGCAACTGCCCGTTGAAAACATCGCCTTTGCCAGTTTTCCCGAAGAACTCTTTACCGAAATCCGCATCTATGAAGACCCGGCTTATCCAAAAGGCTTGCTGATCTTCGACGCCGATTTCAACATCCTGCGCGATTACGTGACACGCTTCCAGGCTGGCGTTTGGCCTCAGACAGAAACCTCCGCTGTGCCGCAAACCGAAGAGGAAGCGGCTTCATCCTCCTTCTGCCCGTGAAAAACTTTTCCTCCATCCCCCCGCTCGACGCCGCCGCTGTGCTTAAGCGGTTCGGTCTGCGCGCCGATAAAAGCCTCGGACAAAACTTCCTGCAAGACGCTTCTGCATTGGAAAAGATTGCCCTTGCCGCTGATATTCAGGCGGATGATACCGTGCTGGAGATTGGTCCCGGCTTGGGAAGTTTGACCCGCTACCTGGCTTTGGCAGCCAAAGAAGTCGTCGCCCTCGAACTCGACCCGGACTTGATTCCCCCGCTTCGGGCTGTGCTCACGCCCCATCCAAATACCCGCGTGGTTCAGGGCGACATCCTCGAAACGGACGTCAGCGAACTCATCCACGAAAAAGATTACCTCGTGGCGGCGAACATTCCCTACTACATCACCTCCGCCATCATGCGCCGCCTGCTCGAAAGCGAACCCACGCCGCGCCGCATCGTGTTGACCATCCAAAAGGAAGTCGCGGAGCGGGTCTGCGCCGCGCCCGGCCGCGAAGCGTTGAGCCTGCTGGCGTTGAGCGCGCAAGTGTATGGAAGGCCATCCATAGCAGACATCATCCCCGCTTCGGCTTTTCACCCCGCCCCCAAAGTGGATTCCGCCGTCCTGCGGGTGGACATCTACCCCGAACCGCTCATCCCCCGCGAAACCCTGCCAACCTTCTTCAAACTGGCCAAGGCGGGGTTTAGCCAAAAGCGCAAAACCCTGCGCAACTCCCTTTCTTCCGGCCTGCGCATCAAAGCGCAGGAAGTTGAAGCCTTGCTTAGGTCTGCTGGCATTGATCCCATGCGCCGCGCAGAGACCCTGTCCATTGAAGAGTGGAAAAGATTGTGTGAAGCAAAATAAGTGTGTTATACTTTTTTTGAGAAAAGTATGACAAAGGAGTAAAAATGGCGCTCAAGGAAGCAACTTCGACTCTCACGGTTTCAAACAAGGGCTGGGTGGTCATCCCGGCTGAAATGCGAAAGAAATACAACCTTGCTCCAGGAACAAAAGTGGTCATCGTGGATTACGGTGGCGTACTGGCCATCCTGCCCGTCCCCAAAGACCCCATCAAGGCAGGCAGGGGCTTCCTGCAAGGAAAACCATCCCTGTACGCCGACTTGAAAAGGGAGCGTGAACTCGAAAAACGGCGAGACCAGAGGCTTGCCAATGCCTGAAATACCCCATTATATATTGGACGCATTTGCAGTTACCGCCTACCTGGAAAACGAGCCGGGCGCGGTAAGGGTTGAAAAAATCATCGAAGATGCACAAGCGGGCAAATGCAGGGTATGCCTGTCCATTATCAATCTTGGGGAAATCCTTTACACCGCCGAAAGAAAATATGGTTTCACAAAAGCGCAGGAAATACTCGGGCTAATCAAGGAAATGCCCATCGAAATCCTGCCGGCGGACAACGCCACCGTTCTCGCCGCCGCGCACATCAAAGCCAATTACGCGCTTTCGTATGCGGACGCTTTTGTAGTTGCCGCCGCACAGAAAATCAACGGGACGATTATGACAGGCGATCCTGAATTCGAGGAAGTGACCGAGCTGGCAAAAATAGAGTGGTTGAAAAAGAAAAAATGATTCCACCATGCGCCGCGCAGAGACCTTGTCCATTGAAGAGCGGCAGGGGTTGTGCG
>DAOUAS010000155.1:0-11984 GCA_034433295.1 Anaerolineales bacterium | reverse complement strand
GCCATCTTCCGCATCGTCATCTTCGAAGGTCTTTTGATTGGATTGATGAGTTGGATTCTGGCAATCGGATTTTCCCTGCCGATTAGTTTTTTTCTTGCTCGAACCATCGGGCTCTCGTTCATGGACTACCCGATGGCTGCCACGTTTTCCCCAAGCGGAATCTTCCTTTGGGCTTTGCTCGTCGTCGTCATCTCGATCCTCGCCAGCCTGTTCCCCGCCCTCCGCGCCGTGCGTTTGACGGTGACTCAGGTGCTGGCTTATGAATAAAACAACAGTATGTCATTGCGAGGGCGTCAGCCCGAAGCAATCCCCGAGCAACAGGAGATTGCTTCGTCGTCGCTCCCGCTCCTCCTCGCAATGACATTCAATAAACAAGGAGTTCATCATGAAAAAACTTACCCTCTCTCTCGTCCTTCTCGCCTTCCTCCTCTCTGCCTGCGGTGGGACCGCCACCCCCGCCCCCACGCTCGCGCCAGTCAAGGAAAGCAGATCAATCGTCGTCGCCGAAGGGACTTTGCTCCCCGATCCCTCCGTCGAGTTATCCTTTGCCCAGCCTGGAATCATCGCCGAGATTTTGGTCTCCGAAGGCGAACAGGTGACCGAAGGACAGGTTATCGCCAAACTCGAAAACAGCGAATCTCTGCAAGCCGAGGTCGCCCGCGCCGAGGAAGCCTATCTGACGGCGCAACAAGCCTTCAACGCTTCCCAAGCCGCTGTCCTGCGCGATCTAGCCGACTCTCACGAATCCCTGCGGATGGCGCAACTCGCCTTCGATAATTTCGACGTTCCCGCTGACTTGCGCGAGATGACCACCCGCGAGGCGATGGAATTCACCTACGGCAAACTAGAAGAAGCGCGGACAAACTTCGAGCCGTATAAATATCTCGAAGAGCGCCTCGAATGGGAAATGCGGAACGACACTCCTGATAAGCCCAAGGTTTACAGAGACACGGCGAAAATCTACAAGAAGCGGCTGGACGACGCCTGGGCGGATTACCGCAAAGCCATCCAGTGGGCGGAACTCGAAGCGAACGTCGAAGCCGCCAAGTCAAAAATGAAAAACGCGCAGGAGGAATTCGACAACCTGACCGCTGGCGAGAACGCCGAACAAATGGCGGTCTCCCGCGCCCAGTTCGAATCCGCACTAGCAAGCCTCAATGCTGCCCGCGCCGCCCTGGACAATAGTCAACTGCGCGCGCCGTTTGCCGCCACCGTCCTCAGCCTTGACTTGTCCGTCGGCGAGACCGTCAACGCTGGCGTGCCCGTCGCCTTCCTCGGCAATTTGGGACGCTGGCAAGTCGAGACCAAAGACCTCGCCGAAATTGACGTGGCAAATGTAACCATTGGTGACAAGGTCACGGTCAAACTGGATGCCTTCCCCGACGAGGAATTCACAGGCACCGTCACCAAAATCGACCCCGTTGGGCGCGAATATCTTGGCGACATGACTTACAAGACCACAATCACGCTCGATGAATCCGACTTGCGATTCAGATGGAATATGACTGCCACAGTAACGATTGAAGTTGACTAGAGTTCCGAATCAATGAACCGCAGTTTCGTTGGACTTCCGGGCGACGCCAATCACGCTCCATCCTGGGTAAATGACGATTTACTTTTGCGTTTGAGCTGTGATTGGTTTGCCTGTTGTCGGTGATGCTTCAGACGCGCCGTGAATTGGGTGAACCTAAGAATATTTTGGGCAGGTCACCGCCTGCCCTTTTTCTTTTTTACCTTCCAAACCGCGAGACTCGAAAAATTGCCCCTTGAAATTCCATGTGAAATATGGTACAAATGTCTAAACGTCAGACGACTGCCATTTGAAATACACACACCATGCGCGTACTTCAAGCAAAGTCAATTGCGGAACAGGTAGATGAAATCCTTCTGGAGCGAATTCGGAGCGGCGTCTATTTGCCTGGAAGTCGCATTCCCTCCGAGAGTGAATTGTCTGACGAGTTGGGGGTCAGCCGTGCCACTGTGCGCTCTGTACTAGCCAAACTGGCAACCAACGGTTTTATCATTCGCAAACAGGGGGATGGCACATACGTCAACGAGCATGTGCGCCGCGCAAGCGCCCATTTCGGCAATCTTTGGGATTTAACCGAATTGATTGCCGGTAATGGCTACAACCCGTCCATTCGCTTGATCTCCATGATGCAGCGGCCCGCCACTGAAAAAGAGGCGCTTGTCCTGGCTTTGGAACCGGGAGACGAATTAATCTGTTTGCAAAGGTTATTCTACGCCGATCAGCAGGCGGTAATTCTATCCAACAATGTGATCCCCGCATTCCTGCCGCACGGATCATTGGATAACGTCGATGGCGGGCTTCACATCCGGGATATCTTCGATCAATATTTCCACCAAAAAATCGCGTTTGTTTTGACCAACATCCGTTCCATTGCGCTTGACGCGGAAACGCGGGAGTTTCTCGGCGGAGAAACGGGAAGACCGATCCTGCAATTGCAGACAACATTCTATGAAAAGAATAATCTACCCCTTGCCCTGGGCGTGAACATTTTCGACGATTCGTTTTTACATTTGAGCTTGGCGCAGGCGTGGAATTGACCCGCCTGTTTTTATCCCACTGCGTATTGAATCCGATCCTGAGGAGGACGAGATCCTGATGCGACAAAAACTAGGTTCCCTTTTCGACGCCCTCTTGCCGGTGATTGCAACCCTTGCCGCGCTTGCCGTGGGAGCCGTGATGCTCCTGCTTTTGAAGGTCAACCCCATCGAAGCGTACGCCGCCTTGTGGGATGGCGCTTTTGGCAGTACGAACGCATTTGCTGAAACGTTAGTCAAGGCAACGCCCCTGCTTTTGGTTGCGCTGGGAATCTGTATTTCGTTTCGCGGCGATGTTATCAATATCGGCGGCGAAGGACAGATGATCGTCGGCGCAATTCTGGCAACATGGGTGGGGCTTAACGTCACCGGCTTGCCCGGCTGGCTGACAGTCACTCTTGCGTTGCTGGCAGGATTTGCCGGCGGCGCAGTTTGGGGCGGTATTCCCGGCGTGCTTAAGGCTTATTTCCGCGTGAACGAAATTCTCAGCACGGTGATGATGAACGCCATCGCCGTCCAATTAATGAACTTCCTCCTGCGCGGACCCATGATCGATCCGGAACAGGCTAAACTGGCTTCGCAGATTCCCCAGACCGCGCGTTTGGATGAACTCTTCCGCCTGCCGCGCCTGATTCCCACACGCTTGCATCTCGGCGCGTTGATTGCGGTCATCCTCGCGATTTTGGTTTACATCCTCTTGTGGCGCACCACCCTTGGGTATCGCATCCGCGCGGTGGGACAGAACCCGCATGCCTCGCGCTACGCAGGCATCAAGGTTCAACGTTACATGGTCGTTGCCCTGCTGTTGAGCGGAGCTTTTGCCGGGCTGGCGGGCGCGACGCAGGTCTTTGGCGTCAATTACCGCATGATAACCGACGGCTCGGCTTCGGGCTTCACGGGCAGCGCGGGTTTCAACGGCATTGTCGCCGCCTTGTTTGGGCAGCTTCATCCCCTGTTGTCCATCCCCGCCTCGATTTTATTTGGCGCGCTTCTCGTCGGCGCGAACAAGATGCAGAGAATCGTGCAGGTTCCCTCCGCTTTGATCATTGCCCTCAACGGTCTGGTGGTGGTGTTTGTGGTGAGCAGTGAAATCTGGCGCAGACGCCGCCAGCGCAGGCGCGAAGCGGTCGCCAAACATGAAGACGAAGCCCCGCCGCCCCGCGCAGAGGCGGACAATAACCCAACCCGGCAAGCGGAGGCAGGCTCATGATTTCCGACCTTTTTTCTGTCACTGTTTTGATTGGCATTCTCGCCTCCGGCATTCGCCTCTCCACCCCGTATTTGTTTGCCGCAATTGGCGAAACCTTTGGACAAAAAAGCGGCGTGTTGAATCTGGGCGTCGAAGGGCAGATGCTTTTGGGCGCCTTTGCGGCCTTTTACGTTGCGCTGACCACTGGCAACCTCTGGCTTGGCTTGCTGACCGCCGTCATCGTTGGCGCTTTGATGGGGCTGGCGATGGCCTATGTCACCGTCAATTTGCAGGCTGAACAGGGCATCAGCGGCATCGGTTTCTATCTCTTTGGGCTGGGCATGAGCGACCTGCTCTTTCAAAAATTGATGGGCACGGTCGAGACGGTCAGAGGCTTTCCCCAACTCTACATCCCTGTTTTAAGCGACATCCCCTATATCGGCGAAATTTTCTTCCGCCAGAACATTTTGGTTTATTTCGCCTACCTGCTTGTGCCGCTGGCATGGTTCGTGTTGAATAAGACCACGCTTGGGCTGAAGATTCGCTCGGTGGGCGAGAACCCGGATGCGGCGGATTCCCTCGGCGTCAGCGTGGCGCAAATCCGCTACTTCACCATCATCCTCGGCGGAATCCTCTCCGGGATTGCGGGCGCTTCGATGTCCATCGCCCTGCTCAACGTCTTCCAGCAAAACATGACCAGCGGACTGGGATTCATTGCGGTGGCGCTGGTGTACTTCGGCGCATGGCGTCCCATCGGCGTTTTGGGCGGGGCCTTGCTCTTCAGTTTGATCAATTCCCTGCAACTGTGGATACAAGTGCTGAGCATTCCCATCCCTTCCGACCTGGCGGTGATGATGCCCTACGTGGTGACGATTTTGGTTCTGGTTGCCACCGTTTCGAAAGTCCGCGCCCCGTCGGCTTTGACAAAGCCCTTCGAGCGCGGCGACTAACCTTGAATTTCGCAACAGGGCGCGCGCCCTGTCGAAAGAATATCCATTTTTCTAAAAGGAGAAGAAGATGAAAAAGTTCGTTTGGTTTGTCCTGACGCTGGCGTTGGTCTTGAGCGCCTGCGCCGCCCCTGCCACAGAGGCTCCCGCTCCTGAAGCGCCTGCCGCTGAAGCCCCCGCTGCCACCGAGGCTCCTGCCGAAGCCCCCATGGCTGAACCCTTCCGCGTTGCGGTGGTGATGCCCAGCTCCACGACTGACCTGGCGTTCGGCCAGTCCATGTACGATGCCCTTGTGGCAATCCAGGAGGAAATGGGCGCCGAGAACTTCGAGTTCGTTTACTCGGAAGGTATGTTCGTTGTGGACGATGCCGCCGCCGCCATCCGCGACTATGCCACCCAGGGCTTTGACTTGATTATTGCCCACGGTTCGCAGTACGGCTCCTCCCTGCAGGAAATCGCCCCCGACTTCCCCGAAACCAGTTTTGCCTGGGGCACCACGGTGGATACCTTTGGTCTGCCCAATGTCTTTGCCTATGAAGCGGCTTCCCATGAAGGCGGCTACGTCAATGGCGTGATGGCTGCCTCCCTCAGTAAGAGCGGTGTCATTGGCGTAGTTGGTCCCATCGAGACCGGCGACGCCAAACTGTATGTTGAAGGTTTCAAGGCTGGCGTTGCCGCCACCAAACCCGATATCAAGGTCAATGTCAACTACATTGGCTCCTTCTCGGATGTCGCCCTTGCCTCCGAAGCTGCCACCACCCACATTGCGGCTGGCGCCGATGTGATGACCGGTTCCGCCCAGATGGTTGTGGGCGCGATCGGTAAAGCAGATGAGGCCGATGTGCTGTGGTTTGGCACCCAGTCGAGCCAGGCATCTCTTGCGCCTGATATTGTGGTTGCCACTCAGGTTTTCCACTGGGAAGTGGTGATCAAGCAAATCATTGCCCTCGTACAGGAAGGCACCCTCGGCGGGCAGTCCTTCGTCGTTGACCTTGCAAATGGCGGCGAAGTGATCGAGTTCAATGAAGGTTACGCCCTGCCCAAAGATGTCAAGGCGCTGGCGGAAGAGACCGTCAAGGGTATTGTGGACGGAACCATCACCATCACCCTGCCGTAAGTTTTGTAAATAATTTCCCTCTCCCAACCCTCCCCCATCCTGAACGAAGTCGAAGGATGAGGGAGGGCAAGGGTGGGGGCTAGGATGGCATCCATGAGCGAAACCGACAAACTCCCTTCTGGAAGGACTCGCATCGACAGCCTGGAGATGCGCGGCATTACCAAGCGATTCCCTGGTGTCCTTGCCAGCGACCATGTTAACTTCGACGTGAAGTCCGGCGAAGTCCATGCCCTGCTGGGCGAGAACGGCGCGGGTAAAAGCACGTTGATGAAAATCCTCTATGGCTTGTACCATCCCGACGAGGGCGAGGTTTTGATCAACGGCAAACCGGTTCGCATTTCCTCGCCCACAGACTCGATTAATCATGGCATCGGCATGATCCACCAGCACTTTATGCTCGTGCAGACATTGACCGTGGCTGAAAACGTCGCCTTGGGATTGCCATCCTCCCGTGGCTTGCTGACCGACCTCGACCGCGTCTCGAAGCGCATCCTCGAACTGGCGGAAATATATAACCTGAAGATAGACCCGTCTGCCTATATCTGGCAGCTTTCTGTTGGACAGCAACAGCGCGTCGAGATCATCAAAGCCCTGTATCGCGGCGCGGCTTTGCTTATCCTCGACGAACCGACGGCCGTGCTCACCCCGCAGGAAGTGGATGAATTATTCGTCATTATGAAGCAAATGGTGAAGGACGGTCACGGACTGGTCTTCATCTCGCATAAACTCCACGAAGTGGTCGAGATCAGCAATCGCGTTTCGGTGCTGCGCGACGGGCGCATGATCGGCACGAAGCTCACCTCCGACATTACCAAACAGGAACTCGCGAACTGGATGGTTGGGCGCGAAGTTGGCTTTACCCCGGATCGCGGGCAAGTGGAATGCGGCGCTCCCCGTTTGCAGCTTAAAGGCGTTTCCTGCGGCAGTGACCGCGGCACGCCCGGATTGCGAAACGTCGATCTTGAAGTTTGTTCGGGCGAAGTGCTGGGCATTGCGGGTGTTTCGGGCAACGGTCAGCGCGAACTGGCGGAGGCGATTGCCGGGCTTCGCAAAGCCACCAGCGGACAGGTCCTTTTGGAAGGTCGGGATGTGACCAATCTCCCGCCCGCCGAATTGACCGAGCAGATGCTTTCCTACATTCCCGAAGAGCGAATGCGCGACGGTATGATCAAGGACTTTACGGTTGCCGAAAACATGGTCTTGCGCGAACACCACAAGGTTCCGTACTCGCGTTATGGCTTTCTCAACCTCGGCGAGATTTCGCGCCACTCCGATGCGTTGATCAAGCAGTTTCGCGTCAAGACCCCTTCGCGCGACACCCGCGCCAAGAATCTTTCGGGCGGCAATATCCAGAAGGTTGTTCTGGCGCGCGAAATTTCCCGTACGCCGCGAGTCATTATCGCCGCCCAGCCCACCCGCGGATTGGACATCGGCGCGACGGAATACGTCCGCGAGCAGTTGCTGGAACAACGCTGCCAGGGTGTGGCAGTCATGCTGATATCCGAAGACCTCGACGAAATCCTCGCTCTTTCAGACCGCATTGCCGTTCTCTATGAGGGACAAGTCATGGATATTGTCCCGCGTGAGAATGCCACTCCCGAAAAACTCGGATTGCTGATGGCTGGCGTTCACCCGTAGGGGGAAGGGCAGGTCTGAGACCCGCCCCAACAAAATAATAACCCATCGGTTCGGTGGTCGTGGCGCGGCGCGCCACGGCGTTGGGTAGCCAAGCCCATCGAAAAGTTCCGCCGCCAAAAAAAGAAAGGACACCACTTATGAACCTTTGGCAGGAATACGTAAAACCTTCGTCGGTCGCGGAGGCCATTCAAGCCCTCGTATCGGCGTCAGGTCCCTCCATGCCCATTGCTGGTGGAACAGATCTGTTGCTCGACCTGAAACAGGGACGCCACGAGCCTGTTCACACCTTGATCGATTTGACCTTCGTCGAAGAGATGAAGACACTCGAATTGAGGGGGACGGAACTCTTCATCGGCGCCGCTGTCGCCGTCAACCGCGTCGCCACCGACCCGCTGGTTGGGACGCACGCCCAGGCTTTGGTCGAAGCCTGTAACTTGATCGCCGGACCGCAAGTCCGCAACACAGCCACCATCGGGGGAAACGTGGCGCACGCCCTCCCCGCCGCGGACGGAACCATCGCCCTGACCGCGCTCGAAGCCCAGGCGGAAGTCGCCAGCCCCGCAGGGACTCGCCGAATGCCCTTCACTGCGCTTTTTGCAGGCCCCGGTAAATCCTCCCTCGACAAGAGCAAGGAAATCATCGTCGGCTTTTATTTGCCGCAGGCTAAAAAAGGACAAGCCTCCTGCTTCAAGCGCATCATGCGCCCGCAGGGAGTTGCCCTTCCCATCCTCAACTGCTCGGTCTGGCTTGAGCGCGAAAAGGACGTCGTCAAGGATATTCATATCGCCGTTGGACCTGGCGGTCCGATTCCCTTCCGCGCCACTGAAACCGAAGCTTTCCTGCGTGGAAAACCCCTCAACAAAGAAAACTTCAGCGGATCGCTCGAATCCCTGCTTGCCCAAGCCAAATTCCGCACCAGCGCCCGCCGCGCCAGTGCAGACTATCGCCGTCACATCGTCGGCGGCTTGTTCAAGGATGTGCTGGAAACCGCGTGGAAACGTGCCGGCTAGGAAGTGGAGTCCAACGACTCCCGTCGTTGGCGGTCAAAAGCCGGGAGACTTTTGACTCCATTTATTGAGGAAACTATTATGACCAACAAAATCAATCTTACAGTTAACGGTATCAATAAAACTTTGGAAGCCCTGCCTGGCGAGACTCTGGCTTCGCTTCTCCGTATGAGACTTCACCTTACGGGTACAAAGATCGGATGTGAGGAGGCGGAGTGCGGCGCGTGTACCGTCCTGGTGGACGGCGAGCCGACCATGTCCTGTGTCTATCCCGCCGAACGGGCCGACGGCAAGACCATCGTCACCATCGAGGGATTGGCGCAGCGCGTTCACGAGGAGATGAAACTGCATCCGTTGCAGGAAGCCTTTGTGGAGCAGGGAGCCGTCCAGTGCGGATTCTGCATCCCCGGACAAATCATGACCGCGTATGCCCTGCTCAAGCGCAACCCAGATCCAGACAGCGAAGCCATCCGCTTTGCATTGAAGGACACGCTTTGTCGCTGCGCGGGTTATCCGTCCATCGAGCGGGCGATTGTCTCTGCGGCGCAGGCCCTCCGCACAGGCGAACCCGTCCAGAAGCCGACGCATATTCCAGACTCAGTTCACACGCATAAGACCGTCGGACACAAATTCCATCGCCCCGAAGCGGTGGAGAAGGTGATAGGCGAAGCAATCTACACCGACGACATTGTCCTCGATGGCATGTTATTTGCCAAAGTCAAGCGCGCAATGATTCCGCATGGCTTTTTGACCAAACTCGACATTTCCAAAGCCAAAGATCTGCCCGGTGTCCTCGCCGTTTTGACCGCCGCAGATGTCCCCGGCGAAAAGAATCATGGACTGGTCATTTACGATTGGCCGATCATGATCGGGCTAGGCGAAAGAATCCGCTACGTGGGCGATGCGCTGGCGATTGTCGCCGCCGAGACTCAGGCGATTGCCGAGGAAGCCGCCAACCTCATCGAAGCCGAGTTTGACCTCCAACCAATTATCACCAACGCCGTGATGGCGAAACAAGACGGCGTGCCGCAACTCCATGAAAAGGGCAATCTGTTGAAACACATCAAAGTCCGCAAGGGTGACATGGACAAAGGTTTTGCCAACTCCGATGTGATTCTCGAACACACCTTCCACACGCCGCCCCACGACCACGCCTTCATCGAGCCTGAATGCAGCATTGCCGAACCGCTCCCCGATGGGCGCATGAACATTTACGTCGGGTCGCAAATCCCATATCAGGATCGCACCCAGGTTGCCCGCGCTTTGGGCTGGGACGAATCCCGCGTCCGCGTGATTGGTCAACTGATGGGTGGCGGCTTTGGCGGCAAGGAAGACATCATGGGACAGATTCATTCCGCCATGCTTGCCAACGTCACGGGGCGTCCCGTCAAACTGCTCTTCGACCGACAGGAAAGTTTGATCGTTCATCCCAAACGCCACGCCACGCAGATCACCGTCAAGGTCGGCGCGAAGAAGGATGGGCGCATCGTGGCGATGCAAACCGAACTCTACGGCGATACGGGCGCGTATGCGTCGCTCGGCGAAAAGGTGATGACCCGCGCCACCACGCACTCGGCTGGACCTTATGACATCGAACACGTCCGCGCCGACTGCTATGCCATGTACACCAACAACCCGCCCGCGGGCGCGTTCCGCGGCTTCGGCGTGTTGCAGTCCGCCTTCGCAGTGGAATCGATGATGGATATGCTCGCCAAAAAACTCGGCATGGACAGAGTCCAACTGCGCCGCATGAACGCCCTGCATGTCGGAAGCGTCACTAACACGGGACAAGTCCTGCGCGACTCTGTCGGCTTGACCGAATGTATCGACAAAGTTGAAGCGGAAATGTTGAAGCACGACAAAGACCCCTTCACCCCGAAAGTTGACCCTGCCAACCCGAACCTTGTCCGCGTTTGGGGCTATGCCTCGGCGTACAAGAACACAGGGCTTGGCGGCGGTGCCCCCGACATATCCGGCGCGGACGTGGAACTCTACGAGGATGGCACCTTCCAGGTCCGCAGTTCAGCCGCCGAACTCGGTCAGGGACTGGTCACGGTCATGCGACTGGTTGTGTCTGAGGAATTGGGCGTGACACCCGACAAGGTCAGCGTCCTCGTCATGGACACCGACCTGACCCCCAACGGCGGACCCACCACCGCATCCCGCCAAACCTTTGTGACGGGTAATGCTTCACGCTATGCGGCGAAGACCCTGCGTGAAGAAATCTCCGCTTCGATGGCTGAGAAGTACGATGTGCGCCCCGATCAAATCCGCTTCGAGGACGGCGTTGTCCATGTCAATGGGCATTCGATGACCTACGCCGAAGTCTACAAGGAAATGACCGCCGCCGGGCAGAAGCCTTGTGTCCGCTACGAATATGAAGCGCCGAAAACCCAGCCCCTCGGCACGGGCGGCGACATGCACTTCGCCTTCTCCTTCGCCACGCAAGCCGCCCAAATCGAAGTCAACAAACTAACGGGCGAAGTGAACGTGTTGAAGGTCATCTCCGCCAACGACGTGGGCATGGCGATCAATCCGCTCGGTTTGCAGGGACAGGTCGAAGGCGGCGTGATGATGGGCTTGGGTCACTGCCTGACCGAAGAGTTCATCGTCGAGGACGGACAGGTCGTCACCGACCACCTTGCCCGCTATCGCGTCCCTGGAATCATGCTCACGCCTGAGATCACATCCATCATCGTCGAGCATCCCGTCGAGGCGGGACCCTACGGCGCAAAGGGCGTCGGCGAAGTCTCCAGCATCCCGACCATCCCCGCCATCACCAACGCCATCTACAACGCCGTCGGCGTGCGCGTGGACAGACTCCCCGTGGATCAGGAAGTGATTGCAAGGCAGTTGTGGGAACGGGAGAGCAAGAAGTAATCAGTGATTAGTAGACAGTAATCAGTCAGCCCTCCGAATTCTAAAAGTCGGAGGGCTGACTGCAATACGGCATTTTATTCTTTTATTCAGGTTCACCGAAGTTGCCTAACAGAAAGCCCGGCGGCATGAAAGAAACCGAGAAGCAAGCCTGGGCGACGACGTAAGCGAGCAAAGCCGCGCTCCAGCATGTATTTCAGTTTTTGCTTTTGCTGCGCATTCAGTTTGGAGGAACTGCCTGTCGCTTTCTTCTTTCGGAGACCTCGCATGCCTTTCGCTTCAACCGTCTTTGCCCAATCACTGACTGTGGCTCGGCTGGCGCCCAGTTGTCGTGCAATGTCTGCTTGGCTCAGTGTGCCTGCTTTCAAAAGGCGTCCGCCTGCCAGTCGCCTTTCTTCCAGTTGCTCTCGTGTCAAGTATGATGGTCTCCATGTCATACTACCTATTGCAAGTCAATCTCAGTTAACCTGAATAGGCATATTGGCGTGAAGAAAGCTGAAGCCCAATCTTGGGAAAAAGTATGTGAGGTTATAAGACCCTATCCGTAAATAGGGATGGATATTAACAAAAAGACACTCCTGATGCAGCATTGCAGGTGCGACCCCAACAACCTGCAAGGAGTGTCACATGAGTTATACCACGCT
>DAOUAS010000154.1:0-29764 GCA_034433295.1 Anaerolineales bacterium | reverse complement strand
GAGCGAAGTCAAGAGGATTGAAGGCGAAGTAAGGAAGATACCAAGCGAAGAAAGCAGGATACCGAGCGAACCAAGGAAGATGTCGTCAACAGGTGGGAAATCCACCTGAAATCTTTAGAAGTGCCAAAAAAGGAGATAAAAATGGCTACCCCCTCCCTGCCCTCCCCCAAATACGACATGAAAAGCCCATTTGAAAAGGTAATATTTGTCTGTCGTATTTGGGGGAGGTGTCCCGCGCAGCGAGGACGGAAGGGGCAGGAGCCTCCAGTGGCTTTTTGCTGGAGGCAAAGTTTTCTGGTTGGGCGGATTCGCTGTCCGCTTGTATGCCTGCGGCGGGTCAAGTCCGCTGGGAAGTCCCGCTTTTTCTGGTTGAACAGGTTCGCTGTCCGCCCGCACGGTTGTGGTGAGCAGGTCCATGAACGTAATCTGTTGAGTGGCTATTTTCCAAGTCAAAAGGTGTTAAAATATCAGCGTGAAAATCTATCTTGATTTATGCGCCATCCAAAGACCGCTCGACACATCGAATCAAGTTCGGATTGTTTTAGAGTCGGAAGCCGTTCTCGGCATTCTTACTTTTTGTGATATTGGGCAGGTTGAATTACTTTCGTCAGAAGCGTTGCTTTATGAAGGTGAACAAGGTTCGTTGCCCGTTCGAAAAGAACATACGTTGTCGGTCTTGGCAAAAGCCAAGAATATTCTCATCGTCACAGAGAAGGAGAAGACTTGTGCGGCAGAAATAATGAAAGTCGGCATAAAGCCGCTTGATGCGCTTCATATAGCGTTGGCTGAATCGGGAGGCGCCGATTATTTCTGTACCTGTGATGATAAGTTGCTGCGAAATGCAAAGAAGGTCAAGAGCTTAGCGGTAAAAGTGGCAAATCCTGTTGATTTGGTTCAGGAGATTGAAAAATGATTACAGATGTAAGACCCCTAATCGAAGTTAACCAGCAAGCACTCCACCTGCTCTATAAAGAATTGGGGGTTGTGGACGCTGTCCGTTTTCTAAAACAATTTACTCAAGGTTACGGAAATTACACTCAAGAACGGGAAGTTATCTTTGCAAATAAATCCCTTGACGATATTGTGAACGAAATCGAGAAGCGGAGGAAGACGGCACAGTAAAAAGTTTGTGAGCGCAGGCTGGTTTTATAGGCTTGCGCTCTTTCTTAATAGCAAAGGTTCTCGTGGACAAAAAGCACAACATGGCATGCGCCTGATCCTTCGGCATGACTTTGCCAGTCACACTTGCACCCCTTAGCCAATCAGGGCAAGCTATTGAGAACTACCCATTTTTTCTGGTAGGATGTTCTCACCTCACCGCCGAGCGCAGAATGTAAGCGTCCCGTCCAACAAAGGAAGATTGAGACCTGACAGGTTTCATCGTGGCGCGAGTCAGACATAATCTTTGCGCAGACAAAGGCGCGAGTCAGACAGGATTCTGTAGAAACCTGTCAGGTCTGGAAAGAGAAATTTTCAATGAGCAACAAGCCTAACTCTCGAATTTTCACAATGAAATTTGCAGATGTATATCCGCTCTATGTTCAAAAAGCGGAACGCAAAAATCGCACAAAAGAAGAAGTCGACCAAATCATCTGCTGGTTGACTGGTTATAGTCAGGCGGGGTTGCAACAGCAAATCAAACAGGGAAATGACTTTGAAACCTTTTTCACCCAGGCACCAGCCATTAATCCAGATAGTTCGCTTATCAAAGGTGTCGTGTGTGGTGTCCGCGTGGAAGAAATCGAAGATCCGCTGATGCAAAAAATCCGCTATTTGGACAAACTGATCGACGAACTCGCAAAAGGAAAAGCGATGGATAAGATACTGCGGTCATCCCTCGCCTGAGCCTTTTTCTGGGTGAGCGGGTACGCTGTTCGCCTGCATACGACGGGGCAAGTCTGCTTTGCAAAACAATCGCGCCGATCTATCCAAAGGCAGCCGCAAGTAAGCGGAAAAGAGATCGTCAACACGCGGCTATTTTCTCAATTCGCAAATCCGTTCCTTATCGTTCCACTCACAAGCCCACGAATTCTTCTTGCACTTCGCCTCTTTCTTGAACTCGAAACAGCGCACCACGCAGCTCGTCGTCTTGAAATCGAATGCCATGCAATTCGGATCGATCTGCTGGATTTCCTGCGTGCAGCAGCCTTGATAAACGTTATAGTTATACCCCGCCGGACATTTTGTCACCGCCGCCTGCACAGTCGGGATGACACAAGCCGGGTCGCAGACGTTGATGGCAAAAGCGGCCGCATACTGTCCTGTGCAGGTGATCATCTGTTTGTCGCCCTTCAAGCCTGCATCTGTGCAGCGGAAACCGTCGGTCAACAATTCATAGGTCAACCCCTGGTCGATGAGGATCAGGTTGTAGGGGTCTTTTTCCGAGCAAAAGGTACTACTCTCCTCGGCCGCCAGAGGACGACATTGCATGGCAGACGAAGCATTCCCGTCGCCCGCCTCGCAGAACGGGGCAAACTCCGGTGTGGGACTGGCAGGCGGGACGGTGGCTGTCGGAATCGCCGTGGACGTTTCCGTCGGCGGAACGGGAGTTGGCCGCGCGATTTCGGTGGGCGCCACCACTTCGATCCTGCATGCCGCGGTGAGTGCAATCAAGAATAATCCCGTAAAGAGGATTGACTTTGAAACTCTGTTCATTCAGCATCTCCTTGATAAACTTCATCCATTCAATCTTTTACTCCCGGCGGCATCCCACCGCCCGGGACTGCGGCGGGAGCAAGCCAGTGCTCACTTTAGATTATACATAGAAATCGAATGACTCATGCGCATACAGCGGGCAAGCGACCAACCCCTTAACGCAACTTTTTCCGATTTTCCGCCCGTCAGCAAGATCAAGGAAGATGCCGCTGAACTTCTGCGCCGCGCTTTTGGGAGCGCCACTTTAGAAAAAAGTCGGACGGCAAGCCGTCCGACTTCAGAGTAATCTTTTAGCGCAGGTACATCCAATTCAATTCGCGCAGCCTTCCAACCGAACCTTCGTTTATATCTTCATCCCTCATGCGCCATGACCAGTTGCCGCCGAGCCTGCTGGGGTAATTCATGCGGGCTTCGCCGCCGCAGTTCAGCACATCCTGCATGGGGGCAATGGCAATATCGGCAACCGAACCCCACACCGCGCGGATCAAGTCCCAGGCGAAGTCGCTGCCGTCCACACACAGGTAACGCCGGGCAAACTCCCTCTCGTGTTGAGGGGCGGAAGCAAACCAGCCCATCGCCGTGTCATTGTCATGCGTGCCGGTGTACGCCACGCAGTTGGGCGCATAATTATGCGGCAGGAAGGGGTTATCGGGTCCCGTAAAACCAAATTGTAGAACCTTCATGCCGGGAAGGTTGAAGGCGGCAAGCAGTTCGATCACATCAGGGGTGACCAGTCCCAGGTCCTCGGCGATGAAGGGCAACCCCATGCCGGGGGCAAGCATACCGTTGCCGAGGTCCTTATCGACGGCTTGGAACAAGTCCGCGCCGGGGCCGGAAACCCAATGTCCATACTGGGCTGTTTTGTGGTCGGCGGGAATTTCGTAATAACCGGCAAATCCGCGGAAATGATCGAAGCGCAAAATATCGAAGATTCGCAAAGAGGAGCGCACGCGTGAAATCCACCAGGCATAGCCATCCCTCTTGTGGATTTCCCAATTATAGAGCGGGTTGCCCCATAACTGTCCATGCTCGGAAAATATATCCGGCGGGACGCCCGCTACGACGGTTGGGTTGCCAGCCTTGTCCATGAAGAACAAATCCGGGTGCGCCCAGACATCCGCCGAGTCGTTGGCGACGAAGATGGGAATGTCGCCGATGATTTTGATTCCGCGCTCATTGGCATACTTCCGTAGTTTCTCCCATTGGCGGAAGAATAGGAATTGATAAAACGCATAGCGCTGGATGATTTCGGCAAGTTCCTTTTGCGCCTTGCGCAAGGCGGTCTTTTTTCGGGAGCGAACCGAGTCAACCCACCCGTTCCACGCGCCGCCGCCATTGACTTCCTTCAACGCCATGAAGAGAGTGTAATCATCGAGCCAGGACGCGTTTTCGACGCAGAAATAATCGAAAGCGGGGCGCGGGTTTTCCGGGGAACTTCGGAAGTTGTCGAAGGCTTTTTGTAACAGAGCCAGTTTGCGGGGAATCAGTTGACCGAAATCCACGTGGGAGGCGGGCAGGTCGCGCAGCGAGTCCAAATCCGACTGAGTCAGCAATCCATCCGCAAGCAATTCATCGGGACTGAGGAGATATGGATTCCCCGCAAATGCGGAAAAACTTTGGTAGGGCGAGTCACCATAGCCCGTTGGACCAAGTGGAAGCACCTGCCAAAGCTTGCAACCGGTGGAGGAAAGCCAGTCAACAAAACGATATGCCTGAGGACCGAGATCGCCGATACCGTAGGGTCCTGGCAGGCTGGAGGGATGAAGCAGAATGCCAGAGGAACGTTTGAAGGTCATGCTTTAACGAGGAGGGATTGATAGAGTTGGAGGTATTTTCTTGCGGAATTTTCCCAGGAGAAATCCTGAGCCATGCCTGCGCGTTGAATTTCCCGCCATTTCTCGCGCTCGGCAAATATTTTGAGCGCGGATTTGATCGCGGCCACCAGCGCCATGTGATGCGCCTTTTGGAAGACGAAGCCTGTTTCGTTGTGTTTTACCGTGTCATTGAGTCCGCCCGCCGCGCGAACCACCGGCACACAGCCGTAGCGCATGGCGATCATCTGGGAAAGTCCGCAGGGTTCGTAACGCGATGGCATGAGGAACATGTCGGAGCCGGCGTAGATTTGGCGGGCAAGCCCGGCATCGTAGCGGGTCTCGACCTTGACGCGGTCGGGAAATGTTTCCTGCAATTTCATCGCGGCGGCTTCGAGTTTGGGGTCGCCTATCCCCAAAACAACAGCCTGCCATTTGGGTTTCTTCATCATCTTCAACGCGGAAAAGACCATGTCGATGCCTTTTTGAACATCCATGCGCGAGACTACTGCCAGCAGTGGAGTCTCGGCGTCATGCGGCAATCCCAATCTTTCCTGCAACAAGCTTTTGTTGGCGGCGCGTTTTTCGAGCGTATCCATGTCGAAGTTCGACCCGAGGGCAGGGTCGACGGCGGGATCAAACGAAGCAGTATCCAGGCCGTTGAGAATGCCGCTGACCGCTTCGCCGCGGGAAATCAAAAACTCGTCGAGTCCGCATCCGTGTTCGGGGGTGAGGATTTCCCTGCCGTAGGTTGGCGACACGGCGACGATTGCATCCGAAGCCCACAGTCCCAATGGCAGCGGCATGACCCGCGCCCATTCGGGCAGGTCGGTCTGGGCAAGTTTGAGTCCGTAACTTTCGATGATGGCGCTGGCGTCGGGTCCCATAAAGGGGAGGTTGTGCAAGGTGATCACCGATGCCACATGACGCGTGCCCTCCTCCCAGCGTTTGGTCAGCGAGCCGTACATGCTCAACGCGGTATGCCAGTCGTTGCCGTGAATCACATCGGGCTGCCAGTCGCTTCGCATATGATTTGCAAGTTCAAGAGCCGCAAATGAAAAGAAAGCGTATTTTTCCACGTCCAATTTGGCATCGAGAGAATAGACCGAGCCGTTTGCGCGGATCGGCTCCCCACCGATGAGATAGACGGGCATCCCGTTCAAAACGGTTTCGGACGCCTCGACCTGAATTTCGGAGCCACCGCGCGAGATCGAAAACATACCCAGAGGCTTCAAGGTCTCCGCTTTGACCGCGGGATGGTGTGGCAGGACAAGCCGCACGTCGAGTTTTAAGTCATCGGTCGAAAGAGCGCGCAAGGCACGGGGAAGGGAGCCGGCCACGTCGCCCAATCCGCCCACCTTGATGAAAGGTTCGGCTTCTGCGGCAAGAAATAGAACGTTGATAGTGTGGGACATGAAGGCAATTTTACATCAAAACAACCCGCCAAACGGCAGGACATTGAACGGGATTTTTAGAAACCAGAAGCGAAATCATCCCAAGCCAGTCCAAAATTTGACCGGGAAAATCATATCCTTTGACATTCAAGTTTGTGACTTTATACCGTTTTGGATTGACATCCGTTCATGTAAAATCCAAACGCTACAAGCCAAAACACATCAGGAGAAAAATATGAATCCACAATTGCTTGCCCTGCTCACGGCCGCCGCCTGGGGCATCGGCGGTTATTTTGAAAAGAAAGGACTGCACCTCGGCGGACTTTCACCGCAAATGGGAATCACCATCCGCACGGCGGTGGCGCTGATCATCCTTGGCGCGGTATCCTTTCCGCAATGGAAGACCCTGCCGCAGGCGGGTCCCAAGGCTTTGACCATGATGGTCATCGGCGGCGGGGTGGTTGCCGGAGCCGTCGGCATGTTGTGTTTCTATGCCGCCATAAAAGGCGCGCCACTCAACCGCGTGATGCCAATTGCCTTCACCTCCCCGCTCTTCGGCGCATTGATGGGCATCATCCTCGGCGGCGAGCCAGTCACCTGGAAGGTGGTCATCGGCATGCTGCTAACCGTGGCGGGAATCATAACCCTCACCATCTAGCTTTTTCCCTGAAAAAAGAATGCGCCCAGCCTATTGGCTTGGGTACATTTTGGTTTATTCCATCATCCCATACATCTGGTCAGGCTTGAGCACCTGCGGAAAGCGCTCCCGCAATATTGTCCGCGCCTCGTAACACAGATGACAGGCATCGGCATAGGATGATTCATGCGGAAGGTTGTGCTCCGTCACCAGTGCAACGGGTCCGCCCGCGAGCAGAGGTCCGCAAATGGGATGGGCATCCGCATCATAGTTCTCGCAAATCTCCTTGAGCGAGGTCTCGAACAGATTGCCAATCACCACACCCTGGCAGATGTGGAGATTGCCCAGCGGGTCGAGATGAACGCGACCAGGCTCGCGCAAATCCTCATGCGGACAGCGGTCAAACCCATCCCACCGACGGCTGGCTGCTCTTTCCGCGAGCTTTTTTGCCGCCCGACCCCGGTACATCACCGACGCCTCTCCTTTGACCTCAGGCTGGTCGATGCTAATCATCCCCGTCGGGATGTGCAGCCACTTCGCCGCCACCATCGCATTTTGCGGACATTCGCCCAGACATTCGCCGCAGTGAAACAGGTCGCTGCTGACGGTGAGGTCCACAAGCCTACCCGCAAACGGTCTCAACCACTCTTCCGCGTCTGCAACGGAATTTGCCCAATAGGCGTTGGAAACAATGCCAACCGAGAAGCCCATGTCCGCCGCCAAGCGAGCCGCCTTGACCAAAATTGCATAGAACAGAAACGGCTCGCCGCCTTCAAAGTAAACCGAAGTGACGCCCGCCTCTTTTGCCTGTGCAAGAATATTCGCGATCTGCTCGAGGGTCAGCGTGCCCTTCTGCCACGGACTGCCCCAAACGAAGCAGTGGTCGCATTCGTACGTACATTGATAGGTCAGAAGAATGTGCAAGCCTTCGAGTTTCATTTTAGTCTCCTTGTTCTCTTCTAAAATGTACGAAAAACAGGGTCATAAGTCACGGGTCAAAAATCACCTTGCGGACTATAATAAAGTAACCCATTTTTGGAGGTCATTGTGTCCAACGTATTTGCATCCCCTCATCCGCTTGTTGCCCATAAACTCTCGCGCTTGCGCGGAAAAGACATTGAACCCAAGAAGTTTCGTGAGCTGGTGCGGGAAATTGCCGCGCTCCTAACCTACGAAGCCACCGCCGACCTGCTCGTCATGCCGCGGGAAGTCGAGACTCCGCTCGCAAAAACCATGGGAGTGGAACTACAGGAAAAAATCGGTCTCGTTCCCATTCTGCGCGCTGGTTTGGGAATGGTCGAAGGCATTTGGGAATTGATGCCCGTCGCAGAAGTCTGGCACATCGGGCTGTACCGCGATGAGCGAACCCTGCGTCCTGTGGAGTATTACAACAAGCTGCCACTCGAACCCACTGTTTCAGTCTGTCTAATCCTCGACCCGATGCTTGCAACAGGCGGCTCTGCTGTTGCCACGGCTGATGTGCTCAAACGCTGGGGCGTGAAGAAGATCAAATTCGTCGGACTGATTGGCGCACCTGAAGGCATTCAAGCCATGCAGGCAGCGCACCCCGACATCCCCATTCACCTTGCCGCCATCGACGACCATCTCAATGAGAAAGGCTACATCGTCCCCGGGCTTGGTGACGCGGGAGACAGGCAGTTCGGAACGGGATAGGCTGGTAATTGGTAAATGGTAATCGATGGTAAGAGCCATGAAAAAGGGAATGGTCAAAATAGATGATTGCCACATTGCATGAACTGAAACGGATTCTGAGTCGAATCCGCCTGTTTTGCTTCTGTGAAAAGTTTTTGACGCAAGGAGGCTAGTCATGGAAGCATTGATTTTCGTTCTCGGCTCTGCCGTCATCATTTACATCTCGCGCAAGTCGTTGACCTCGCCGCAGTCACACGGGTTTTACCGCTTCCTCGCGTGGGAATGTATTTTGGGTTTGTTTTCGCTCAACATGAGGTTTTGGATTGACAAGCCGCTGGCGTGGAATCAAATCATCGCATGGACTTTGCTGTTCGCCTCCTTCGTCCCGCTTGGCTTTGGTGTTCACTTCCTGCGGACGCAGGGAAAGGCGGCTGAAAAACGCGAAGACGATCCTGCTTTGTATGACTTCGAGAAAACCACCAACCTTGTGACAAACGGAATCTACAAGTACATCCGCCACCCGTTATATTGTTCGCTGTTGTTACTAACGTGGGGTATCTTCTTCAAGCACATCACGCTGACCGCCGTCACGCTTGCCGTCACTGCGACTGTCTTTCTGGTTTTCACCGCCAAAGCAGACGAAGCCGAATGCATCCGCTTTTTCGGCAGTCAATATCAGGATTACATGAAGCGGTCGAAGATGTTCATTCCATATCTTTTCTAAAATTCAGACCCTAAAGGCTTTCGCGAAGCGAACCTTTAGGGTCTCTTTCCAATAGACTTATGAAATCCATGCTCCTGCGGGAGATCACCCAACTCCCGCAAAACCCAACACCGCTGACTTACAGCGAAATCCCAGAGCCAACACTCGAAGCTGGCGAGGTGTTGCTGTGCGTGTCGGCTTGCGGAGTCTGCCATACCGAGTTGGATGAGATTGAGGGGCGCACACCTCCACCACGTTTGCCTGTGGTCCTGGGACATCAGGTGGTGGGAATTGTCATAGGAATGCAAAGTCTCCCGACTTTGCACAATGACCAAAGTCAGGACGCAAAGCGTTTGGAGTCCGAGATAAAAACAGGTCAACGCATGGGCGTGGCGTGGATTGCTTCGGCTTGCGGAAAATGTGACTTCTGCAAAAGCGGGCAGGAGAATCTTTGTCCGCAATTCAAGGCGACGGGACGGGATGTGGACGGCGGCTATGCCGAGTACATGAAAGTCCGCGCGGACTTTATTCACCCGATACCTGATTCATTTTCTGACGCCGAAGCTGCCCCGTTGCTTTGTGCGGGCGCAATCGGTTATCGCTCGTTGAGACTGAGTAACTTGCAAGACGGTCAATCGCTGGGACTGATGGGCTTCGGCGGGTCGAATCATCTGGTGTTGAAATTGGCGCGGCACAAGTTTCCGAACGCGAAGATTTTTGTGTTCAGCAGAAACCCGAAGGAGCGCGAGTTCGCCCTGTCGCTGGGAGCGGCTTGGGCAGGCGGCATTGACCAGAGTCCGCTCGAGGGGTTGGATGCGGTCATCGACACCACACCAGTTTGGGGCGCGGTCAGCGAAGCGCTCAAGCGGGTGCAACCAGGCGGCAGGGTGGTCATCAACGCCATTCGCAAGGAAGAGTCCGACAAGTCCATCCTCAGCCAATTGGATTATTCTTCGCAGTTGTGGATGGAAAAGGAAATCAAGTCAGTCGCCAACGTAACCCGCGCCGACGTGCGCGAGTTTTTGCAGGTGGCGGCAGAGGCAAACATCAAGCCCGAATTTCAGGAATATGATTTGAAAGATACCAACCAGGCATTGCTCGAAATGAAGCAAGGAAAAATTCACGGATCGAAAGTGTTGAGGATGTAGTTCGTCCTTCGACTATGCTCAGGACGAACATTGCGCTCAGCGCGAAGGAAAAGGAAAATATGGAAAAGAAAAGCGTATACGATCTCAAGTCTGTCAAACTGCCCTACCTTTCGGGCGGACTGTTGAAGCTGTTTGCTTCGCTTGTTGAAAGCCCGTTGGGTGGGTTGTTGATTCCCAGCCTATTGGAAAGCGCGGGCATCGCCTGGATGCGGAAGCAGGTCATCAACGAAGCGCCGACACACCACCCGATCTATCACGTGGGCGAGCTTGCCACAAAAAACGCGGCTGTGTCTGAAAAAGAATTGCCACGCGCGGCGGCGGTGGAGCCTCGCGGATTTCACTTTGCCACAGTCTTCGACTATGCCAAAGCCTACCGCGACGGCAAGACCACGCCCGAAGAAGTGGCGTCGAAATTGCTGGACGCCATCGAAGCCAGCAACAAAGCCGCGCCTCCGCTGCGGGCTGTGATTTTCTGCGACCGCGAAGATGTGATGAAGCAGGCACACGAATCCACGATGAGAATCAAAGCGGGCAAACCGCTCAGCATTTTCGACGGCGCGCCTGTAGCAGTGAAAGATGAACTCGACATGGTTCCCTACCCGACCAAGGTCGGCACGTCGTTTTTGGGTCAGTCGCCAGCGACGGAAGATGCAACCGTGGTGGCGCGGATGCGGGCGGCGGGAGCGTTGCTGGTCGGCAAGACCAACATGCACGAAATCGGCATCAACGTGACAGGATTGAATCCGCATCATGGCACGGTGCGCAATCCGTACAACGTGAACCATTACACGGGCGGAAGTTCGAGCGGCTCGGCGGCGGCTGTCGCGGCAGGACTTGTCCCCGTCGCCATCGGCGCGGACGGCGGCGGCTCGATCCGCATCCCCGCTTCGTTCTGCGGCGTCTTCGGAATCAAATCCACCTTCGGGCGGGTCAGCGAACTCGGCGCGGCTCCACTGTGTTGGAGCGTCGCCCACGTTGGTCCGCTGGCTGCGACTGCCACAGACATGGCTCTCGCCTATGGCGTGATGGCGGGTCCCGACCTGCGTGACCCGAATTCTCTGCTGCAACCCCTGCCCACGCTCAAAGGCTGGGACAAACTCGATCTGCGCGGCGTCAAGCTTGGGATTTACAGGGAATGGTTCATGCACGCAGACATGGAAGTGGTCAACGCCTGCACAGCCATGCTCGAAAAATTCAAGGAAATGGGAGCGGAACTTGTCGAAATCGAAATCCCCGATTTGGAATTGAATCGCATCGCCCACACCATTACCATCGTCAGCGAGATGGTGCAGGCGATGAGCTACACTTACCCCGAACATCACCGCGAACATGGGCTGGATGTCCGCATCAACCTGGCGCTGGGACGCGCCTTCAACGCGGGAGACTACCTGCTGGCACAACGCGCCCGCACGCGGATCATCCGCAACTTTGAAAACGCGCTCAAAGATGTGGATATGATTTTGACGCCCACCACCGCCATCGCCTCGCCTGAGATCAAGCCTGGCGCCTTGCCCGACGGCGACTCCGATCTCTCGGTGACAGTGGAAATCATGCGCTTCGTCATAGCTGGCAACCTGACAGGTCTGCCTGCCATCTCTTTCCCTGTTGGCTATACAGCGAAAGGTCTGCCTGTAGGGATGCAAGCCATCGGGCATCCGTGGCAGGAAAATTCCCTGCTGCGGCTGGCGGTCAATGCGGAACAGGCGCTCGAAAGAAAAGAGCCACAGGTACATTTCAAGGTTTTGTAAGCGTCTAAAACTTCGGAAGTCTCATCGGCTTCCGAAGTTTTTATTTTACAGATTTACAGATAGGAGAATCTCATGGCTGAATTGAAGACAAAAGTCAACACCGCAAGCGTCACCGATTTTCTGAACGGCATCAAGGATGAAACGAAACGGGCGGACAGCTTCGAGATTTTGAAGATGATGCAACAGGTCACCAAACAGGAACCCAAGATGTGGGGATCGAGTATTGTCGGCTTTGGCAATTACCACTACAAATACGAAAGTGGACGCGAGGGTGACTGGTTCGTCATTGGCTTTTCTCCGCGCAAACAAGAACTGACTCTGTATGGGATGGGTAACTGGCTGGAATCCGACCTGTTGAAAAAACTTGGTAAGTACAAAACAGGCAAAGGCTGTTTATACATCAAGAAGTTGGAACATGTGGACACCAAGGTTTTGAAGGAAATGCTTAGGCAGGCGGTAACAACGGCAAAGAATCTTTGATCCTCTGGCAGGTTTTCGATGGGAAAAATGGTGGAGTTGAAATCAGACAAATAATGTCTATAATGCAGGCGCTACTTAGAGGAGAAACGTCATGTCTACAAAAAATAGAAATATTTTATTCTCTGTGCTGTTCATCGGTCTGTCTGTTCTCGCCTGTAACCTGCCATCCGGAGCAGCAGCGACTGAAACCGTATCGCCGACGGCAAATGATAGGGAAACGCCCACTCCCACGTTTACCGGCGTCCCATCGGTATCGGAAAGCCCCACTCCAACGACGGCAGTCACTGAAGCCTGCAAACCCACCGTCACGACGAATACAATTGCAAATGTCCGCAGTGGGCCGGGACAGGTCTACAACGTTATTGGCAACATCCCGCAGGGTGGCACAGCCAAAGTGGCGGGGAAGAATTTCGATGGGACATGGTGGTACATCGAGTTTGCAGGCGGAGAAGGCGGACATGCGTGGATCGCCGGTTCCGTCACCGTCGCGACTTGCATCCCTGATACCCTGCCCTTGATTACTGCGCCGCCGACCCCAACTATGCCAACACCCACCCCCACAAGCACGTCCACACCGACCTTTACTCCAACCCCAACTGCAACCAGCGGTGGAATCATCATTGTCCCGCCTATTTTCATACTGCCGACCCCTACGCCAACCTTCCTATTCATCTTTCCCATATTTACCATTGGTCCATAAAAACGGCAGGATGAATCAGAAAGCCCGGAGCTCACTCCGGGCTTTCTGATTCAATTGCACAATTTCACGTTAGTTTGATTGACCAAGTCGTAAATCCATCGCCATGACTTGCCGGTCTTTCCCGCACCAGGTCTGCAACTTCGGCCTGCCGGAAGCGCAACAAACAACCTCATCCGCCTGAAATCACCGCCACCAGTTTGACTTCGTCGCCGGGACGGAGAATCTCGTCATCGGTGATCATCTCGCCATCCCGGACGGCAATCACCGACTCGGGCTCGACGTTGATCTTTCGCAAAGCATCCAACAACGCCATGCCGGGCTTCACTTCATACACTTTGTCTCTCAGAATTAACTTTACAGCCATATTTTCCTCATGACGATTTTATCACGCCGGGACTCCCTCGATCGTCCACTTGACATTCCCGCGGCCATGTCTTAGCATGGAAGCATGAAAATCGGAATGATGGTTGATAGTTACAAGCCCTACGTCAGCGGGATTACAAACTACATTGACCTGAACAAACGTCACCTTGAACTGGCGGGGCATGAGGTATTCGTTTTCACATTTGGCGAGTTGGAAAACCAGGTGACTGAATCTCGTGTCGTTTACAGCAGGGGCGTGCCATTGGCAGATTCGGGGTTTTATCTATCTCTGCGCTATTCGCGCGCGGCCAAGAAACTCCTGCAAAGCATGGACATCGTCCATACCCATCACCCCTTTTTGAGCGGACGACTCGCCCTGCGCTATTGCCATCCGGCACAAATCCCCATTGTCTTCACCAATCACACCCGCTACGACCTGTATGCCCAAGCCTATCTGCCGATAATGCCGCAGGAAATCAGTCAGGGACTTTTACAGGCTTACATGCCATCCTTCTGCGAAGCGGTTGACCTGGTCATTGCGCCATCCGTAGGCATGGAAAAGGTTCTGCGACAATTGAACGTGAACGGAAATATAACGGTCATCCCCAACGGCGTAGACTTGAGAAATTTCCATGAGGCGAGTCCATTCCCGCGCGCCGAACTTGGATATAACGCCGACGACCTTCTGCTGGTCTACGCGGGAAGACTCGCGCCCGAAAAGAACCTGCCCTTTTTGTTGAAATCCTTTGCGGGCGTCGCGGAGGCAGTTCCCAACGCATACCTTTTGTTGATGGGAAGTGGAATCCAGCAATTCGAAGCCGAAATCAACTCCCTTGCCGGTCAATTGGAATTGACCGGACGGGCCCGCTTTTTGGGCAGTGTCGCCTATGAACAACTCCCGGCTTATCTTTCCATGTGCGATATCTTTGTCACGGCATCCATTACCGAAGTCCACCCGCTATCGGTCATCGAAGCGCTGGGAGCAGGACTCCCCGTCATGGGCATTCGCTCCGTCGGCGTGGGCGACACGGTGCAGGATGGAGACACCGGTCTGCTTGCAACTCACGACCTGCCCGCCTTCACCGCCAAACTCACCCGCCTTTGTCTCGACCAAAACCTGCGCGCGCAAATGAGCGAAGCGGCGCGAAAGGCATCTTCCGCATACGATATCACGCGCACCACTGGCTTGATGATCGAGCAATATGAGACGCTCAAACGCGAATACAAACCGCGCAAGGAAGACCTGTCCATCCACTTGAAGAAACTCATTGAAGAGATTGACTTATGACCAGGCATAATCGAAAGATCGGCACCTGGGGCGAGGGAGTCGCCGCAGACTGGCTGACCGGACATGGCTGCGAAGTCGTCGCCCGCAACATCCGCACCCCATACGGTGAAATCGACATCGTTGCGCGGCAGGGAGATGTGACCCTCTTCGTCGAAGTCAAGACCCGCACATCCGATTCGATGGGACTGCCCGAAATATCCGTCACGCCGCGAAAACAACAACACATGCTTGCAGCCGCCGAATATTACGCCGCAGAACACGGGATCGATCACTGGCAGATCGATGTCATCGCAATCGAAGGCAGTCCAAACGCCAGCGTAACACCCCTGGTCACGCGCTTCGAAAACGCAATCTAAAACAGCCTGCACACAAAATATCCACAGCCATACAATCCGTCGTTTGGTATAATTTTCACATAGTCCCAACTCAGAAGGAGAATATTATGGCAAACGTCATCGGCCCTGATGTGAGTTTTTACCAGGATGATCCCGAAACCCCACAAGGTATAGATTTCGTAAAAATGCGCAAGTCGGCGGGATATGTCATCATCCGCGCAGGACAAAACACCTGGGTCGACTCGGATTTCAAGGTCAACTGGCGCGAAGCCAAATTGGCCAAACTGCCGCGAGGCTCCTATTGGTTTTACGACAGCCGCACCGAACCCAAAAAACAGGCGGAATTATGGGTACAACAATTCGGCAGCGACTTTGGCGAACTGCCCCTCTTTGCCGATTTCGAAGAAGCCTACATGGGGCCGTATCGCGGCTGGAAAAACTGGTATACGTTCCTCGAACGCCTCAAACAACTTGTCAACGGGCACGAGATCGCCATCTACACCGCCTACTACTACTGGCGCGACAATGCACCCAATGCCACGACACAGACGGCAAACCTGAATTACTTCAAACAATATCCACTGTGGATTGCAAACTACAACACAAACGAGCCTTTGATTCCCCTGCCCTGGAAGAAGGGCGAATGGTTGTTCTGGCAATACACCGAAACCGGCGACGGAAAACTTTACGGCGTCGAAAGCAAGGGAATCGACCTGAATTATTTCAACGGCGACATGACCGCCTTCGCGGCCCGCTTCAACCTGACCGTCCCCAATCCTGATCCCAACCCTGACCCGATTCCCGACGACGACAACCCGACCGGCATCACCTATCTCGTCACCGCCCAACCGTCGCTGAAAGTCCGCGAGGGACCGGGGACAACGTACAACGCGATCGGTCTGCTCTATCCGAACGAAGTTGTCGAGGAGATCAATGCCAATTCCGACCGAACCTGGTTGAAAGTCCGCAAAGCGAACGGCACATTGATGGGCTGGTGCTTCGCCATCTACCTGCAAAAGGTCGGGGAAAACCCGGAGCCTGAGGTAAGGCTGTATCGTGTCACCGCCCAGCCTTCGCTGAAGGCGCGCGAAGGACCCGGACTTACCTATAACTCGCTCGGCACCTTCCCCTACAACACCATTGTGCAGGAACTCGCCGCCAACGTGGACCGCACCTGGCTGAAGGTCAAAAACTCGGCGGGGACACTGACAGGCTGGAGTTCGGCTCAATACCTCGAATACACGGGGACCACGCCAATCCCACCGGATGAAACCGGGAAGAAATATCGCGTCACCACAACTTCTTTGCAGGTGCTGGAAAATCCAGTACCCACCGCCAAACTGGTCGGGTTGCTTTATTTCGGCGAGATCGTGCAGGGAATCGATGCAAGCACCGACGGGGTTTGGCTGAAGATTCAAAAATCGGACGGAAGTTTGGTCGGCTGGAGTTTGAGCAAAGATCTGCTTCCGGTCGATGACACTCCCACCCCGCCTGACGATGATCAGGCAACGCCCGTCCCCGATGATGACGATAAGAAATGGTACCGCGTCGGCGTGTCTTCGGTCCCTGTGCGCGAGACTCCCGGCACAACAGGGAAATTGCTTGGCACGGTTGTTTTGGACGATACCCTGCCCGCGCTGGACGACACCAGCAATACAAACTGGATACAAGTCCGACGCGTGGATGGGTTGACCGGCTGGTGCGAAAAGAAATCCCTGGTGTTCCTGACGGCCACCCGCCCAACTTCCATCAAACAAAACCTGTTCAGGGGCGTCACCTTCCTGCAAAAAGACCTGGTCTCACCGCGTAAGAATCGTGTATATGTGATCGCCATTGACTTGACCACATCGGGATTGGAATTCCTTGTCACTCCCTCGAAGACCACAAATGGAATCATTTGCACCCGCAGCACATCGAAGTTCCTCGAGGAGTTCAAATTGGGAGTCGCCATCAACGGGGATGGATTTGGTTACCTGGACATTACATCCTATCCGCCCGCCTCCACTTGCCCAAATGGGGGCGACCCAGTGAAGGTGAATGGCTACGCCGCATCACGCGGGACAGTGTATTCTTCGGTCAGGGCAATCCAGCCGACGGTTTTCATCAGTTCCAAAAACCTGGTAACCATCAACGAGAGACCCAACAAGGTTTTCAACGCGATTTCCGGTGACCGCCTGGTCGTGCAAAACGGGGCCAAGGTTAAGAATCTGGCCGCCCTCGCGCCCGCGCCGCGTACAGCAATCGGAGTCAACAGGAATCGGCGCTGGCTGATCCTGATGGTGGTCGACGGCAGGCAGGCAGGATACAGTGAAGGCGTGACCCTCTCCGAACTGGGCGACCTGCTGAGAACCTACGGCGTGCATACAGGCGTCAACATGGACGGCGGCGGCTCTTCAGCCCTGATCATCAAGGGTATCGACGGTGAAGCGCGCATCCTCAACTCCCCCATCGACCAGAACATCCCCGGTAAAGAAAGATCGGTGGCAAATCATCTGGGATTGCTCGTTCGATAGTCAAAACTTGCAACAGACCCGGAAACCCCGAAGTAAACTTCGGGGTTTTTTGATTTTAGAAATACTGGCAAATGAAGACAAAAAGGATATAATTCAACTAAATAAAAGGATGGCGCGAGCCAAGCATAAAATAAACCCAGAATAGAGGAAAAAATGGAAGGCGAAGTCTATTACCCATCAGAGGAAGTGTTGGCGCAGGCGCGTCTCAAGGATTGGGATGCCCTCGCCGAAAGGGCGCGCAAAGACCTGCAAGGGTTCTGGGCTGACGAAGCCTCGGAACTGGAGTGGTTTCAAAAATGGGACAAGGTTTTGGATGACTCCAATCCGCCATTCTTCAAGTGGTTCGTGGGAGCCAAGACCAACATCGTCCACAACGCCATTGACCGTCACTTGAAAACCCACCGCAAGAACCAGCTTGCCCTGATCTGGGAAAGCGAAGACGGCAAGGAACACCGCACGTTTTCATATTTTGCGATGAACCGCGAAGTCTCACGTATGGCAAACATCATCAAGTCGATGGGCGTGACCAAAGGCGACCGCGTCACCATCTACATGGGACGCGTGCCGGAGATTGTCTTCGCCATGCTGGCTTGCGCCAAAGTGGGAGCGATTCATTCAGTAGTGTTCGGTGGTTTTTCGGTGGATTCGCTCCAGAGCCGCATCGACGACAGCCAGTCCAAGCTGATCATCACCGCCGACGGTTCGTACCAAAACGGCAAGGTGGTCGAGTTGAAGAAGATGGTGGACGAAGCGGTAAAGCATTGTCCCAGCGTGGAAAATATCATCGTCGTCAAGCGCACAGACCAGCCTGTCAGCATGGAAGCGGGGCGTGACCACTGGTATCACGACATGTGCGCGCTGCCCATCGCCAACGGCAAATGTCCCACCGAAGTGCTCGACGCGGAAGACCCGCTTTTCATCCTTTATACGTCGGGGTCAACGGGCAAGCCGAAAGCCATTCTGCACACGCATGGCGGATACATGGTCGGCACGTACGCCACACTCAAATACACTTTCGATGTCCGCGACGATGACCGCTGGTGGTGCACCGCCGACCCAGGCTGGATCACCGGTCACTCGTACATCGTCTATGGACCGATGATCAACGGCGCAACCTCGTTCCTGTTCGAAGGCGGACCCACCTTCCCCTACCCCAATCGCTGGTGGCAGATCGTCGAGCGCTACGGCATCACGATTTTCTACACCGCGCCAACCGCCATCCGTGGTTTGATGCGCTTCGGCGAAGCCTGGCCCAACAAACATGACCTTTCCTCCCTGAGACTGCTCGGCTCGGTTGGCGAGCCAATCAACCCCGAGGCGTGGAAATGGTATTACCGTGTCATCGGCAAGGAAAAGTGCCCAATCATGGATACCTGGTGGCAGACAGAGACCGGTCACTTCATGATTACGCCTACACCAGCCGTTCCGCTCAAGCCTGGTTCCGGGACGCGACCTTTCTTCGGACAGGAAGCGGAAATTGTGGACGAACATGGAAACCCTGTTCCCGATAACACCGAAGGCTATCTGACCTTGAAGAATCCATGGCCCGGCATGTTGCGCACCATTTACGGCGACGACGAGCGCTACGTCAAACAATACTGGTCGAAGTATCCCGGTCGCTACACCACCGGAGACTCCGCCAAGCGCGACTCCGACGGCTACTTCTGGATCATCGGGCGTGTGGACGATGTGATCAAGGTTTCGGGACATCGCTTGGGAACAGCAGAGATCGAATCTGCGCTGGTCAGTCACCCCGCTGTAGCGGAGGCGGCGGCAATCGGTTTGCCGCACGAAGTCAAGGGGACGGCAATCCACACTTTCGTACTTCTGCGCCGGGGCTTTGAAGCCAGCCCAGACCTGGCAGAGGAATTGCGTCAGCATGTCGCCACCCACATGGGACCCATCGCCCGCCCCGAAGATGTCAAGTTCCTCGATAAACTTCCCAAGACCCGCTCCGGCAAGATCATGCGCCGCGTATTGAAGGCAAGGGCACAGGGTCTGCCTGAGGGAGATATTTCAACGTTGGAGGAGTAGACGATTAGAGAACAGAGAGTAGAGATTAGCAACTGATCTTACGCACCGTCCCGAAGGTTTGGTCTGCAAACAGGCTTGATTTACTGGAACCTTCGGGACGTTCTGCGTAAGATGAGTTAGTAAAAATCCTCCGAGGTTACGGAAAACCTCGGAGGATTATTTTTCGTAGTTGCGACTTCAGTCGCCCTTACATAGTGAAAACACGACTGAAGTCGTGACTACATTATATTCCTCCGCGTTCCTTCATGGTTTCGCGGAGTTCTTTTTCGAGTTGACCGGCTTCCAGTTCCAGTTCGGACACTTCTTCGAGCATCTTTTCGCCGAGCGACTTATCTTCGAGGGAAGCGAGATTGATCTTGACGTTGTAACTTGCGGCGGTCAGCGCGGCGCGGGACATGGCAAAACCCGAAGCCGCATCGCTGATGGCGTTGAGATTGCCGCGCTGAGCGCACTTGAGAGCAAGTTCCATTACCTTGACCGCGTCTTCGCAGACGTGCAGCGGGATGTGCGCAGCGTTCAAAGTCGCATTGATAATCGCGGCTTCACGGGCTTTCTTTTCCTCATCGGTGGACTTGGGCAGTTTGAATGCGCCCATCACGGTTTCAAAGGCGGCGGAGTCGTCCTCCACAGCATGAGTCAACTCTTCACGCAGGTTTTCCGCCACCACGCGGATCGCCTGCATCTCGGCTTCGACTTCTGCATACTTCTTCTTGCCGATGGTGAGACCAGCAACCATTGCCACAAGTCCCGCGCCCATTGCGCCTGCAAATGCTCCCGCAGAACCGCCGCCGGGAGTCGGCGTCGGGGCGGCTAATTCGTCAGGAAACGAGAGCCGGGCCGGGGCGGAGTCCGCTGCGGCGGATCGAGCAGAGAAAAGCCTGGACTCGAGAATCTGCTCCTTGTCGAACTGATCCAGTTGGGTGTACCAGACCGCCGCGTCCACCAAAGCTTCCTGCGGAATCAGCCCGACCAGTTCGCTGTGATGAACCCCGACGCCGTAACGCTGGGCTTCGCGCCGAATGAACTCGACGACGCGGGCGACAGGCGTCTCGCGGAAGTTGGTCAGGTTCATCGAGACCTGCGCGCGCCCATCCACGAGCAAGCCGAGACCTTTGACGTAGCGCAGTCCGCCCGACGACTGGCGCACGGCCTTGGCAATCTTCTTGGCGATGTCCACGTCGTCGGTAGTGAGGTAGACGTTGAACGCGATGAGCGGATTGCGCGCACCGATGACGGTCGCACCTGCCTTGGGCAGTTTGCTAGGGCCGAAGTCAGGCTTGCGCTCAGGTTTGGACTCGATCTCAGCTTTCAGCCCTTCGTACTGTCCCTTGCGGATGTTTTCGAGATTGGTCCGTTCGGGGCGGGTCGCCGCCGCTTCGTACAAGTAGACGGGGATGTCGAGTTCGCTTCCCACTCGCCGACCGAGTCTCTGGGCAATGGCAATGCAGTCTTCCATGGTTGCGCCGCCAAGCGGCACAAAGGGGCAGACGTCCGTCGCACCGATGCGTGGATGCGCCCCTGTATGTTCTTCGAGGTCGATCAGTTCGGCGGCGGTCTTGATGGCACGAAAAGCGGCTTCCTCCACACCGGCGGGCGAGCCGGCAAAGGTCAGCACAGTGCGATTGTGGTCGAGGTCGGAGGAATGGTCGAGCAGTTTCACCTCGCTGACCGATTGGATGGCGGCGGCGATCTGGTCGATGATTTCGGGACGCCGCGCTTCGGAAAAATTGGGGATACATTCGATGATTTGGGTCATGAGAATTCGGGTTTCAGTTAACAGAGTGATATGCCTTACGGAACGAACCCGGTCATAAATTTCCGGTTTCGAGGGATCAAATCCACTGTAATTCCTTCGCCTTCTTTCGCAGGTCGGCGCGGAAATCGGGATGGGCAATGCTAACGAGGGACTCCACGCGCTGGCGGACGGACTTGCCGTATAGATCGGCCACGCCGTATTCGGTGACAACATAGTGCATGTGGTTGCGTCCCGTCACCACGCCCGCGCCGGGTTTGAGCGTCGCCACGATCTTGCTGACCAGCGTCCCGTCCTTCATCTCGTTGGTGCTGGGCATGGCGATGATTGGCACGCCGCCTTTGGAGCGCGCCGCACCGTAGATGAAGTCCAGTTGTCCGCCGACACCGCTGAAGAACTTGTGTCCGATGCTGTCGGCGCAGCCCTGCCCGGTCAGGTCCACTTCGATGGCGGAGTTGATCGCCACCTGGCGTTCGTTTTGCGCGATGACAAACGGGTCGTTGACATATTCCTGGCGATGGAACTCGCATAGGGGGTTGTCGTGCGCCCAACGATACAGGTTCTGCGTGCCGAGAATGAACCCCACCACGATCTTGCCATTGTGAATGGTCTTACGGGAATTATTGATGACTCCCTTTTCGACCAGCCGCACCACTCCATCGGAGAACATTTCACTGTGAATGCCGAGGTCTTTCTTGTGTTCGAGGTAATTCAAGACAGCATCGGGGATCGCGCCAATGCCCATCTGCATGGTCGCGCCATCGGGGATCAATTCGGCAATGTAGCCGGCAATCTTTTCGCTAATCACGTCGCCTTCCACACCCTGGGGCAATTCGGCTACGGGATAGTTCACCGGAACCGGGTGGCTGATGCGGCTGACATGAATGAAGGCATCGCCCAGCGTACGCGGCATCTGCTCGTTGACCTCGGCAATGATGGTCTTGGCTGATTCAGCCGGCGACTTGCTCAACCCGACCTCGACGCCCAGGGAGCAGAATCCATGCTCATCGGGCGGCGAGACGTGAATCATGGCCACGTCCACCGGCAGGATGCCATTCTTGAAAAGCAAGGTGAACTCAGAGAGCAGGACCGGGGTAAAGTCGGCGCGGGCTTCCTGCACTGCCTTGCGGACGTTGGCGCTGATGAACAGCGTATTGACCCGCAGGTGTCCTTCCATCTCCGGCTTCACGTAATCGCTCGGAGCAATCGACAGCGCCTGGCAAATTTCCACGTTTTGGACTTCGGGCGCATATTTCACCAGGGCTGCCAGCAATTCCTGCGGCACTGAAACGTTGCCCGTCATAAAGACGCGGTTGTTCGATTTGATCGTCCGTACCGCTTCATCCGCACTGCACAGGCGGGATTGGTAAATGCTTTTCCAGTCCATGATTACCTTCCCTTTCCAGTCGTCAAACGCGCTAGGTGCTGCAACTGTCCCGCATGGGTGTTGACGCCAAGCGCAATATCCGGGCTTGCGGCAACCGCTCCATCGGCTCCCTTATCGGCAATTTCCAAAATGTAGGGCATGCCCACGTTCACAAAAGCATGCGTGGCCGTGCGAGCCACCGCCCCTGTGATGTTCGGCACGCAATAATGCAAGACATTCTCCTCGATGTAAACGGGATGCTCATGCGTGGTCGGACGTGAAGTCTCGACACAACCGCCCTCATCGATGCTGACATCCATGATAACGGCGCGCGGCTTCATCGAACGCACCATTTCACGCGTCACCACGATCGGGGCGCGCTGCCCGGCGACAAGGATTGCGCCCACCACCACATCCGCGTACATCACCGAGGTTTCGATATTGCGCTTTGTGGCAATCTTCGTAACAATTCCGGGAAGGCGGTCCCAAATTCGTTGGAGTGCGGCAAGGCTCTGGTCGATCACGGTCACATGCGCCCCCATATTGACAAACATCTGCGCGGCGGAAGTCCCTGCCACACCGGCTCCAATGATGACCACCTCGGCAGGCGGAACGCCCGGCACGCCGCCCATCAGAATTCCCCTGCCGCCCCAATTGTTCTGGAGCAACCGCGCCGCAATCTGGGCCACCATCGCGCCGCCCATCTGACTGAAGGGGCGCAAAACCGGGAGGGAACCATCAGGGGCTTGAATTTGTTCGTAGGCAATGGATGTGATTTTCTTTTCGAGCAAAACATCGATTTTGTCCTGACGGGTGGAAGCCAAATGAAGAAATCCCGCCACAGTCGTTCCCGGGCGGATCCAATTCAACTCCTCTCGTGTGGGCCGCGAGACCTTCAACACCAGATCGGGGCGTCCAAAGGATTCTTCGGGAGAAAAGACAAGTTTCGCGCCAACCTTTTCATAGTCCTTGTCACTGAAACCCGTTTGAGCCCCTGCGTCATGTTCGACTACGACCTGATGCCCATGCTGGATGAGGATTTCAACGCCGGCGGGGGAAAGTCCCACGCGGTATTCGAAGGGTCTGCTCTCTTTGGGAATTCCGATGTTCATCATATGCCTCCAGGAAATACGAAAAAGTAAACAAGTACACAGGCACACAGGCAAACTTGCCTACCTGTGTGCCTGACTGCATCGCTATTCCATATTGAGAACTTCGCGGATGGACGGAAGCGCCCAATCGATGGTTTCCTTCTCGATGACAAGCGGCGGGGCAAAGCGGATGACGTTGTCGTGCGTCTCCTTGGCAAGGATGCCCTTCGCTTTCAACGCTTCACAGAAACGGCGCGCGCCCTTCGCTTCGGGCTTGAGTTCCACGCCGATCAACAAGCCGCGTCCACGAACTTCTTTGATGTGCGGGTTGGGGATTTCGCTCAACTGCTCGAGAAAATACTCGCCAAGTTGTTGGGAACGCTCCGCCAATTTCTCTTCACGGATGACGCGCAATGCGGCGCGGGAGACAGCCGCCGCCAGCGGATTCCCGCCGAAAGTTGATCCGTGTTCCCCCGGTTTGAACAACCCGAGAATGGCTTTGTCCGCCAGCACTGCCGAAGCGGGGTAAAAACCGCCCGAAAGCGCCTTGCCAATAATGGTTACATCCGCGCGGACTCCATCATAATGCGCGGCAAACAATTTGCCGGCGCGCCCCAGACCGGTCTGAATTTCGTCCGCCATGAACAGGACGTTGTTCTTCCTGCAGATTTCAGAAACCTTCTTCAAATACCCGGCGGGCGGAATGATGACGCCAGCCTCGCCCTGAATAGGTTCCAGCATCACAGCGGCAGTATTGGACGTGATCGCCTTTTCGATCGCATCGGCATCGCCATATTTGACAACCACGAAGCCCGGGGTGAACGGGCCAAAGTCATCGCGGTAGGAAGGCTCGGTCGAGAACGAAATGATGGTCACGGTACGCCCGTGGAAGTTGTTGCTCGCGACGATGATCTCCGCCTGATGGCGCGGGACCTTCTTTACCACATACGCCCACTTGCGCGCCAGTTTGACGGCTGTTTCGACGGCTTCCGCGCCCGAGTTCATCGGCAGGGACATCTCGTAGCCCGTCATCTCGGAGAGTTCTTTGTAAAGGAGGGGCAACTGGTCGTTGCGGAAGGCGCGGGAGGTGAGCGTGACCTTCTTCGCCTGATCCAGCAATGCCTTCAAAATTTCAGGATGGACGTGCCCTTGATTGACCGCCGAATAAGCCGAAAGGCAATCGAGATATTTTTTGCCTTCCACATCGTAAACCCACACGCCTTCGGCTTTTTCGATGACCACATCCAAAGGATGGTAGTTATGCGCGCCGTATTGCTCTTCGATCTTGATAAAGTCTTGTGTCTTCATTGATTCACCTATACGCGTCATTGCGAGAAGCGACAGCGACGAAGCAATCTCCAATCACGGGATTGCTTCGTCGCTCATTTCGTTCGTTCCTCGGTTCCTCGCAATGACAGGTAATTTTTTATGCCACACCGAATAAACGGGCGAGGATCGCCTTTTGCGCGTGCAGGCGGTTATGCGCTTGCGGGAAGATGACCGAGTGCGGGCCGTCTGCCACTTCATCGGTCAGCTCGTGGTTGCGGTGCGCGGGAAGGCAGTGCATGACGATCGCATCCTTGTCCGCTTCGCCAACCAGTTTCGCGTTGACCTGGTATGGCGGGAAGACCAGTTCGCGCCTGGCGGTTTCCTCCTCCTGTCCCATCGAAGTCCAGGTGTCGGTGTAGATAACGCGCGCGCCCTTGACTGCTTCGTGCGGGTCGCGCAGGAAAGTCAATTTACTGCCCGTTTTCTTTGCGATGTTTTGGGCTATTTCGATTGCCTTCGGATTCGTCTCATAACCTTCAGGGGTGGCAACGGTGAAGTTCCAGCCCAGTTGCGCGGAGACGTGCATCAACGAGGTGGTGACATTGTTGCCGTCGCCCACATAGCTGACGTTCAAACCCTTGGACTTTTTGCCAAATTTCTCGATGATTGTCAGCGCATCGGCCATGCCCTGGCAGGGATGGTTGTAATCGCTCAAGCCGTTGATGACCGGGATGTCAGACCACTTCGCCAGGTCCACCACATGTTGATGTTCGAAGACGCGCGCCATGATCGCTTGCACATAGCCCGACATGACGCGCGCAATGTCCGCAATCGATTCGCGTTTGCCAAGACCGATCTCATTTGGAGAAAGGTAGAGCGCGTCGCCGCCGCAATGACGCATTGCCATGTCGAATGATACGCGGGTGCGCAGGCTTGGCTTTTGAAAAATCATCCCCAACACCTTGCCCTTGAAAATCTTCCTATTCCCCTTTTTGAAATGCTCCTTCTTGAGTTTGACAGCCAGGTCTAGCATATCCTGGATTTCTTCCGACGAATAATCGGAAATTGCGAGAAAGTCCTTCATGGTTACTCCTTGAGAATATTACTTCGGACGTCTGCCTCACTAACACCGATCGGAGAGTCGCTAGAGTCCCTGAAGTTTGGATTTCACAAAGTATATCGTTATTATACAATTTTGGAAGGTCTCAAGCATCACAGTTTGCGCGTGACATTTTGCCAGAGTTCGCGCTGAGCGCAGTCGAAGCGCCGACCGTCCTTCGACCGCGCTCAGGACGGATTTCGCACCTTCTTCCAATAACGCATCATCCCATCCGCTCCCATGCCAAGAGGATTCGCCAGGGTGTAGGCGTGGATGGTTTCAGCGTCCAGTTTCAACGCGCGGCTCTGGTCTTCCATCCAGGCTTCGTACTTCGCGCGCAACTCCTCAATGGATAGGTCTGCCGGCATGACTTGCTCGAGCCATCTTTCGGTCTCTTCGAGAATATTTTGCAGGAAATTCAAATGCCAATCGGCGTCGTCGAAAACGCCGTAATGCGTCGGGGCAATGCGCTCGAAACCGAGTGAGCGCAGTCGGGCAATTGTGTCGAGCCATTTGGGGAAATTCAATTCGGGCGGGACCATCGGCGCGCGCATGTATTGATAGCCGGGGATGCGGACTCCGCCCACGTCACCGGTGAAGCAGACATCCTCGAAGAGATAACAGCAGTGATGTTCCGCATGTCCCGGTGTGTGAAGCGGGATGATTCGCAGGTTACCAACGACGATCTCCTCCCCATCCTGCGTGACTGCGAGCTGGTCCCCGGCAACGGGCAGGAATTCGCCCCAGAGCGTTTGCATCTTGTCGCCGTAGATGCGCGTGGCGCTGGCAATCAACTTTTCGGGGTTGAGCATGTGCGGCGCGCCGTTGGGGTGGACGATGATCTTCGCTCCCTGCTGTGAAAGCCAGCCCGCCGCTCCCGCATGGTCGAGATGAATGTGCGTCAGAAAAACGTGGGTAATGTTACGGGTGGACAAGCCCAGTTTTGTCAAACCAGATTCCAGCGAGGGAAGCGTGGAACCGGGACCGCATTCGATGAGGACCGCTCCATCGTCGTGTCGAATCAAATAAGATGCGATCGCCTGTGTCTTATCCTGAAAGTGAAGGTCTATTGTGACAATATCGGGTTTTGCCATGTGCGAATCTCCTGTGGTGAAATATCGGTGGTGAAAATCGAAAGCGCCTGTTTGAGGTTGGCGTCGCAGGCAATCAGGCAAACGGGCATGCGGCGTTCGCGCAGGGAACGGGCAAGTTTATCGACGCCGCGCAATCCGCCGAAGGTTTGGCTATCGAGCAGAATCACCACCGGGCGCATGTAGCGCCGTTTTAGGTCGTCCACTGCCAGCAGCAGTTCGGGGTTGACAGTGGGAGTAATAAGGATAGCAGTTGAGCCTTGCGCCAGTTGAGATGCCTGTGCCGCCACCAATGCGGCAATCGAAAGTTTACCGTTGGCTTCGACGAAAGCAAGCGTTTCCAAAATCCTGCCCTCCTGCCGTTCACTGCGTTCCGCGTGATGGACAGTGAAGGTCTGCCCGGCGCTGGCATATCCCACAGCGCGGCGCTGGGCGATGAAATAATGCGCGAGCGACGCGGTAATGCTGACGCCATATTCAAGCGACGATGGGGGCAATCGAAAATCGGGACGCCTGCCAAAAAAACCGGAGTCCACCGGCTCCCAGTCATGTTGCCGGGGCTTTTCAAAGTGGACTTCACGCTGGCAATCAAGATACAGCCATACCTGGGCTTGCGGGTCCTGCTCGAACTCCTTGACCATCAACTGTCCACGGCGGATGCTGGTAGGCCAATGGATGCGTTTCATCGCGTCGCCAGCGGCGTATTCGCGCACGCCCGCCGCATGTGGCGTAATGTCCGGTGATTTGCGGCGGATCACCTGTCCGCCGGGCAAAAGTCCGCGAGGTAGAGAAAAGGATTTGATCTCGAAAAGCATCGGCAGGATAATGAGCGTTTGCGTGGATGCGATTTCCCTGGTCGAACGGAATAAACCAAACGGGTCACCGGCGGAGATGCGGGTAGGTCCGAGCGCAAAAGCTCCGCGCCGTGTGAGCCAGGTGCGCGCAAGATATGTCCGTTTTTGACGGCCAAGCAACAAGGTCAACAGACGCGAGCCGGAGGCGTACGGAATGCGGGACTGGTTGAAGATTTCGATCCACGGCGCGAGAACGCGACTGCCGTTTACCACTTCGTAGTGTTCCTCGAAATAATCGCCTACGTTGGCGCGCAGGATGCGGGCGCTGCGCGATAATTTCAGTCCCCTGGCGATCCAATTGGTCCACGACCAACCGCCGATTACCAACAGCCCACCAAGATACAGGAAACGTGAATAGATGTCGGCTCCCGTAATCAGAGCGCCTATCGCGCCGGTGAGCAACAACAGGGCGACAAATATCCGCCCGGATTTCATCGAGTCTTTTTCCTCGACGATTCGGACGAAGAAAACTCGCCGCCCGGGACGGAGGTCGAATGGATGGCTTCCTGAACGATGCGTTCCGAACTCAGGTCACGCAGCCGCGCCGCAGGGCTGACGATGATGCGGTGCGCCAAAACCGGCACAGCCAAAGCCTGGATATCGTCCGGCAGAACGTAATCACGTCCCAACATGGCGGCGCGCGCCTGTCCGGCGCGCGAGAGGGCCAGGCTTCCGCGTGGACTTGCTCCCAGATAAACATCTTCGCTCTGGCGGGTGCGGGTGGTCAACTCTACGATATATCGCTTGACTGCCGGGGAAACATAAATATGCCTGACAGCCTCGACCGCTTGAAGGATTTCCTTCGTCTTGACCACAGGCTCTAACACCTCGAGCGGATGCTGGATCTGCTGATCGTCCAACACGCGAATCTCATCGGAAACAGATGGATAGCCCAGCCGCAGGCGAAGTAAAAAGCGATCCAACTGCGCTTCGGGTAATGGGAAGGTTCCTTCGTATTCGATTGGATTTTGGGTGGCCATCACCATAAACGGCTTGGGCAGGATGTGGGTCACACCATCAACGGTCACCTGGCGTTCTTCCATTGCTTCGAGCAAGGCCGCCTGGGTCTTGGGTGTGGCACGATTGATTTCATCAGCAAGAACAATCTGCCCGATCACAGGACCGGGACGAAACTCGAACTTATTCTTCTGCTGGTTATATATGGAAACACCCGTCACATCGCTGGGAAGCATGTCGGGCGTGAATTGAATACGGTTGAAGCTACAATCCAGCGAGCGCGCAAGCGAACGCGCAAGCATGGTCTTGCCGACACCAGGGACATCCTCGATCAGGACATGTCCCTGACATAACAACCCGATTACGATCAACTCGATGGACTGTTGCTTGCCGACGATCACCTTCCCCAAGTTGCCAACCACCTGCTCGCTGAACGTTTTAATATCCGTCATGGATGAATCATCCTTTCCGAAAAGAATGAGCGGATTCTATCATGCCGCTTGTAATGTGGGCAAACCCCGCGCGGGGTAAATCGTGTATAATCCGAATCACGCCCCAGTAGCTCAATGGATAGAGCGCCTGACTTCGGATAAAGCAAGAGGGAAAAACAACAAAGCCAAAATATAGTGCCAAAAGCCCGTAAGAACACCCACATTTGGGGTATGGATTGAACAATTACCGACTGACTTGAAAGAGTCAGTCGCTCTATTTTTATGCACCGCGCCCGTGGTAAGGCACGTGCAGGAGAGACGCGGCTTTTCGCTTCGCCTCTTCGGGTCGGCGGTCATAGCGTGCGGTTGTGGAAATGTTCGCATGACCGGC
>DAOUAS010000153.1:0-4267 GCA_034433295.1 Anaerolineales bacterium | reverse complement strand
CTCTTCGGCGTGGCGGTGGTCTATACCCTGCTCAACGCGAGTTTTTTGGCGGTGGTGCAGGTAGTGGTTTACATCGGCGCGATTGCCATCCTCTTCATCTTCGCGGTCATGCTCACCCGTCGTCAGAATTGGAAGGACACGGGGCCCGCTTTGAATACGAACTGGTGGCTGGGCGCGATCCTCGCTGTGTTGACCTTTGCGGGATTGTTCTCCCTGCTTCAGGGTTGGAGCGGCTTCACGAAGACAGCATCCGCTCTCCCGTCGGGGTTTGACGCGGTCAACGCATTGGGCGAGGCTTTGGTTTCGCCTGCGGGCTATGTCCTGCCGTTCGAAGTCGCATCCGTTTTGCTGCTTGCGGCGTTGGTTGGCGCGGTCTATCTCGCGTTCAGCAAAAAATAGGAGGCGCTGATGATTCCTCTTTCATGGTATCTCATTCTCGCGGCTGGACTGTTCAGCGTCGGCTTGTTTGGCGTACTGGCGCGCAGGAACGCGGTTGCGATTTTGCTCGGCGTCGAGCTGATGCTCAACGCGGTGAACATCAATCTGGTGGCTTTCTGGCGTTACGGTGACGTGGCGCAAATGGCTGGTCAGGTGTTCACGATTATTGTTTTTGCAGTCGCCGCGGCGGAAGTTGCTGTGGGTCTGGCTTTGGTGATCTCCGTTTATCGCCGACGCAACACGGTGGTTGCGGAAGAACTCGACTTGTTGAAGTGGTAGGGACTGCTCATGACACATGAACTTTTGAATACCCTGATTTGGCTGATCCCCCTGCCGCCCCTGCTGGCTTTCTTCCTGATCGTGTTGTTCACGAACAAGAACAAGGCGCTGAGCCACAGCATCGCAGTGGGCGCGGCTTTCCTCTCGTGGCTGGGAGCGATGATCGTTTTTTGGAACGCGGTCAAGACCGAGCATTTCGGCGAACATCCCTTTGGTTCCGCTGTCAACTGGTTGCCCACGGGCGATACCTGGTTGAAGATTGGCGTGCTGATCGACCCGACTTCCGCCGCGGTGCTGTTCTTCGTGGCATGGACCGTGTTGATGATCTTCCTCTATAGCATCGGTTATCACAACTTCGGTCAGCCTAAAGGCGACCATGACCACAAGGGTCTGCCGCCGCACGGCGCGACCGTCACCGACTCGCACGGTCACAAGCACACCGTCCCCTCGGTTGAGCCGATGTACTCGCGCTTCTTTGCCTTTATCGGTTTGTTTGCTTTTGGCATGTACACGTTGGTCGTCTCGGACAACCTGCTGACCCTCTTCGTTGGCTGGGAAATTATGGGCTTGTGCTCGTACCTGCTGATTGGCTTCTGGTATGCCAAGCCGTCCGCCCGCAACGCGGCAATCAAAGCCTTCATGACCACCCGTATCGGCGACGTGTTCATGCTGATTGGCATTGCCTTCCTCTACAGCGCGACTGGCACGCTCACCTTCCGCGAAATCTTCACCGAAGAAACCCTGCATGTCCTCGGCGCAGTCCCGACGGGCGTCTTTGGTCTTTCTGCCGCTGGACTGATTTCCATTTTGCTTTTCGTCGGCACGGTGGGCAAGTCGGCGCAGTGGCCCCTGCACGTTTGGCTTCCCGACGCGATGGAAGGTCCGACCCCCGTATCCGCGATGATCCATGCGGCGACCATGGTTTCGGCTGGCGTCTATGCCGTCATCCGCATGTTCCCGCTGCTCACCGCTGATTTCACCGGTCACGGATTGACCACCGCCATGAGCGTGGTCGCCTTCATCGGCGCGTTCACCGCCATCTTCGCTGCCACCATCGCCGTCGCCCAAAACGACATCAAGCGCGTGCTGGCTTATTCCACAATTTCCCAACTCGGCTTCATGATTGCCGCCCTCGGCATCGGCGCGTACGTTGCCGCCGTCTTCCACCTGATTACCCACGCCTTCTTCAAAGCCCTTCTCTTCCTCGGCTCTGGCTCGGTCATTCACGGCATGGAACACGGCGTTTTGCACACGGGAAACCATCACGTTGACCCGCAGGACATGTACAACATGGGCGGACTTCGCAAGAAAATGCCCATCACCTTCTGGACATTCCTCATCGGCGGATTCGCCCTTTCGGGCTTCCCCATTCTGACGGCTGGTTTCTGGTCGAAGGATGAAATCCTCGCCGACGCCTGGGGACATGGTCACATGGTTGTCTTCATCACCCTTGCCCTCGCCGCCTTCCTGACCGCCTTCTACACCATGCGCCAGATTACACTGACCTTCCTCGGCGAACCCCGCACGAAGGAAGCCGAACACGCCCACGAAACTCCGTGGACGATGACCACACCGCTGGTGATTTTGTCCTTCTTTGCCATCACCTATGGCTGGGTCGGCATCCCCGAACACTTCCCCCTCCTCGGCGGACTCGTCCCCAACTGGTTCCATGAATTCGTTGGCGGCACGCTGGCGGAGCACCCCAAGGCAGTTGAATTCAGCGTCATCCCGCTCCTGACCTCTTTGGGTGTGGCTCTGGGCGGTTTGTTCTTCGGCTGGCTGGTCTATCACAACGTCCAATCGGTCGAACAGGATAAACTCCAGTTCCCCGTCCTCAAGAACAAGTGGTACTTCGACGAAGCCTACGACTTCCTCTTCATCAAGCCCGCCATCTGGTTCTCCGAGGTCTTTGTCTCCAAGTGGATGGACAAAGGCCTTATCGATGGCGTCCTGCACATCTTCGGACCTATCACTGATGGCATCGGCAAGATCGTCCGCAACTACTTCGACGTGCCTGTTGTCAACGAGTTCATTGGCGACGGTTCCGCGAACGCCACCTACTGGGTCGGCAAGAACCTTCGCCCCATTCAAACAGGTCGCATCCAGCAATACCTGATTCTCTCCATGGTCGTCCTCCTGGTGGTCGGCGGCCTGGTTTACTTCCTTCTGCTGGCATAGGAGCGCGCGATGGATTATCTCAATACTCATCTCCTGAGCCTGATCTTGTTCCTGCCGACAATCGCGGCGTTGATCATGCTTTTCCTGCCGGGCGGCGAGACGAAACTCCTGCGCTGGTTCGCTTTCTCTGCCAGCCTGATTCCCTTCGTCCTGACCCTCGTCCTCTGGGCTGGTTTCGACCCGAATGTCGAAGGTTTCCAATTCCAGGAAATCTATCCTTGGTATGAGGCGCTTAATTCCTCCCTGCACCTCGGCGTGGACGGCATTTCCCTCTCGATGGTCTTGTTGACCACCCTGCTCACACCGCTTGCCATCCTGGCTTCGTTCAGCGTGACAGACCGCGTCAAGCCGTACATGATGCTCTTCCTGTTCCTCGAAACGGGCATGTTGGGCGTGTTCATGTCGCTCGACCTGTTGATCTTCTTCGTCTTCTGGGAGATCGGTCTTGTCCCGATGTACTTCCTCATTAACCAGTGGGGGAGCGCCAACCGCAACTATGCCTCGCTCAAGTTCATGATCTACACCATGGGCGGTTCGCTTGGCTTGCTGCTGGCAGTGCAGTTGCTCGGCGTCCTCTTCGGGACCTACGACCTCGTTGAACTTTATGCACGTTGGAATGCGCTGGACTCTGGCTCGCTCCTCGGCATGTCTGTGAGTACGGTCAAGACCATTGCCTTCTGGGCGTTCACGATTGCCTTTGCCGTCAAAGTTCCCCTGTGGCCGTTCCACACATGGTTGCCCGACGCCCACACCGAGGCCCCAACCGCCGGCTCGATGATCCTGGCTGGCGTCCTGCTCAAACTCGGCGCATACGGTTTCATCCGTCTTGTGCTGCCGCTCTACCCGTATGAAGCGAAAATCTTTGCGGGTGCGCTGGCTTTCCTGGCGGTGGCGGCAATTGTCTTTGGCGCGTTCGGTTCGTTCGGACAGACCGACTTCAAACGCCTCGTCGCCTACTCCTCCGTCAACCACATGGGATTTGTCGTCCTCGGCATTGCCGCGGCTGGACTGGCGGCTGGCACAGCCGACGCCCACATCGCCATGAACGGCGCGGTCTTGCAGATGTTCAATCACGGCTTGTCGGCGGCTGGCATGTTCTTCCTCGTCGGTGTGATCTACGAACGCGCGCACACCCGCAACCTCGAAGACTTCGGTGGTTTATTCCCGCTGGTTCCCGTCTACGGCGGCATCCTCATCTTCATGAGCATGGCGTCGCTTGGTTTGCCCGGACTCAACGGCTTCGTCTCCGAGTTCATGATCGTTCGGGGCGCGTATCCCGTGCTGACGGTCTACACCGCCATTTCCATGCTTGGTCTGCTCTTTACCGGTGCCTATATCCTGAAGGGAATCATGAAGGTTTTGCATGGTCCCA
>DAOUAS010000152.1:0-28026 GCA_034433295.1 Anaerolineales bacterium | reverse complement strand
AGCATGTGGTCGATGCGGATGCGCATCATGGTGTACTTGACCCACATGATGATCCAGTAGCCGATCAACGCCTTGGCAAGCAGGATGAGAATGGCGAAGATGAAACTGACCTGTTCCAATCCGAAGAAACGGTAGCCTCCAAAGAACAGAATGCCCCAGAAGCCACCGAAGGTAAAGGCATGCAGGAGTTCGCCCGCATAGAACATACCAAACTTCATACCCGAATATTCAATGTTGAAGCCGGAGACCAATTCCGATTCTCCTTCGGAAAGGTCGAACGGGGAACGTCCCAACTCGGCGATTGCGGCAATCATGAAGATCACCGCCGCCAGAGGCGCAAGGAACACATACCAGATGTCCTGACTTTGGATGATGGCATTCACACCCATCGAACCCGTGAAGATGGTCGGAATGAGCATCACAGCCAGCATTGGCACTTCAAAGGAAACCATCACCGCCACCTGGCGGAACGCGCCGATGACCGAGAACTTGTTGTTCGACGACCAGCCGCCCATGATGACGGACAGCGTTCCAATCGAACCCGCGGCGATGATGAACAGCAGTCCGGTGTTCAAATCCACACCGGTCATGACAGGCGCGAGCGGCACCACCGCCCACAAGATCAACACCGACATCATCGAAAGCATCGGCGCAAGGTTATAAACAACCTTGTCCGCGCCAGCAGGCGTGGTGTCTTCTTTGATCATGAGCTTGATGATATCCGCGAAGGGCTGGATCAAGCCGAAGGGTCCCAGCCGGTTCGGTCCGATGCGATCCTGGAAGCGCGCCACCACCTTGCGTTCGATCCACACAAGGAAAATGTCGATCACCATCAGGATCATAATCAGGACAAAAACACCGAGGAACACCACCAGTACATGAGCAACAACCTCGTTCATGCCCCAGCCGACAAAAATACCGGTCAACCAGTCTGCGGCTACTTTCAGAGGGTCATTCCAAAAATTCATAAATCACTCCTGTCTGCAAAGCGGGTCTTGACGAAACCCGCCCACGGTTTACACAAAGAAAAGGCTGAAAGGATGGATTCCATTCAGCCTTTTATGTTATTGTTCTAAATTACACCCATTCCAGCATTCCTTTGCGCCAAGTGTAAACAAGCCCGGCGATGAGGATGAGGATGAAAATGATGCCCTCGACCACGGCAAACAATCCCAACTGCCCTAACTTGACAGCCCAGGGGAAGAGGAAAACGGTTTCAACATCGAACACCAGAAAAACCAGGGCAAAAATATAATATTGGGCCTTGAACTGCACCCAGCCTTCGCCGACCGGTTCGATGCCGCATTCGTAGGTTTCGCGCTTGACGGGGTTGGATTTCTTGGGTCCCAAAATCAGAGCGACCCCAATGGCCCCCACCGGGATGATCAAGCCAACAATAAAGAACAAACCAACGTAAATCCACTCGTTCATTTACATGCTCCGTAGTGAAATGGCTAAAATACCGCAGTCACCATATAAACGTGACACGCGGTACAAGCAGGAAAATTGTACCATAGAGGATAAATGACCTCTCATGACTGCTTGTCTATTTTTTGGGTGATTTTTGTCATATATTCAATCAGGCGGCCTTATTTACGTTTATTCGATTTCCTTTTGAATAGAAACTTGAGAATATCCTCGAGGAATGGGAACCCAATCACTCCGCCGACAACTGATCCGACTACCCCGGTCGTCCGCGCCAGATTGACTGGCAACCCGAAGAAATCTACCGCCTGAATCTCGATGATCTGGGCGGATACGGCAATTCGGTCTTCCTCTCCAGTGGATTTATTCACAAAATTTAGATGCAGCCAGACCGTCCCACGATACAACCCCGTTTCCTGCGGACGGATGCTCCAATAGAACGTGACGGACTGTCCCTTCTTGAGCGGTTCGTAGATCGACTCGGCAGGCTGAATCTCCATTCCAGCCAAGTCCAGTTTGGCCTCGGCGGTGACATTGTGCGTTTCGTACAAATCAGGAATTTGAATCGTCTCCCCCACCACCGTATTGCCTTCGATTTGCGCCGTCGGTGTGATATTACCCAGATCATCCAATTCCAACGTCAGGCGGACGATGTCCGATTCTACACTGGCGCGCATTTTGGCGGGGAATTCCAAAGTCAGGCGGCGGGTCTCAAGAATGGCAGGCGGCACGGGAGGCTGGGTTGGAGAAACCTCCTCACCCGCTCCTGGAGCAAGGCTGGTCGGCGCGGCTGGAACCGCTGCTTCCGGCCCCTGACTTGCTCCGCTCATCGAAACACAGCCAATACCCATCAAAACAAGCGTCAGTATAAAAACGGCTAACGCATAGTGTGCAAGAAAGTTCGGGGATTTCATGGCATCGGCAGTTGCATCTCAGCCGGTGCAATCGGCTGGATGCGAATCTCACGCGGGTTCGGCGCATACCCCCAGATCAGTAAAGCAATCGAGATCGAAAGAATGAGAACGGCAAAAAAAAGACGAATTCGTTTCTTCATTTGACTTTCTTCCTCCCCTCATTTCTGAGGGGAGGAGATTCATGCAACCATCAAAACCTATTCAACCGGGATTTCCTTGTAGACCTTGTCCACATCGATACCCTGACTCCTGCGGTAGGCGCTGAAGCCAAAGTAAATCGCGGCAGCCAGCACATACATGATGATCATGAACAACATCGAGGTGCTGTTCTGCCAGCCGATACCGTACAGGTAGCCCGGATCCCAGAACCATTCCACCAACAGCCAGTCGAGGAAGGCGAAGAAGACCAGTCCAGCCCCGACCATCAGCGGCAGTTTTTCGCCGGCAAGCACCTTCTTCCCGACAAAGTAAACGACATAGCCCAACAAACCCACGTTGAACAGGCTCAATAGCGAGATAATTACAATCATCGCCTGCGTGAGTCCGGTCTGTTCGCCCCAAGCGCCAAAGACCTGTCCGGCGTAGGCGTACATCAAGTAGACCAGATACGCCGAGGCAACGGCAAAGAGCGCCGTCACCACCCAGCCTAGCCAGGAGGGCAGCATGTACTTGGCAATCGGCGAACCGTCAAAGACCTCCTTCTGCCGCCACGGAAGCAGGATTGCCGCCAATGTGGTGCCGAAGAAGGTGACGGCGATGACCAGCGTCGCGTCAAGAACAACGGATTTAAAGCTCAAAATGTCGTAGGCGTAGAGGTAGGAAATCAAGATGGATGGAATCACCATCAACAACAGCGCGTTGACCGGGGTCTTGGTTCCCGGCTGAATCTTGGAGACCCATTCGGGCAACATACGGTCGAGGGCGGCGGCGAAGATCACGCGGGTCGACGAAAGAAATACCGTCCCGGACCAGCCAAACCACCACATCCCAACCAAGAAGATGATCAGGATTTGCAGGGCGCGGCTTTCAGTCAGGAAACTGGCAAACTGCACCGGATAGGGCCAGACGGGAATGGGAACTTCCGTGCCATAGAAAACATTGCTCCAGAAAGCCCCGTTGGCGTTGATGTAGAAGTCCCAGCCCATGGTCTTGTTAATCAGCCCCAAGAAAATCAGCCCCAGCACAGCGGTGACAATAATCGCCGATGCCATGCCCCAGAAATTGCGCTTGTAATCCGAAGCGCCGCGGACTTCGCCGTAGAGTGTGGAACCCCAGTTAGGCCATAGGTTGAAGAAGGTCATCATCGGCACCATCGCCATGGATGCGCCCAATGCAATCGTGCCGAAGGAACCAAATGTGGCGCCGGCGGCTTGTCCAGCCGCGATGGTGGCGGCATAATAATCCATTTGTGGCAAACCGTAGACCAATGGCAGGTTTGCGTTCAACCCGGCGATGAAGGCGTCCTTGTCTCCGAACAGCAACAAACCGAAGACGATCAAAAGTCCGAGCATTCCCATGTAGAAGCAGGCTTTTTGCACGCGCGCATACCACTTCATGCCGATGGCGATATAAATGAACACAATGGCACAGACAGCCAACATGCCGACCAGCAGTCCTTCGCTGGTGCCGGTGAACCAAAGGGCGGTTTCGGGAGCGCCGAGCAGGGCAGCCATGGGAGTCAGGAATTCATAGGTCAGGATTTGACCATAGAGCGGAACCCAGAGCCAAAGAATAAACCACCAGCCGGTGATGCTGAGCAGAAACCCCACGCCGCGTCCGAGAATGCGGCTCTGCCAGACGTAGTCGCCGCCCGCGCGGGGCATGGCGGAAATCAGGCTGGCGTACACAATCACCTCGAAAATGGTGAAAAAACCGCCGACTACAATTGCCGTCCCCAGACTGCCGCCAAAGTACCAGCAGTATGAAAAAATGAACAAACCCAGGGTAATCAGGTTGATGGAGAACGTGGCGTAGATGAACGCATCGAATACCGACCATGCTCTTACCAGCCCGCTTGCCTTGCGAACGAACAAAGAGACTTCACTACTCATCGGGATCTCCTTTGTATATTTTGTCCGCCTCCCGTGGAAAGAGAGGCAAATGGAATAACCTTCAATCGAGTCTGTTGACAAACTTTCGATACCGGCCAGTTTTCTTCGATAGGCAGCCTCCTTTCCTTTATCCAGTCCCGCGGGTCATCCCGTGGTCAAAACGTAATTGCCGACTTTTTGCGGCAAAAGGTCAACGATTGCGCCGTGTAACATGCCCTGTTCATACATGCTGCCAGGGTTGACGCACAGGGTCTTCTTGTATTTGCGAGTCCCCTTCCCTTCGTGAATATGACCGTGCAGTCCCAACAGCGGTTGATATTTGTCCATCATGGCCAGCACCGACTTGCTGCCCACAGGGATGAGGGAACGCCCGGCATAAGCGGGACGCAGGTCTTTGGTGAGTTCGGGCGCTTCGTCGAGTCCGCTGCCATAGGGCGGCGCATGGAAGTTGAAAACGGCATTCGCCGGATTCTTTGCCATGGCAATGACCGCCTCGAGCCGCGTTAGCAACGCTTCCTCAGGCTCTTCGCGATGGGTATCCCACGGGGTTGGGTTCGACCACCCGGAACTGACCATCTCGTGATGTTCATCCAGTTCGATTACCTCTCCTTCCACGCTTCGCACCAGTTTGGATGCGGCAATGGTGGCATCGACTTCAAACACATCGTCATTGCCGGGGCAGACGTAACAGCGGATTCCAGTACCGGCCAGCTTCTGGTCGGCGTATTCCATCCAACGTTCGAGGGTTTTCAGAACCTGCACAAGGAAGAGTTCATCGGATTTACCCGGTGTTGAAGAAATCTCCGCCACCTCATCGGGAGTCGTCAGGTAGGGATAGTAACCGCGGTTCTGGATGGTCGCCGCCATCTTGTCCGCTTCCTCCTTCCCGTCCAAGATGGACTCCTGTTCGAGTAAAGTGACCTTATACTTTCCTCCTCCTTGGGCAATGATCGGCACAATGGCCTTACCAGTCATGTCACCGCCCAGAATCAGGATATCCGCTTCGTAGAATTTTCCAGCGCTGATGAATTTCTTCCAGCAAATTTCGGACCCGTGCACATCGGTGGCAAAAAACAGTTTCATGAATCTCCTCTTTGGCGCTTAAGCCGCCGATCCCGACACCGGGAGGGCGCTCGAGCATTGGTTGACTAAAATCACAGGGACGGACTCGCGGAATTAATTCCGCGATGACTTTAAATACCATGATACCGAAAAAACTGGAGCCAACCTGCCGCTCCGATTTGAAGAAATTCCCCCACACAAATGGACGCCCGAACCGTGAATATCCGTGCAAAAATCAACATAATCGCATGTAAATCCTTTGGCATGAACTGCGGCGCGCAAAGAAATGGCGGCGTACGGGTTAATTATACCCGCCGAAAAAGAGATTGCAACCATTTTGGTTTAAAAATCCTCCCGCCCGGCGGGCTTGCCGCGGAATCAGATGTATTGAAAATGCAACATATGAAATGTTGCCCGGCAGGGTCTTTTTTTGCTACAATCGAAAAAAGTTCATATCCCGCAGGAACTGCAATATCAGGCAAAAAGGTATTATGACAACCATACGAACCCCAGCAAAAATCATCCCGCGCGCATTTCCGGGCATCAAGCCCGAAGAGGTTCAGGAGATCATCGTCAACAGCCGTATTCGGACATATCCGCCTGAAACCGTGATCTGCAAGGAACACGCGCTGGAATATGTTTTTTACATGATTCTCGAAGGCGAATTCGAAGTCACAAAGACCATCAACAATTCGGAGGTTCGGCTGTTGAAGTCGCTGAACGCCGGGGATTTTTTTGGGGAGATGGCGCTGATCCATAATGCGCCACGAGCCGCAACTGTTAAATCCAAAACCAATGTGATCGTGCTCGAAATCGACAAAGACGGATTCAATCGCGTGCTGAAACACAGTCCGAGCGTTGCCATGGCCATGGTCCACGAGATCAGTCGTCGCCTGCGCCAAAATGACCAGATGGCAATCGAAGACCTGCGAATGCGCGCTGCCGAGTTGGCGGATGCCTATCAAAAACTTGCCGAACAGGACCTTGTGCGGCACGAGTTTCTGTCCAGCGTGGCGCACGAATTGCGCACTCCGCTCATGGTTGCAGGCGGATACCTCCACGCAATCCAAAAGGGGATGTTCTCTGGTTCTCAACTCAATGCCACCATCGAAACCGTCGTCCGCAACCTGGATCAGATCACCACGCTGGTCAATGACCTGCTTTTCCTGCAGGAGATGGACCTGGTCCTCCCGGAGTTTCAGCCGGTAAATATCATCGAAGTGGTGAACGAGGCGGCTGCCAAGAATGAAGCCAAGGCAAAATCCCGGCAAATCAGCCTTAAAGTCAGGGGGGATCGCGGCATAAACAAAATACGAGGAGATGCCCAGTCGCTCGAACGCGCAATCACCGCCCTGGTGGATAATGCCATAAAATTCAGTCCCGCAAACAGCGAAGTGGAAATCCGGTACAACGAGCAGGGAGACCATGTTCGTGTTTCGGTCGAGGACCATGGGATTGGCATCTCTCCCGAGATCCGCCCGCGCATCTTCGACAGGTTTTTCCATATCGATAGAAATGAGAATCAATTCTTCAGGGGATTGGGAATTGGACTTTCCATTACGCGCCAAGTGATTCAACAACATCAGGGAATGATCGACCTTGAAAGTGAAGTCGGGAAGGGCAGCAAGTTCACCATTTCACTGCCGAAGTGGTCGTAGTTGCAATCAGGAGAATATAATGTCCCATAAGTTTCGACGCGCGCTTGCGATGCTGGCGGCCATGCTGTTCCTTACGACGGCTTGCGGCACAAACGTCACCAACAATTCAGACATCGTTCTGCCCGTCCTTCAAACCCCGATGGGTCTGTCTGCAATCGCCAGCGAAACGTGTGCCAATGATCTGTATCCAATCAAACAAGGGGCAGCATGGAGATATACCGCCACAGGCGGGTCCATTGGCTCATTCACCTACGTCAATTCGGTCACGGAAACAAGCGCGGATGGTTTCGTCCTTGCCACAGAATTTTCTGATTTTACCAATACCCAGGAGTGGTCATGCGAGCCGGACGGTCTAAAGGCGCTTCAACCCGGCGGCGGGACCGCGGTCGGCATTTCGGTTCAACACATGACAGCCGGTTTGACTGCCCTGGAGGTCACAGGAATCAACCTGCCCCGAATAATCAAAGAGGGCACACAATGGGAATATGGCATGTCACTGGAAGGAATCGTAGTCATGCCGGATGACCCGCAGGCTCCGGCCAGAGGCACATATTCTGTGATTACCCGGGAAATTGGAAAGGAAATCATCACCGTCCCGGCAGGCACCTTTGAAACGTTCAAACTCCAGTCAAATTCGACGGTCGAAATCACCACAACTTTCGCAGGATTGCCAACTCCGATCAAGTTCAATGCAACAACCATCACCTGGTATGCACCCGGTGTTGGGTATGTCAAGTCTGTGGAAAACGGGGACTTCGGCAACGAGGCGTTTTCCACCACGACTGAACTGCAAAGTTACAGCGTTCCGTAACAAAAGCCGACATGCCTTTTTACAGTATAATCACGCTCATCGAAAAGAAAGGAGGCACACGAAAAAAAACACGGGAAAGACAGCGCATGGACCCCGCATATCGCGGGGTTGACGAGGATGAGGGTTCTCCATTGCGAAATGGAGTTAATGACCTTTTCCTTCTCCTTTTAGGAGAGGGCAGGGGTAAAGTCAAAAAATCGAACGATCAGCGGAAGCCCTCCGGGTATGCCATACCCGTCACATCTTTCCCTCCAAAAGATAACTCCGCCCCCAACACCTGCGGGTAACTGCAAGGACAAAGGGCGTGGGATGGCGAAAATAAGAGAGAATAGAGAATAGAGAGCAGAGAATAGTGAATAGCCAAAACACTAATCACTACCTATCTAATCTCTAATCATCTAATCTCTAATCATCTAATTTCTAAACTTCGGAGGACTCCCCCATGTGTGGAATCGTCGGATATGTTGGCCCGCGTGACGCGGTGTCCATCATTCTCAACGGACTGAAAAGGCTCGAATACCGCGGCTATGATTCGGCCGGCGTGGCTGTCATCAACAGCGACAAGATCGAAGTCAGGCGTGACGCGGGCAAGTTGTCTCAATTGGTTGACCTGGTTGCCAAATCCCCATTGACCGGCGCGCCGGGTATTGGTCACACACGCTGGGCAACGCACGGCGCGCCATCCGCCCGCAATGCCCATCCCCACGTTGGCAATACGGGACGGGTGGTGGTCGTTCACAACGGCATTGTCGAAAACTTCCTCGAAATCAAGGACGAACTGACCAGCGAAGGTGTGAACTTCCACTCGGAAACAGACACTGAAACCATCGTCCACCTTGCCGAACATTTCAAGGCAGCGAACACCGACGGCGGATTTGTCGACGCGGCGCGGCGCACCTTCCAGAAGATCGAAGGCGCAAACGTGGTTGTGTTGATGTCGGCTGATGAACCCGATAAAATCGTCACCGCCAGAATCGGCAATGCGGGCGGCGTGGTCATCGGTTTGGGCGAAGGCGAAAACTTCATTGCATCGGACATCCCCGCCATTCTGGATCACACCCGCAGGGTCATCTTTTTGGAATCGCGGCAGATGGCAATCGTTACCCGCGAGGGTGTCCGCATCGAAACATTGGACGGCAAAGAGGTCAAACCTGAAATTCACACCATCGCCTGGGATGCCGTCTCTGCTGAAAAGGGCGAGTATCGCCACTTCATGCAGAAGGAAATCCACGAGCAGGTACGCGCCCTTACCGACACCCTCGCCGGGCGCGTGGACTTCAAAGAGGGGCGCATCCGCCTGCCCGACCTGAAACTCACCCCTGAATTGGCGAAGAAAATTCAGCGCATTTACATCACCGCCTGCGGCACGGCGGCATACGCGGGCATGGTCGGCAAGAGTCTGATCGAAAAAATCGCCCGCATCCCCGTCGAAGTGGTCATCGGCTCCGAGTTCCGTTACAGCGACCCGATCATCAACGAAAACACCGTCGTGCTTGCCATCTCGCAATCGGGCGAAACCGCTGATACCCTTGCCGCCATGGAAGAAGGGCGTCGCAAGGGCGGCATCGTCTGGAGTATTGTCAACGCGATTGGCTCACAAGCGATGCGTACCGCCAACGGAACCATTGCCATGCAAACCGGGCCTGAGATTGGCGTTGCCTCGACCAAGGCTTTTACCGCGCCTTTGGTTGACCAATACATGCTGGCGATTCTGCTCGCCGACCTGCGCGGCGTCATCGACGACAAAACCCGCCGCGAGTTGGTTGCCGATCTCAGGCTAATCCCAGACCTGGCCGGGCGTGTGCTCGACACCGAACCCGAAATCGAGAAAGTAGCATATACGCTGAAAGACATCGCAGGCTGTCTCTATCTTGGGCGCGGAATCAACATGCCCATCGCCTACGAAGGAGCGCTCAAACTCAAGGAAATTTCCTACATCCACGCCGAGGGCTACCCTGCTGGCGAAATGAAGCACGGACCCATCGCCCTCATCGACGAGGAAATGCCCGTACTGTGCATCGCTCCCAAAGACCCCTGGCACGAGAAGATGATCTCGCAAATTCAGCAGGCAAAGGCGCGCAATGGACTTGTGATCGCTGTAGCCACGGAAGGTGATGAACTCATCTCCGGCATGGCTGACCATGTGTTGTGGGTTCCCGAAGCCCCGTGGATGCTCTCGCCGGTCATCACTGTCCTGCCATTACAAATGCTGGCGTATCACATCGCCACCATCCGCGGACTGGATGTTGACCAACCCCGCAACCTCGCCAAGAGTGTGACCGTAGAGTAAAAGATAACGCGCACGCGCCCCGAAAAATCGGGGCGCGTTTTTGATTTGGATTTGCCGTCAACTTACTCCCCCATTGAAACCGCCATCACATCGTAATATGTTCCCGCGCCGAAACCGTCGAACAGAATATGGTCGCCCAGGTTGATCTCCGGCAGTTTTCGCAGGAAGGCAATGATGTTCGAAGCGGCGCTGACATTCCCAAAATCATTCAACAACCATGGCATGGGAAATTCGATACCGAGCTTCGAAAGATGCTTTGCCTTCAAAGCATTGATCTTGTAGTTAGCGTGGTGCACAATACCCAGCGTAATGGATTTGCCCGACTGACCAAGTTTTTCCATCAAAGACTGATACTCGCGATATACATCCTCCACCACTTGCACACCAGAGCGGACAAACAGCTTGACCATTCCCATCAGTCCGGCCATTTCAATCGACTCGCCGTTTTTCGGTTCGTTCATCAACCCGGCGATGCGAATGGTATTCTCGTCATCCTGCACGATATCGATCATCGAACCGGATGCGCCCATCAACCGCGAATGCGGATAAGACATGCGAACTGCCAACAGGCCTTCCTCATCATAATTCTCGAAAGTCCTTCCTACCAGCAGTTTCATTGTCTCGCCAGGCACCACGCCGATCACACCCATGCCATTGCCAAACAATTGCAGGGCGTTCTTGTCAGTTGCGCCGCTGACAAAACGGCTCAAACCTTCGATGCCTCCAACCAGGACTTTTTTTCCGCGCAGGCGCTCAGCAATGTTCAACTGACCGGGACGCGAGAGTTCTGGGTTCAAGACAAGGTGTAGGGCGCCCATCGAACCATCACAGGCCTTGTGCACGCTGACCTTCAACGCCGATTCGGGAATGCCTGCCATTTGTGAAATCCGGGAAACGTAATCGGTAGAGACAGGCCCGCTAATGCCAATCAGCACCCCATCTACATTGGAAGCGTTCCATCCGCAGGTTTGCAAAGCACGTTTAAGCAACTGTGTCCCGATCTCCAATTCCAGTTGCAAATGATCGGCAGGGCTTAACGTTGGAACATGCTGGCGAAAATCAAATCCCAACTCGGAAAGGTTCAACACATCCTCAGACTCCAAATTGTGTCCGATACGTTCCCCCACGAGCGCCGGCAGATTGGCATTATCGTAGCTCTGTCCCCATGAACCATATACTCCGCCGATTCCAAGCCGGGAGTTGGTAACAGCCTCCAAGCCGAGCGGTACGCCGGGTCCGATTGGGATAACATATTTTTCCACATTTGGACGATCATAGAACGGTATCGATAAAGGTTTGTCAGACATGATATTAAACTCCTCCCCAATTAAAACCCCTGTCCGCGTAAAAAGCTACCCCGAAGTGGAACTCCACAGGTAGAATGGGACGCATTATATCTTTGGAGGTTTACCATGCGCCCTGACTGGGATTCCTATTTCATGAAGATAGCCTACGCAGTATCCGAACGCAGTACTTGTGACCGCGCCTTCGTGGGCTGTGTGCTGGTTATGGACAAACGCATCCTCACCACCGGCTTCAACGGCTCCCCCGCCGGGCAAGCCCACTGCGACGAGATTGGTCACTTGATGGTGGACGGTCACTGCGCGCGCACCATTCATGCCGAGACCAACGCCATCATTCAGGCGGCGTTGCATGGCGTATCCACCAAGGGCGCAACCTGTTACGTCACCCACCTGCCCTGCATCAACTGCACCAAGGCGCTGATCAACGCCGGCGTTGCGCGCATTGTTTACAGCGCGGCCTATCGCGCCGATGAAAATGCGATGAATTTTTTGAAGGCGGCAAATATCGAGGTGGTTCAGGCTGAATTCAAGGCATAAAGCAGACTTCGGAAATCCTTGAAATTTCCGAAGTCCTTTTACCCAATCTCACAGCCGTTCGCCCAGGTTACCGATTCGACTTCCCCATTTTCACCCAATAGAACGGGCAACAAGGATTTCATCTCGAATGGATTGCCCGATGTAAAAAAGCGGATGGACGCCCGCTTCCGATCCTGATTCTTCGTCCCAGCCATCTCCAGCAGACGTTTGGCTTGCTTCGCCACCGCCGGAGCCGGATCAATCACCCGGACTCCCTCCCCCACAATCTGCTGAATCAGCGGAATAACAAAAGGATAATGCGTACACCCCAGCACGACGGTGTCTATTTCTTTTTTCAACATGGGGTGAAGAGCACTCTCCAAAATGGCGCGAGTCTCTGCGGAATCCAGTTCTCCTCTTTCGATTTGACTGACCAAACCCGGGCAAGTATGCTGCAACAACTCAACGCCATTTGCAAACCGTTCCACTACCGAGGCGTACAACGCGCCCTGAAACGTGGCAGGTGTAGCCAACACACCCACCCTGCCTGTTTTCGTTATTTCTGCCGCAGGCTTCACCGCAGGCTCCATGCCGACAAAAGAAACGGCGGGAAATCTTTCACGCAGGAAAGTTAATGCGGCTGCGGAGGCTGTGTTACAGGCAACAACGATCAACTTGACGCCACGATCAAGCAAAAATTTTGCAATCCCTTCTGAGAAGTTTTGTATTTGCTCCATCGAGCGCGGACCATATGGCACGTGCCCCTGATCACCGAAATAGATAACCGACTCTTCCGGCATCAGCACGCGCAGCGCCCGCAAAACAGATAGCCCACCTACTCCAGAGTCAAACACGCCGATGGGTGAAGTTGTAGAATGCATGGAAAAATGCAATTGCTGATTGAAAACTACAATTTTTCTACCGCATCCACAAAGGACTTGAACAACCTGCGCGCGGCAGGTTGATCTGTCAGCCATTCAGGATGCCATTGCACTGCCACCGCATAGGGATGATCCGGAAGTTCAACAACTTCTACAAGCCCATCCGGGGCATGACCGGCAGCGCGCAAACCCGATGCAAGGTCTTTCACACCTTGATGGTGGAGGCTATTGACCTGCAAAAGGGTCTCGCCAAATATCTCGGCAGAGCGGGAGGATTCGTCCACGTTGACAGGGTGAACCAGCACCCGGCGCAAGTCTCCGGGGTAGGCATGATCCAGCGCCCCAGGCAATTGATCATGGATATGAGTGTAGAGCGTGCCGCCCAAAGCAATGTTCATCACTTGCACGCCGCGACAAATCCCCAGAATGGGCTTGCCGTCATTGACTGCCGCGCGCATCAAATTGATTTCGGTTACATCGCGTGGACTATCCACCTCGCCGATGCGCGGATGGTCGACACCGGGGAAGAAATCCAAAGAGACATCCCCGCCGCCAGTAAACAGAATCCCCCTGATGTGGGAGTACAAAGCGAGAAAATCCTCCTCGGACAACATCGAAGGGATGAGGACGGGAAGCCCGCCCGCCTGGACGATAGCGTTGGTATAAGTATGTTGAAGCGCGGTGGTCGGATGTCCGTCCGGGTCTTTGCCATTGCGGGTGGTAATGCCAATCAAAGGCTTGGGCATGAAAACCTCCAAAATAAAAAGACCCTAAAGGCTTTGAAGACCTTTAGGGTCTTTCCAGAACCCTGTCAGTAGTCGATAATTAGTCAAACTTTTGCTTGAGACGCGCACCCTTGCCGGTGCGTTCGCGCATGAAGTACAGTTGTGCGCGGCGGACCTTGCCGTGGCGCTCGACGGCGACCTTGTCGATGCGCGGTGAGCGGAGCAGGAAGGTGCGCTCCACGCCGATGCCGTTGGCGGCCATGCGACGGACAGTCACGGATGCATCGTTGCCGCCCTTGCGGAGGCGGATCACAATTCCCTTGAATTCCTGGATACGCTCGCGGTCGCCTTCTTTGATTTTGACGTGCACGCTCACTGTATCGCCGGGATTCAACTGTGGAATTTTCTCATTGGGTTTAGCCTCGACGGCTTTAATAAAGTCTGTCATTGTCGCTCTTCCTTACCTTACTGTTGTTATTTTATCCAAACGCGAGTGCGGAGTATAGCACGCATCTTTTGATTATACAAGAGCGACTTTACACGTATTTTCGAATTGCCAGCACCGCGTTATGTCCACCAAATCCGAAGGCATTGCTGATGGCAAGCGAGATATTCGTCTCGCGTGCCTGGTTCGGAATGTAATCCAGGTCGCATTCGGGGTCGGGAGTTTCGTAGTGAATGGTCGGGGGCAAAACACCCTCACGGAGGGACTGCACACAGAAAATGACCTCCAGCGCGCCGGTTGCACCCATCATGTGCCCGGTCATGGATTTGGTGGAGGAGATCGGGATTTTGTAAGCCAGGTCACTAAATGCGGCCTTGACGGCGCGAGTCTCGGCCTGGTCGTTGAGTGAAGTACCCGTGCCATGCGCATTGATGTAACCCACCTCATCGATATTTGCCCTTGCCGAAGTCAGCGCCATGCGGATCGCGGCCGTGCCACCTTGTCCATTCTCCTCCGGAGCCGTGACGTGGTAAGCGTCGGCGGTCGCGCCGTAACCAGCCAGTTCCGCTAGAATGTTTGCACCGCGCGCCCTCGCATCGGATTCGCGTTCCAAAACAAGAACTGCCGCGCCTTCCCCCATTACCAGTCCATCACGATTTTTGTCGAAGGGCTTCGGCACCAGCGAATAATTTTCATTCTGACGCGACATCGCGCCAACACGGTCAAATGCGGCCACACCGGTAGAGGTAATGGTGGCTTCCGAGGCGCCGGTCAGAGCGGCATCGATCATGCCGGTACGAAGCATCATCAAGGCAGTACCGATTCCGTCCGCACCGGAGGCGCAAGCTGAAGCGACGGAAAAGCAAGGTCCCTTGATGCCAAACTCGATGGCAGTCATCCCCGCTCCACCGTTCGCCATCAGCATGGGAATCAGAAACGGCGTCACCCGGCGCGGGCCCTCGGTGTAATTCGTCAGGATGGCTTCCTGAAGCGATTGCAACCCGCCAATGGCTGATGAGATGATGACGCCAATACGTCCGGCGTTTGCTTCGGTAATTTGCAAATGGGATTGCTCCAAAGCCTGCCGCGCAGATGCAATTGTAAATTGCTCGAAGCGGTCACGCCGCCTCGATTCCTTTATATCCATAAAATCTTCCGGTTTGAAGTTCTTGACCTCGGCAGCGATGTGGACATTCAAGTTGGCTGCGCGCGAATCAAAAAGAGTAATGGGAGAGACCCCGGATTTACCAGCAACAGCGTTATTCCATGACTCTGCGACATTCAGCCCCAGCGGGTTGACCGTCCCCATGCCGGTAATGACAATGCGTTCCTGCATTTTTCCTCCAACAATGCTTTTAATAAAAGTAGCAGTCACTTGTAGAGTGACTGCTACTTGGTAAACCCTGAAATGCAAAAAACGTGACGGGGTCCTACTCGCCCGCCTTGGGGATATACCCCCCCTCCACCCACTCTTCGCCGCCGGGGCCGACTTCCTTTTTCCAGACAGGCACGATCTCCTTGAGGCGGTCGATGCCATAGCGCGCCGCGTCGAAGACACCCGTATCACGGTGGCCGGCCGTACAGACAATAAGAACCGTCGGCGTTTTGGGATATAGCCTGCCAATGCGCTGGACAATGGCAATACCTTCGACAACCGGCCAGCGTTCACGAATCTCATCTGCAACCTGCTTCATTTTGGCTTCCGCCATCGGGACGTAGGATTCGTATTCAAGGTATTCAGTCTGGCGAGCATCGCCACGTGTGGTTTCGCCACGCACCATACCGGCAAAGATCGCCGCCGCACCGGTGGAGGTCAAAGTGACCTGCGCCAGCAGGTCGTTCAGGTCAAGTTCGGATTCGGTGATGGAGAAAATGGTGGGCGGGTTGGGTTGCATAGGGTTGAAGGTCATCCACCGCTGACAGGCGGGAATAAGCCGATCTCCGCGTTGGGAGGGATGACTGTTTCTTCGAAAGTGTACTCGCGATTGACGGTGAGAATCACCGCATGCATGGACGCCTTGAGGTTTGGATAGTCGGTGGATAACTTCTCCTTGAGTCCTTCGACAGTCATGTCGAGCGGAATATCAAGTTCGAGGGATTTGACTCCCGCGCGTTCACGCAAGGTGGCAAAGAATAAAATTTTGATTCGGTTCATGATTCTCCAAAACGTTTAACGTTCAACGTTGATTACATCTCCCGATCGTCCACCATGCTTTTCGATGAGGCGGATGTTTTGAATCCGCATGGTTTTCTCGGCGGCTTTCGCCATGTCATACACCGTCAATGCGGCCACAGAAACAGCGGTCAGGGCTTCCATCTCCACGCCGGTTTTGCCGGTCACCTTGGCAGTGGCGGTGATGACCACGCCGGGGATGGATTCGTCGAGGGCGAGGTCAACATCCACCTTCGAGAGAAAGAGCGGATGGCAGAGCGGAATCAACTCCGAGGCGCGTTTCGCCGCGCTGATTCCCGCCACCTGCGCCACGGTCAGCACATCGCCCTTTTTAATCTGCCCAGCGCGGATGAGGTCGAACGTTTCCTTCTTCATGTGGACTTCGCCACGAGCAACCGCAACGCGCTCGGTATCGGGTTTCGCGCCAACATCAACCATGTGAGCGCGTCCCTGTTCATCGAGATGAGTTAGCTTGGACATAGCAGAAATTATACACTGGTATAATTCGCGCGCCATGGAAAACCTGTTAGGACATCAAATCAGTGGCTACAAGGTGCAGACCCCCGTTTATGAGGGTCCGCTCGATCTTTTGCTCAGCCTGATCGAACGCGCCGAGTTGAGCATCACCGCCATTTCGCTAGCAGCAGTCACCGACCAGTATCTCTCGTACCTGCACGGGCTGGAACAAATGAAGCCCGATGAAATTTCGTCGTTTCTGGTGATTGCCGCAAAACTGGTACAGATCAAATCCGAAGCGCTGTTGCCGCGCCCCGTCGAACGGGAACCCGGTGAAGAAGACCCCGGCGTGGAACTGGTCGAACTGCTGATTTTGTACAAACGCTACAAGGAAATCGCAGGCTGGATGATGGAACGCCAGGAAAAGAACCTGCGGACCTACCTGCGGGTTGCCCCTCCGCCCAAAGTGGAAGCCAAACTCGACCTCTCCAACCTGACCCTCGAAGGCTTGCTCGCTGCTGCGGAATCAGCCTTCACCAAAGGAAAAAAGAAGGAAGCGCTCGGCACCGTGATTGCCCCACCACGAATCACCATCCGCGAGAAGATCGAGTTCATCACCAAGACCATGCGCAGCATCCAGCGCATGACTTTCAGCGGACTGATCACCGAGAAGGCCACGCGCATCGAGATCGTGGTCACATTTTTGGCGATGCTGGAGTTGATTAAACGCTATCGCATCTCCGCCGTGCAAAACGAGCTATTCGGGGAAATCGAGTTCGAGAAGATGGACGACTGGAAGGACGACGAGGAAATCGATATTGAGTTCGAGTAACAAGGTAATTGGAAGATTGGAGATTGGCAATTGCCAATCTCCAATTACTTTCTTCCCCACAGCATAGAATACAACCATAACCCTGTCACCGCGCCAAGATTATCAAAGACCAGCACGTCAATCATGGAGGCATGGCGCCCCGGCACGAAGGATTGATGGAACTCGTCCGTTGCTGAGAAGAGGACAGCCAGAAGCCAGGCAAGCCAGTATCTCTTTTTATCGTAGTTGAAAAAGTGAAGATAGGAGAGGGCAAGCAAGCCATAACCAATAGCGTGCCCACCCTTTTTAACAGCGTAGTCCCAATTTAGAAAATCGGGAAGGTTATCGCCGGGTTGGGATGAGAAGATAAAAATCACTGTCATTAAGAACAGGGCGGGAAACCAACGGGGTAAAATGGAGAGGAATTTTTTCATGGCGAGGCTGTTTTGATTCGAGAAAACGAAGTCTTGTTGAAACATGGTGACGAGTGGCTGGTTTTTGCCAACCCGCAAAAAGTGATTTGCGCCGAACAGCTGGACCAAGTGGGCGGCGCACTGGAAGAAATCGAGCGGCTGGTCGAGGAGCAAGGCTGGCACGCGGCGGGATTCGTCAGCTACGAGGCCGCGCCCGCCTTCGATAACGCTTTGCGCGTTTTGAGCGACGGAACTTTTCCGCTCTTGTGGTTTGGATTGTATCCTGAGTCTCGGTCTCTTCAAACCTCGGAGGTCTTTAAAGACCTTCGAGGTTTCACAGCTCAAAACTGGCGTCCCAGCGTGGAGCGCGAAAGTTACAACGCCGCCATCGAAAAAGTCAAAGAACACATCGCGCATGGGCGGACGTATCAGGTCAACTACACCATGCGGCTGAACTCGGAGTTCAGTGGCGGGCGCGAAGCGTGGGAGTTCTTTCAACATTTGGCGCAGAGTCAAAACAAGTACGCGGCTTACATTGACACAGGTCGTTTCGTAATTTGTTCTGCTTCACCTGAATTATTTTTCAAACTAGATGGGAACCGAATCTACAGCCGCCCGATGAAGGGGACAGTCAAGCGTGGACGGACGACAGCTGAAGACCATGAACAAGCCAAATGGTTAAAAGACTCAATCAAGAACCGCGCCGAAAACGTGATGATCGTGGACATGATCCGCAACGACCTGGGGCGGATTGCCCAAACAGGCAGTGTCCAAGTCCCTGATTTGTTCACCATCGAAAAGTACCCCACCCTCTTCCAGATGACCTCCACTGTGCAAGCAAAGACCGAGGCGTCGCTGACTGAGATTTTTTCCGCGATCTTTCCCTGCGCTTCGATCACGGGCGCACCAAAAGTCAGCACAATGAATATCATCGCGGAGTTAGAGTCCACGCCGCGAAAACTTTACACAGGAAGCATCGGTTACATTTCACCAAACCGCAAAGCACAGTTCAATGTGGCAATCCGCACGGCAATCATTGACAGGGAACCCCGCAGCGCGGAGTACGGCGTGGGCGGCGGGATCGTTTGGGATTCAACCAGCGCAGATGAATACAGTGAAGCCTTGCTCAAAGCCCGCGTGCTGACTGAAGTGCCGCCTCAATTTGAGTTGTTCGAAACCCTGCTGTGGACTCCCGACGAGGGATTTGCCCTGCGTGAAAAACATCTGGCGCGGATGGCGGATTCAGCCGATTATTTTGGCTTCCCCTTTTCGGCGGAAAAATTCGACGCATGTCTGAATCAACTCGAAGCGGGGTTCACGTCCCCGCAACGGGTGCGGATTCTGCTTGGGAGGTCGGGTCAGATTTGGGGCGAGGCAAAAGATTTCCAGTCGCAGGAAAAGGTCTTCAAGGTGATGATGGCAGAGAAGCCAGTCAACACGAAGGATGTTTTTCTCTTTCACAAAACCATGCGGCGCGAGATGTATCCGTCTGTGCCTGCGGGCTATGACGACCTGTTACTCTGGAATGAAAACGACGAGTTGACCGAATTTACAATTGGCAATCTCGTCGTTGAATTGGATGGAAATCTTTTCACGCCACCCATCTCCTGCGGACTTCTGGCAGGGACGTTCAGGTCACACCTGCTGGAGACGGGGCAAATCCACGAGCGGGTGATTCGCAAGGATGAGCTGACACGATGTACGAAGGTCTTTTTGGTGAACGCGGTGAGGAAGTGGGTAAAAGTGGATTTTCGTTTTGTCGGGGGCTTCGCCCCCGACAAAACCCCTTTTCAAAACTAAACGTCCTCCAGACGAATGTTGACGTTCACCGTGCCGTCGCCCATGTCAACACCTTGAACAACAATGGCTTTTCCGCTTTCGTGACCATCGAAGACCATGCTGAAAGTGGTTTCGGAAGTCACGGTCAGGATGGGGCGTTCAGTGTAGCCTGCTTTGGTAAGCGCATCCACATAGAACTTCATCGCATCGTCCAAGGTCATCTTGACTTGAAAGTTGGTCGTACCGCCCAGGTCCTGCACATTCGTCGCGCCATCAGGCAGAGGAAATCCAGTTTTGACCTCGGTCCCGCCGCCGTTGTCGCTACCTTGGCCAGATTGGGATTCTTGAGATTCGCCGCCACTTTCAACGGGTGGGGAAATTTCGGGAACGTCACTGCCGCCACCGCCGCCGGACAAAGTCTGGCAGGCAAGCGAAGCAAGGACAAGGACAAGAATTGCGTTCAAAATGCCGGCTTTTTTCGTCATGGGTTCTCCTTTGTCGAAAATCATCCCAATGTGATGGTGATATAGATCGAGCCGTCGCCCGCATCCGCGCCGACGACATAAATCACCTTGCCGCTTTCATGTCCGGTGAATGCAAGCGTGAAGGTCTTGCCAAACGTGATGGCCATCGACTTATCCTCTTCATAACCCTGAGCGGCAAACTCATCCCGATAGAACTTCATCAGGTCATCGGCGCTCATCTTCGTTTGAAAGGCAACCATTTGCGGTGAAGTTATCATGTTGAAGGCGTCGCCGGTCACGGGAAATTCCGATTCGCCGCCGACGGTTACGCCGCCATTTTCATCGGTGGCAATGGGCGGAACGGCGGGAATCTCGATCCCATCGCCGCCATCGATTTCGGGCAATTCAGGAATCTGCGGCGGCTCGAAATTCTTACCGTCACCCATGACGGTCTGGCAGGCAAGCGAGGCAAGGACAAGGGCGAGAATCGCAAACAGCACACTATACTTTTTCATTTCTAAGGTTCTCCTTCGGCAAAAGATTTCCTTCATTTTATTGTCATTTCACATGAATTGTCATCCCCCATAAAGTCCAATTTTCCGATATAAGCCTTCTGTCACGACAATACCCATGCCAACAAACCAGTCCAATTGGGTCGAGCCGTAAACGGAATGCGTAACGACAGGATTTGGGGATGTTATAATTTGCAAACAGTCATATGCCGACTGACAAGGATGATAAAATATTTTTAGATGGTGATCTCCAGTTGGTTTCCATCCGGGTCGAGGAAGACGCTCTCGTAATATCCATCACCTGTGTATCTCGGCCCGCTTACGAGCGTATATCCGTCGGACTGCATTCGCAAGGTGATTTCGTCCACAGTTTCCCTGGCGCCAACACTGACGGCGATGTGTGCGTATCCGACGATCGGCTGTCCGGGTTCTCCTTGTTCCGACAAGGATGGCAGATACATCAATTCGATCCTCGAGCCGGAATCGAAACTCAGAAAGTAGGATTCGAACGATCGCTTTGGGTTGACGTACTTTTCATTGCACCCGGCGTTGAAATACCGCGTATAGAATTCCCGCATCCCTTCCAGGTCTTTTGTCCAAATCGCAATATGGTCGATTTTCATGAGATTATCCTCGAACCTCCGCATATAAGAAATCTGAATGTCTTCGAGTCTCCATGTTGACGCAAGCTCGAAGAACCGCCAAAGTCAACAAATTCAGCAGGGAGTTCCCAATGAATTTCAACAAACAGATCAAGAATCTTTGGTCCATTCCGTCATATAGGATCAGGCTCCTTTTCTTCGTGGTGCTGGGCGCGTCTGCAATCCTCGGATCATTGCTGACCGGCAATTCATACTGGCAGGATATGCTTTCGAATTTTGCGGTGACATTCATCGCCGTCGGGTTGATTGATTTCATCTGGGACCTTCTCGGGGGAGAGCCAATGGAGGAGAAGATGAACAGTTCCTTTGTCGAAATCAACAATAAAATAGATTCACTCAATCAGACGATGGGCGTGGTGGCGGATTTGACGAATTACCAGATCGGGATCGAGAGAATCTGGTCAACGAGACGCGAATGGGAAAGAGACGCCAAAGACGGACTAGCCATCTGGAAGAAAAGGGTATGCCATGCAGACCAGGTCGACATTGTTTCGAACACATTCTACACCCGCTGGGCCAACGATGAAGATTTTTGGAGAGACCTGATTGACACCCTGAACAGAGGGACCAGAGTGAGGCTGTTGATATACAACCCCGTGTCGGAGTTACTGCAATTGCGTTCCGAAAACGAGGACGACACGAGGGTCGACGGGCTTTCCCAGATGAAAATGGAAATCTACTCGACGCTGGAAAAAATCAAGAAAAACAGAAAAAAACTGAACGGAGACGCTGAAAGGAACTTCGAGGTCAGATTAAATTCGAAGTTGTATCAACTGGCTCAAATCATACGCGCAGACAGGCAGATCCTGGTCGCCTTGTATTTATCCAAAACAGGCGGATCGCCCTCCCCCACTTTCCAGGTGGCGGGACCCGATTCAGCGTATTTCAAAACGTATTCCCAGCAATTCAACATCCTGTGGGAAAATGGGGAGGAAATGACCGACGATGATATCTCCGGGATGGCTTGACAGGACTACCAAAATGAACAAAGAGTTCAAACTAAAACTCATGACCTATAACATTGGCGGGGGAAGAAAGAATCTGGGTTCGCGGTTTCCCGATGTTTTGAAAATCGTCAAAAAGGAAAACCCCGACATACTGGCGATACAAGAGGGCGGAAAGTGGAACTTGCTGGACAAGAAGGAAGTTGACCAAATCAAGATCATCGCCGAAGACGGGCTGAACAGCAAACATTACTTTTTCGGCCCCACGCTTACGATGAAGGAAAACTTCCATGTAAAGAAGGAGCTGTTCGTCCATGGTCTCTTCAATGACTGGGAAAACTGGCAGCAGGGAAACGCATTATTCTCCCGGTGGCCCTTCACAAGGCTGGGCAACAATAAAAAAGCCGGGGTCCCGCATAATATCCCACTGTACAAGGTCATGTACGGCGGCAACCGCGAAACAGACCCCCGATATGTGATTTTAGCCCAGGTTGACATGGGTTTTGCAAAGGCTTTCGTTCTGGTCACACACTTGACGACCCTTTACGGCGAAAGGGGAGCCAGGGAGATTCCTCAAAAAAGCGAGGAGGCTCAAAAAATACGATGGGAGCAATGTGAGCGGATTTTGGATTTGACAAGGGAGCATATTCTGGAAAAGAACCGGCTCACTTTTCTGATGGGGGATTTTAATGCGACCTTCAACGAACCAGCCATTTCAACCACACTCGAAAAGAAAGGCGGCTTTGTCCGCCTATTGCCAGCCAACAACACAGGCACACATCTAAAAGTTGACCTGCCGGTGGATCACATTTTTATTTTCCCGGGGAGATATCATATCAAATATAATTGCAGGGTTTACGATGACGGGTTTTTTGCTTCAGATCACAACCCGGTCATCGCCGAAATCACCATATCCGATACAGATACGGAAGCGTACAAAAAACAAGGAAAAGGCGTTTTTCAGGAGAACAGCAGATGAGATATTTTGGCACGGATGGCATTCGGGGACAAGTTGGCGAATGGCCGATGGTTCCCGAGTTTTTCCTAAGGCTTGGTCAGTCAGTTGGAAAGGTATTGAAAACGGGACGGGACTCGACGATCCTAATCGGGAGGGACACGCGACAATCAGGCATCATGCTGCAAAACGCGTTGACTGCCGGGTTGCTAAGTTGCAACTTCAACGTAATCGACTTGGGAATCATTCCCACCGCCGCGGTCTCATGGCTGGTGACATCCATCCAGGCGGAGGCCGGGGTGGTGATTTCAGCATCGCATAATCCCGTGCGGGAAAATGGGATCAAATTCTTCGACCGCTTCGGGCAGAAACTATCCGAAAAGATCGAACAGGAAATAGAAGATTTGCTTTCGGATGAGAATTTTCAACCCGCCTTCGAGGGTTCGGGGCAGCATATCGACGGAAGGTCGTTTCAGGAACTCTACTCGCGGGACCTTTTGAAGGAACATCCGGCCAATTTCCTCTCCGGGCTTACCATCGTCATTGATTGCGCCCACGGCGCGGCATCCTACGTCGCGCCGGACATATTCCAGCGGACAGGAGCGAACATCATCACCACTAACGCATCCCCAACCGGGCTGAATATCAACTTCAACTCGGGTTCGGAGTATTTGCGGCGCTCCCCCGAAAAGTTCCACGAGGTGATCAAGTCCAACGGGGCAAATTTCGGGCTGGCGTTCGACGGAGATGCCGACCGCGTGGTTTTTGTCGATGAGGAAGGCACTCTCATAGACGGAGATCACATGCTTGGGTTCCTGTCGCGATATTTGAACCGGAAAGGACTGTTGCTGGGAAACTCCGTCGTCACGACCACCATGCGGAACGAGGGATTAAAGAGGTTTGTAGAATCGGCAAACATCCAGATGCACGAGACGCCCGTCGGGGACAAGTATGTCATCGAAACGCTGATGCAAATTCGGAATCAAAACACGCACAAGGGTAAGATCGGGCTGGGCGGGGAACAGGCAGGACATATCGTCCTCCTCGACGAAGGACACATAACTGGCGACGGGCTGCGGACGGCGCTGTTTGTCTTGAATGCCTACATCGAATCCGGGACCAAAACGCTGGCGGATTTCGCCGCGGGAGTGGGCAAAATGCCGCAAATCATCGCGTCCGCTTATGTCGGCAACGGCGACAGATTCGGCAAAGATGAATTGCAGGATATGGAGAAGGAAGTGTTCTCGAAATATCCCGAACTGCTCAGGGCAAACCTCAGGTATTCCGGCACAGAGCCTCTGTTCAGAATTATGCTAGAATCCGAAAGCGCCTACACCGAAAGAGATTTGGCCAATATCGCCATTGAGATTTCGCGCAAGGTTCAAGGATATTCAAATCAACCCAACGCCCCCATCGACATCCTCAATTGCACGCGCGGCGGCGTCGTGATTGCGGCGCAATAACAATAGATTACATGTAAAAGGAAACAATCGATCATGAAACCTCAGGAAGTTGGAAGACTGTTCATCCCTGTCAATAGACAATTAGCCTGGGCCGAATCCCCGTCAGAATGGGAACCGGCCGTTAAATCAATGTACCGCTTTTTGGATAAGGTTGAAGCCCTGATCGCCGGACAAAACATAGGCAGGACATGGACGGATTTGGACTTGGCCAGGTTGTTTGCAGTTTTATTGACCATACTGGCGGAAACAGGCCAATATCGTCACGAAGCCTTTGTGCCAAACCCGGAAAAAGAAAACGACTCGAACAGACGGAAGGTCATCGACGAGGAGATGATCCCCCTAATGGCCCAGTTGCGCCGCAGGACAGCCCAAATCGTCGCCAAATTCCTGTCGCTTCCCGTTTTCTCACCCTTGAAGAAGGATATTCGCGAGGAAATCCTCCCCATCGTCCATGACATGGATATCTCCTCTCCGGATCGGTACATGCCCTTCCGCGTGATCCAAATCGGAAACATCGCGGAAAGAATGTATAACTTCAAACTGCGCACAAAAAATAAAAGGCTTGTCGGCAAAGACGGCAACTCGGGGCTGCTCAGGGCGATCTACGATTTCAAATACCTGCGCTTTGGGACCTCCGGCGTCCGCGGCCTTTGGCAAAGAGACTTTACCGAAAAACGCGCAAAGCAGGTTGTGCAGGTGATATGCGAATACCTGACGAATCAAGGTCTGCCTCCCTACCTGAAAGGCGAGGATTTATCCAATCGAAAAATCATCATCGGCTACGACAGCCGCCTGAATGCCGGCAAGGTCGCGGAATGGGTCGCCGAATTATGCGTCGCCTACGGTTTCAAAGTGGACTTTGCCAATCGCGACACCCCCACCCCGGCGCTGGTCTACTGGCTGACCGACCATCACACCCAGGATGAAGTGGCCGGATTGATAAACATCACCGCCAGCCACAACCCGCCTGAATGGCAGGGAATTAAATTCAACCCACGGCAGGGCTGGCCGGCGCCAACCAACGTCACAGATTTCATCGCCTCCAGAATCAATGAAATCAACATCTTGGGAGATGCCCCCCAAACCGCAGATTTACAGGAAAGCATCGAAAGCGGACTAATCACAGGCTTCGATCCAATCCAGCATTATTGTGACTGGGTGTTGAACAGCGGCAACGGCAATGACAGAATCGCCATCGATCCCGCCCGCATCCGGGAATTCTTCTCCGGCAAAAAGGTTGTGGTTGACGAAATGCATGGAGCCAGCCGCGGTTATTTGAGCAAGATTCTGGGGGAGATCGGCGTCCAGCACACCGTAATACACCCGGAGCGTGATCCGCTCATCCCCGGGCTTGAATATGCAAACCCCGAAGAGCCTTACATCAATGGATTGAAGTCCAAAGTCAGGGAGACAAACGCCAGCCTTGGATTGGGTATGGATACAGACGCGGACAGGTTCGGCATCGTGGATCGGGGAGGAATCTATTTCCGCCCGAACCAGATTCTGCCCATGCTGGTGCGCTATCTGGGCATCGACCGGGGGTACAAGGGCCGCATCATCGCCACACAGACAGGCTCTCCACTGCTCGAAGTTTTAGCGGGGATGATCGAAAACAATGAAGAAAACAAACCTGAAGCCAACGTAATCCCGGCTTATATTGACCACCCGTTCTACCGCCGCCGGATCGGGAAGCGGGAAGACCAGATATACAAGAACACCTTCATGGTCCCTGTTGGCATCAAGTACATCGAAGAACAGCGCAGAACCGACAGGCGCTATCGCGGCTTGTCGCCGTTGCCGGGCAATTGGCGTTCGACCATCCTGATTGGCGGCGAGGAAAGTTCCGGTTTGACCACAAAAGGACACGTCACGGACAAGGACGGCGTCTGGGCAAATCTGCTCGTCATGGACATGCTGGCCTATTATGGCACTCGCTCTGAAAAGCCGCTAACCTCCATTGCGGAAATCTGGAAGGATATGGTATCCATGAACGGATTGTGGGATACCTTTGGCGGGCGGGAGGATTTCGGGAATCCAGAAAACCATTCCAATACCGGCCGCACCGATTTGGATGCCATTCTGGAAGTCAAGGAAAACATCATCAATTACTATCTCGACGCTTTCAAACAGGGTGAACAAAACCGAATCGGCGACTTTGAAGTTGTTTTCGCGGGTGGCGTGAGGTACGATCTCGTGGAACTTCGCTTGAAGGACGGCAGGGGCGATGTGCGCCACTTCCTGAGAATCAGGGCCTCCGGTACGGAACCCATCAACCGCATCTACGTGGAAAGCAGTAATCTGGAGACCGCAAAGTTGATGACGAATCTGGTATTGAGCCAGCTCGAAGACCTGATTATCCAGCACATTCAAAAGTCGAATTCGGAGTGGGTTGTTGCGGAAACGCTCGTGTTCACCGACGCATCGCCCAAACTCATCGCGGCAGTCAAGGAAAAGGTCAAGGCAAACAAGTGGCGCGCCAGGGATTTGACGGAAAATATCCAGGCTTTCGTTGACGATGGACTGCTCGAAAAAAGAAACGTCAGGAAAGCCGGGGAATGGATTCAACTATTGCGCCGTTAAAACGCCGCTTATCCAGGCAATCTTGGAAGGCGGGTTGAAGGCGACCGGAATCAAACAACTGTGCCAGGTATTCCAGTGTCAGGTGTCAGGTATTTCACACTGACTTACTTGATACTTGACACTTGGAACCTGACACATGCAACTCACCGACACCCACTGCCATCTCGACTACAACAAATTCGACTCCGACCGTGAGGAGGTGATTCGGCGCGCTGAGGATTCAGGTCTGGTGCGGATTCTCGTGCCTGGACTCGATCATAGGTCAAGCGCAGCGGCAGTTCGGTTGGCAGAATCAACTGTCAGCGTGTATGCGGCGGTGGGATTCCATCCCACAGACCTGGACAAGTTCTCCGAGTCCGCATTCCAGAAAATAAAGGATTTAGCCCGGCATCCCAAAGTGGTTGCCATCGGGGAAATTGGCTTGGACTATTACTGGGTCAAGGAAAGCGACAAACGCACCTTCCAGCGCGAGATGTTAAAACGGCAACTGCAATTTGCAAAAGAAATCAATAAGCCCGTCGTCATCCACATGCGGGAGGAAGGGGACGCTTGGACAGGCGCGGCGTCAAGCGACCTGCTGGAAATCTTGACGGAATGGCAAGGCAATCTGACAAGTCCGCTGCGCGAAAGACCTGGCGCGCTCCACTCCTTCAACGGCGACCTCGAAACCGCGCAAAAGGCGCTGGCGCTGAATTTTTACATCGGAATCACGGGGCCCGTGACCTACCCCAA
>DAOUAS010000151.1:0-3376 GCA_034433295.1 Anaerolineales bacterium | reverse complement strand
TTTGCCCTGCTCAACGCGGACGGCGCGAACGTCCTCGAAAGCGGCGGCGCGGTCTCGACCATGCAGACCTGCGGACAATGCCACGACACGAACTTCATCCAAAGCCACGCCTTCCATTCCGATCTCGGTTTGAGTGAATACAAGGAAAGCAAAGACTTCAATGCCAGCAGCGGACTCTTCGGCGAATGGAACCCGCTGACCTATCGCTATCTGTCGCAGAATGGCGATGAACGCCTAGACCTCTCCACTGCTGAATGGCTCATGCTGAACGGCAGTCGCGTCGTCGGCGGCGGACCAGCCACCACCTCCCGCGATGGCGCAGCGTTGGACAATCTCAAAGATGTCGCCGAAAATCCCGAAACGGCAATTCTCGATAAAGACGGCAACGTCACCGTTTGGGACTGGGACAAATCTGGCACGATGGAAATGAACTGCTTCCTCTGCCACCTCGAAGCGCCGAACACCGCCGCCCGCGAAGAAGCCATCAAAGCGGGCGACTTCGGCAACGCCAACACCGCCACCCTGCTCGACTTGAATGTCGTCGCCAAAGCGGGCGAGGGCTGGGAATGGAAAGCCGAAGCCTTCAACGAACTCGGCGAAGTCAAGAGCGAAATGCTCGCAATCCAGGACCCGACCAACGCCAACTGCGCCACCTGTCACGGCGAAGTTCACCCCAGCGCGGGCGAACCCATCACCATCAATCAGTGTGACCTCGATTACCCGCAGACCGCCACCACGGGACAAGTCGTCAGCGGACAGCGCATTGACCAGTCGGGTGTGAACCTCGCAAATAAGGGCGAACTCGACTACGCATGGGATATCCACGCACAGCGTCAGCTGCAATGCACCGACTGCCACTATGCGTTGAACAATCCCTCGCACATCAGCGAAATCCAGCAGAGCAACCCTGACCACATCGTTTACGACCCGCGTACTTTGGAAATCGGCGAATACCTGCAACGCCCCGACCATAACTTTGCACGCGGCGAAAGCGCCCAGTTCAACGTGGACGCGGACAACAAAGCCACCATGCGCCGCTGCGAAAACTGCCACGACGCAAGCAAGAGCCACGCAAACTGGCTGCCCTACATCGAAACCCACATGGAAGTCGTCGCTTGCGAAACCTGCCACGTCCCGCAGATGTACGCCCCCGCCATCCAGACTTACGACTGGACGGTGGTCACAACCCAGGGCGGAGCCTCCACCGAATGTCGCGGCGTGGAAGGCACACCCAACGAAGTCACTTCGCTGGTCACTGGCTACCAACCCGTTCTGCTCAACCGCACGAACATCGACGGCGAAACCCTGCTTGCGCCGTACAACCTGATTACCTCCTTCTACTGGGTTTACGATGACGCCAGCGGAAACAAACGCCCCGTCCGTCTCGTTGACCTCGAAGCCGCCTACCTCGACGGCGAATCCTATGCCGCCGATGTTGTATCCGCTTTCGACGCGGACAAAGATGGCAAGGTCAGCGCCGCCGAACTGGTGATCGATTCGCCCGCCAAGGAAGATTTGGTCAAGGGCAAACTTTCGGCGCTTGGGTTGATCAATCCTCGTATCGAAGGTCTGGTTCAACCGTACAGTATCAACCACAACGTCGTGAAGGGCGAGAATGCGCTCAACGACTGCAAAGCCTGTCACAACGAAGAGTCGCGCATGACCCAGCCCATCAAACTGGCTGACCATGCTCCCGTTACCCCTGTCTTCGACGCCGCGAACAACGTCAACGGCACGGGCGAGTTGGTCACTGGTGAAGACGGCGCGCTGTACTACAAGCCCGTCCCCGCCAATGACAAGATTTACGTCTTCGGCTCCAGCCGCGTGAGTTGGATTGACTGGTTCGGCGCCCTCGCCTTCGTCGGCTCGTTGTTCGGCGTGCTCGGTCACGGGACACTGCGTTACCTCGCTGCGCGCAAACAGCCCAAGGGTCACATAAAGACGAAGCGCGTTTATATGTATGAGTCCTACCGCCGCTTCTGGCACTGGCTTCAGACTGCTTCCATCGTCCTCCTGTTGCTGACGGGTCTGGTCATCCACCGCCCCGACATCTTCGGCGCGTTCTCCTTCCCCGGCATGGTGACGGTTCACAACGTCGTCGCAGTCATCCTTGTGGTCAACGCCGCGCTCTCCCTCTTCTACCACCTGACCACCGACCAACTGCGCCAGTTCATCCCGCACCCCTACGGCTTCTTCGATGACGCCATTTTGCAGGCGAAATATTACATCTCTGGCATCTTCAAGCGCGAACCGCATCCCTTCGAGAAGCGACCCGACAGCCGCATGAACCCAATTCAGAAAGCGACCTACTTCGGCTTGCTGAACGTCCTCCTGCCCCTGCAAATCATCACAGGCGCGTTGATGTGGCTGGTTCAACTCTACCCCAACATCGCGGGCGGACTGCCCTTCCTGGCTCCCTTCCACTCGCTGGTGGCGTGGCTCTTCGGCGCGTTTATCGTCGTCCATGTCTACATGACGACCACGGGCGCAACTCCGCTCGAAGCCACACGCGCAATGATCACTGGCTACGAGGAAGTGGAAGAACACGAATAATATTATCGTCATTGCGAGGAGGGCGCTAGCCCGACGAAGCAATCTCAACTCAATCGGAGATTGCTTTGGGCTGACGCCCTCGCAATGACGGGAAAGCAAAAGGAGCATCAAATGACCGCTCAAACTAAAAAATCAATCTTCAAGCGACCCGAACGACCCTACGTGCATCCGTACTTCGGCGGGATCGTGCTGGGAATCGTCCTCTTCCTGGCGCTGCTCTTCACGGGCAACGGACTCGGCTCATCGGGAGCCACCGCCCGTATCGACGCGGCAATCGTGGACGCCTTCTCCCCCTCGCATGTGGATAACAATTCCTATTTATTGAAAATGGCTGGCGGAGATAAGAACCCCTTCGACGATTGGATTCTGCCCGTCTTCATTGGCGCCCTGCTCGGCGGATTCGCTTCGGGCTGGTTCAACGGACGCCTGAAATTCATGACCACCAAGGGACCCAACGTCTCCGACCGCACCCGCTGGCTGATGGCTTTCCTCGGCGGCGTGCTCTTCCTCTACGGCGCGCGCATGGCTCGCGGCTGCACATCGGGACAGGCGCTGACGGGCGGCACCACGCTCTCCGCTGGCTCGTGGCTGGTGATGTTTGCCATCTTCGGCGGGGCGTACGGCATGGCGTACTTTGTGCGGAAGATGTGGAACTAATAACGTTTATGTCATTGCGAGGACGCTCTTGTTCTTGTCCGAAGCAATCTCTTATTGTGTTGGAGATTGCTTCGCCGAAGAGCACGGCTCGCAATGACATGTGAAACAGGAGACCTATCATGAACTTTCCCATTTCCACCCTCACAGCCGTCAGCGCCGCTCACCC
>DAOUAS010000150.1:0-22642 GCA_034433295.1 Anaerolineales bacterium | reverse complement strand
GCTCCGGCTGTCACGGCTTCACGCACGCGCCATTCCGAAACGCGCGTGTGAGCCTTCTCCCATTGGAAGCCGTCCAGCCACATGCCGCCGCCTCCGCCGCCACAGCACAGACTGTTGAGCCGCTGATGCGACATCTCCACCAGTTCCACACCGGGGATCGCGGTCAGCAGGTCACGGGGTTCGTCAAAGACCTTGTTGACACGCCCCAGATAGCAGGGGTCGTGATAGGCAATTTTGGCTTTGATTTCCTTCGTCAACATCGGCTTGATTTGGTCGATTTTCTCGGCAAGGAACTGTGTGTAATGTTTGACGGGATATTCCACGCCCAAGGCGGGGTAGCCGTTCTTGAGCGCGTTGAAGGCGTGCGGGTCGGTGGTGATGATTTCGTTGAATTTGTACTTGCGGAAAGCCTGACCGTTCTTCTGAGCCATCATTTCGAACAGTCCGCGTTCCCCCGCGAGGCGTTGCGAATCGCCGTCGCTGAATTCTTCGGGACCGAGAATCCCAAACTTCACGCCGAGGGCGTTCAGAACTTTTGCCAATGCCTGGGTGGCGGTTTTCATCCGCGAGTGATAGGAAGCGTAGTCGCCAACGTACCAAAGCACGTCCACAGGCTGGCGGGTCTTTCCTAAAATATTGACTTCGGGCTGAATGCCGGCTGTCCAGTCGGCTCGTTTTCTCGGCGATTCCCCTAGTGGGTTGCCGTAACGCTGCGTATTTTCAAGGGCGGATTGCAATTCGGTCGGGACGTTCCCCGCCAAAAGCAACTCCTCCTTGGTGCGGGTCATCACCGCCTCGGTGATTGGGATGTTCGACGGGCAGAACGCGGTGCAAGCGTTGCAGGAAATGCACATCCACACGCTGTCGGTCTTCAGCACGTAGTCGAAGATCTCCGCCCGCAATGCGCCGATGATTTTCCCCGGCGGGAATTTCATGATGTAACCGAAGGGACAAACACCGCTGCACGTCCCGCATTGCAGGCAGGTCCGCACCCGCTCGCCCTCCTTTAGGTCAAGCAGGCTTTTGAAAAAGGTCTTGCTTTGGGACGGAGACAACGGGGAAAGCGTAACTTCCAAGAGACACCTCCATAATGAGTAGGTTTCAACCGGGAACGCCAGCAGATATTTGCTTAATAAATATCAGTATCCGTCTTTTCAAGATGCAAAAACTAGTACAGGAAGTCACGCCTTTTTTGTGACAATTTTCCCAGGCAAAATTTCCATGTATTCCTGCGCATCATGGGAACATTCCCGTGGGTGCTGTTGAACTGCGATCAGGCGTGACTTGCTCTGTAATCTCAATCTACAAACGCGATCTTGTTGTCTTCCAGCGAGGCAATGCACGCCAGTGACTCGACCTGTACGCCCATGGGCTTGAGCGCGTCGCGCCCGCCTTCGAATATCTTTTCAATTAGTGCGCCGATGCCGACAATATGCGAGCCTGCCGCTTCTGCCAGCCGCACCAGTCCGAGGATGGTCGCGCCTGAGGCGAGAAAGTCATCAATGATCAGCACCTTTTCGTTGTTGGCAAGATATTCCGGCGAGACGATCAACTCGACCATGCGGCCTTTGGTGTGCGACGGCGCAAGCGTGAGATAGACCTGGTCTGGCATGGTCACGGGCTTGGTCTTGCGGGCATAGACTACGGGCAGACCAAGATGGAAGCCGGTGGTCAAGGCCGGAGCAATCCCCGAAATTTCAGCGGTCAGAATTTTCGTCGCGCCAACCTTGGCGAAACGTTTTGCGAACTCCCGCCCGCAGGCATCCATCAACGCCGGGTCTACTTGATGATTGATGAAACTATCCACTTTCAAAATCCCACCGCCCAGAACTTGCCCCGCTTTCAAAATTCGATCCTTCAACTCCTGCATTTGTTCCTCCATAATGACTAGACAAGATTTTGGATGCGATTGTACAACGTGACAAGGAAGGATGACAGAGTTTTTAAGGCTGGAAATTTCCGCTCATGCCTGATTAAGATCATCCAAATGGACTGTGTTAGAATCCTGTGCCTGATGAACAAAACAACTTTATTACTGGCCTCCAACTCTCCGCGCCGCAAACAATTGCTTGCATTGGGGAACTGGAACTTCATTATCGCCGTCTTGGATGTGGATGAAACGCAACGGGAAGGCGAATCACCCAAAGACTATGTCTTGCGTCTTGCGGAAGCAAAGGCGTTGGCTGCGTTCGAAAAAGCGCAGGGACAGGACCTCGTCGTCATCGGTTCGGATACCACTGTCGTGGACGGTGACGCCATCCTCGCCAAGCCAACTGACAGCAAGGACGCGGCCCGGATGTTGTATCAACTTCGGGGTCACACCCATCAGGTTTACACGGGCGTGACATTGCATCGTATCCGCGATGGGAAGACCCTGTCCGAGTTGTGCGTGACCGATGTCCCGATGCGAAATTACTCCGACGAGGAAATCGCAACTTATGTTCAGACCGGCGACCCGCTCGACAAGGCCGGCGCATATGCCATTCAGCATCCTGATTTCCAGCCGGTGGCCTCCATGCGCGGATGTTATGCCAGTGTGATGGGGTTGCCCATGTGCCATGTGACTCGCGCACTACGGAAGTTGAATATCCCTCCTTTGGCAAACGTGCCGACGGCTTGTCGGAAATTATTGAGTTATGAATGTCCCATTTCGGGCGCGATCCTGCGCGGTGAAATAAATTAATCTCGTCGTTGCAAGGAGGGCGTTCTCCCTGGTACTGCCCGTCAGGGCAGTGTCCCAACGAAGCAATCTTGAGATTGCGAGAAGGATTGCTTTGCCGTAAAACATGGAGCGCGGCTCACAATGACGGAAGAGGAAAAGAATGAAGGCTTTACGCTGGGTAAACTTTCTGATACTGGTTTTTCTTGCATCCTGTGGTGGAACGAATACGGGGGGAAGCGGTATAAATATCTTTTCGGAGCCCACTCCCACACCGGTTCTGCCCACGGCACAGGTAAAAGTAACCCCCGCGCCTGATGCGCAGGCGGCAATTACTCGATATTTACAGGCATATCAGAAGAATGACTTTGCTGCCATGTACGAAATGTTGAGCAAGTCCAGCCGCGAGGCGATCAATCAAGAGGACTTTGCCAAGCGGCATAACAACGCGCTGAACACCATGAGCGCATCCGGCATCGAATTTACGGTCAATTCCGCAGTCATCAACCCTTATGCGGCGGAGGTTGGGTATAACATCACCTACAAAACCGTGCTGGCTGGGGACATCCAGCGCGACATTATCACACGCCTTGTACTCGAGGATGGCGGGTGGAAGGTCGAATGGGTCGAGGGGATGATCCTGCCCGAACTTGCGGGCGGCAATTCGCTTGCCATGGAATACAGCGTCCCGTCACGCGGCGATATTTACGATCGCAACGGGAAGCCCATTGTCTCCCAGTCGGCGGCGTTCGCTTTCGGTATCCAGACCGACCAGATCGATCCTGAAATGAGCGGAGCGCTTACCACCGAGTTGGGGCGGTTATGCGGATTGGACCCGGAGTACATCAGCGACCAGATCGAAGCGTCGGGCCCCGGCTGGTATCTTCCTATGTGTGAAGGGACAAAAGAAGAGGCTCAGCGCCTGCTTTCCATCAGTCCTGGCGGGTTGGTATACACCACATACGATTCCCGTTATTACTTCAAAACCGGTCTCGCGCCGCAAGCCGTCGGGTATACACAGCTCATTTCTCCCGAACAGATGGATTTCTATCGCCGTCTTGGTTATAACGGAAGCGAGAAGGTCGGACAGACAGGGATCGAAAAATGGGCGGAGGATTATCTCGCAGGGAAACATGGCGGCATCCTGCGCGTGGTCAGCCCCACTGGACAGATTCTCAACACGCTGGGGCAGTCCAACCCACAGCCGGCGGATTCCATCTACCTGACCATCGACGAGAACATGCAATACTATGCCCAGCAGGCAATCGAATATTTTCGCGGCGCCGTCGTTGTGATGGAAGTGGACACAGGACGAGTCATTGCTATGTCTTCAGCGCCGGACTTCGACCCGAATCTGTTCGAAGCAGGCAATCCCAATAGCATGGCGTTAAAGGAACTGCTCAACAATGGGAACCAGCCACTCCTCAACCGTGCCACACAAGGACAGTATCCGCTTGGCTCGGCGTTCAAACCCATCACCATGTTTGCGGCGCTCGAAAGCGGACTTTATCTCAAAGACACCACCTACGACTGCCAATATGAATTCAAGGAACTTGGCGACCGCATCCTGACTGACTGGACCTATCAGCATTGCCAGGACCGCATTGCCGCTGGCAAATTCTGCGATACTTCGGATAGCATACCCTCCGGCTTGCTCACGCTTCAGGAAGGTTTAATGCGTTCCTGCAACCCGTATTTCTGGCACATCGGACTCGACCTGTTCAACTTCGACCGCAAAACTGACATTGCCAAGATGGCGCGCGCCTTTGGCCTTGGTGCAAAGACCGGCATTGGAGAGGTGGAGGAAGTCGACGGGCAGATCACAGACCCGGTGTCGGACATCAACGCCGTCAACCAGTCCATCGGTCAGGGCGACATGCAAGTCACTCCGCTTCAGGTGGCGCGTTTCATGGCTGCGATCGCCAACGGTGGGACACTCTACCGTCCGCAGATTGTCGAGAAAATCCAGCCCGTGGAAGGCGACCCGAAATTGGTCTTCCGCCCCGAAGCGGCCGGCACGCTCCCCGTCCGCACCGAAAATTTGGAGATCGTCCGCGAAGCCTTGAAGATGGTGACGCAAAATCCGCGCGGCACGGCACGTTTCAACCTGCGCGGACTTCAATTCGATGTGGCTGGCAAGACAGGCACCGCCGAATCGGGCAGCGGTAAGTCTCATGCCTGGTTTGCAGGCTACACCTTGAACAAAACGAATACCGGACAGCCCGACATCGCCATCGCGGTCATCGTCGAAAACATCGGCGAAGGATCGGAGTATGCGGTTCCCATTTTCCGCGCGATGGTTGAAACCTATTACTATGGCGCCCCCCAGACCAAGCCGTGGTTCGGTCCCATCGGCGAGCCTCCCTACACACCCACGCCTGTCGGCGGGCCCGTGGTGCCATGACGGAGTTCAACGACTCCTGTCGTTGTTCCCAAAAGTCGGGGGACTTTTGGCTCCTTCCAACAAGGTAAACATTTGACGAACGAAGCTCACCGCCAAGGTTTGATCGTAAAAGCCCAATCCGGTTTCTTTACTGTGGAGACCGGGGAGGGCTTTGTCATTTGTCAGTTGCGGGGCAAACTCAAGCAGGGACGCGCCACCGGCGATATCGCCGCGCTCGGCGACCGCGTGCAACTCACCGTCCTGACGGACGGCAGCGGGGTTATCGAAAAAGTCGAGGAACGCAAGCGCGAGATCATCAGGCTCGACCCGCGTCCGCAGGGGATGTATCGGCAGATTCTGCTGGCAAACGCCGACCAGGCCGTCTTCGTCTTCGCCTGCGCGAATCCCAGCCCCAGGCTACGGATGTTGGATCGCTTCCTGGTCATCACTGAAAAACAGAAAATCCCTGCCGTGGTCATCGCCAACAAAACCGACCTTATTGAAGATGCCCGCAAACTTTTCAGCGTGTACGAAACGCTTGGTTATCGCGTGATTTATACGTCCACGAAAACACAGATGGGGTTGGACAAATTCAAGTCGCAACTGACGGGCAAGGTCAGCGCGCTGGCGGGACCCAGCGGCGTGGGAAAGTCAAGCCTGTTGAACGCGATCCAGCCCGGGCTTGGTCTGGCGGTGAACGAGATCAGCGCCGCGATGAATAAGGGACGCCACACCACCGTCACGCGGCAGATGTTTGCCCTCGAAGGCGGCGGATACGTGGCGGACACTCCCGGCTGGAAGAGCCTCGCCCTGTGGGATACCGAACCCGAGGAGATGGACGCCTACTTCCCGGAACTACGCGACCTTGTGCCACATTGTCAGTTCAGCGATTGCACGCACAAACACGAGCCGGGCTGCGCCGTACTCGCAGCTTTGAAGGGGGAAAAGATTCATCCCGAACGATACGATTCGTATTTACGTTTGCGGGCAGGACAGGAATGAAATTCAAAGGACGAAGGACGAGGGATGAATGATAAAATCGAATAACCATTTACTAATTACCAATTACCAACTTGCCAATGATTGACAACTGGAACATGCTTGGACATGAATGGGCTGTGGACATGCTCCATCAGCACGCGGCGCGCGATGAAGTTCGCCATGCCTATCTTTTTTGCGGACCGCCCGGGCTGGGTCGGCGGACTTTGGCTTTGCGCCTCGCCCAGGCTTTGAACTGCACCCGTCCCATTACGGCGGGAGTCCCCTGCGGCACATGCCGCGATTGCAAACAGATCGAAGCCATGCAGCATCCAGACATGAATGTGATTCAGGCTTTGGATGGCGATGAGCTTCCCAAAGAAGGCGGCACGCTGCGGGTGGATCAAGTGCGCGAAGTCCAGCGCGCCTTGTCGTTAAAACCTTACCAGGCAAAGTATCGCGTGGCTTTGTTCCTGCGCTTTCAGGAAGCCAACGACAACGCTGCCAACGCCCTGCTAAAGACTCTCGAAGAAGCGCCCTCCCATGCCATCCTGCTGTTGACCGCCGACACACCCGAACAACTCCTGCCGACCATCGTCTCGCGTTGCGAAATTTTGCGGCTGCGTCCATTGCCAGTCGGCGCAATCGAATCCGATTTGATCGAGCGCGGCTTGGATGAGGAACGCGCCCGCCTGTTGGCTCACATCAGCGGCGGACGTCCCGGCTATGCCCGCCGTCTTATGGACGACTCAACCGTCCTCGAAAAACGAGAGGAACGTCTGAACGATTTGCAAACCCTGCTCCCCGCGCCGCGAGTCGAAAAATTCTCCTACGCCGAGAAGCTCTCCAAAGACAAGGATGCCATGCGACAGGCGATCCTCGTCTGGCTCTCGTACTGGCGCGATGTGCTGCTGCGCGTGGCGCAGGCGGAGACTCCGCTGGTGAATGTGGACCGTAACATGGAAATCGAATTCCTTGCCGGTCGTTTGGATTTATCCACTACCCGCCGTGTGGTCAGTGACCTCGAATCTGCATTGGAGAAGATGGACAAAAACGTGAATTCACGCCTGCTGGCTGAAGTCTTATTGTTGGATTTGCCGAAGGTGTAGATTTTGAACCGCCAAGCACGCAAAGTTTGCCAAGAGGACACTTTAAGAACCCTCGTGCTTTTAGCGAGCTTCGCGGTGAAACCAATTTGTGAATTGTTTTAGCAGGTAGCCTCGTGCCGAAGCATCAAACCCCTGCGCCTGCCGGACCGTCCCGTCACCGGGCAGGAAATTCAGGAAGCCGCCCTGGGCGCGGTCTGCCGAAAATTATTGATCCGTATTTATGTCATCCTCAAGGATGAGGAGAACCGCCCTTATGTCTTGCGGGAATCCACTCTTCCCAAACCCTTGACTCTAATAGCAGGTCTTGTCTCAAGGCACGGCCGGGACTTTGAGCAAAATTCCCACCAGATAACCAGCCAGCGCGCTGAGCGTGCCGATGATCATCATTTCCAAACCGCTGCGCATCGGTTTGCCGACAGTCATGCGTGCCTTGTATGCGCCGATGGCAAACAGTGTCAACGCTGTGACCAGCATGGATGTCCACATGCTGGGAACAACGGGTAAAAACAGAAATGGAGCAACTGGTATGAGTGAGCCAATGACCGCAGATAACCCAACCACCCACGCGGCGCGGAATGCGGTCTTGCGGTCTACAGGTGCAAGGCGGTGTTCCTCCGCCATCATCACCGCCACCCATACATCCTGGTTTGCAGTGATCGTCTCAACGATGCGGTCAAGCAGTTCGCCTTTAAATCCCCTGCTTGCATAAATATCTCGCACTTCTTTTATTTCAAGGTTCGGGGCTTCCCGGACATGACGATATTCACGCTCGCGTTCGCTTTGATACAAATCCGCATCCGCGAGAGTGGTTGTAAATGCCACTGCGCCCATCGAAATGGATTCGGCAAAGGTGGTCGCAAGTCCGGCAACCAGAACCACACGTACATCATTTGTAGCGGCGGCAATTCCCAGCACAACGCCAAGCACATTGACCAACCCATCCTGCGCGCCCAAAATAAAATCCGAAAGTCCCGATCCCCTTTTATGCGGATCAGTCTGGACGTGGTGCAATACTTCGTTGATGAGTTCATCATGAGTAACAGGTTTCATGGTTACTATAATACTCACATCAAACCGCTCTGATAATGGACAAATGTCATATATTCATGGACAGCGATTAAATATTTCCAAGCCTTGACATCCCTCTGTTTTTGCAGATAATAAGCGCAACAAGCGAACCCAAAAAGGCAGTGACAGAGGAAAGTAGACTGGCAGAAGCCGTCAGAGACGCGCAAGGCAAGCGGTGAAATTGCGCCCGACCGAAACCCGTTGAAGTTCCCTCTCGAGCCGTTTATGTGAAGACGTGTCAAGTGTTCCCGTGTCATGTTTGTAGTATAGACCGCAATCCCAGCGTTACACGGGAAGCCGATGATTGTCGGCGTAAAGCGCATTTGCCCAGAGCGAAGTCGAAGGGCGATGAATGTGGGTGGTACCACGGGAAACTCCCTCCCGTCCCATTGTGGGCGGGAGGATTTTGTTTTGTATCATGTGTAGGGGCGGATCATGATCCGCCCCTACCGAAAACGGAGGTCGTATGTTGGATAAATTGAACGAGATCGAGAAGTCGGCGCTGGAGAGTCTGGCGGACGTGAAAGACCAGTCCGCGGTGGATGCTTGGCGCGTGGCAAATTTGGGACGCAACTCCCCGCTGATGCAGGTCTTTTCGGGGCTGGGCAAACTCTCAAAGGAAGAGAAACCAGCCGTCGGCGCGGCGGCGAACAAGGTCAAGGTGGCGCTCGAAGCCGCTTTGGAGGAAATGTCCAGGGTGGTGAAGGAAGCCATGTTGGCAAAGTCCCTCGAAGAGGAAGTGCTGGATGTGACCCTGCCCGGGCGCAAAGTCAATATCGGCAGGCTGCATCCGTCCACGCAGCAGTTGCGGCGGGTGCTGGCAATCCTCGCCGAGATGGGTTTTCAGGTTTACACCTCGCGCGAGGTCGAAAGCGACGAGATGAACTTCCAGTTGCTGAACTTCGCGCCGCATCACCCCGCGCGCGAAATGCAGGATTCATTCTATGTCGAGGCTGAGGGGCGCGAGGACAACCCGATTTTGATGCGGACTCACACGTCGCCTGGACAGATCCGTGCAATGCGTGAGGCTGTGGCGACCAACCCGCAAAACCCGCCACCCATCCGCATTGCCCTGCCTGGGATGTGCTATCGCTACGAACAGATTACCGCGCGCTCCGAGATTCAGTTCAATCAGGTGGAAGGACTCGCCGTCGGTGAGGGAATCACCTTCGCCGATTTGAAGGGCACGCTGACCGATTTTGCGCGGCGCATGTTCGGCGCTCACGCAAGGGTTCGCTTCCGCGCTTCGTACTTCCCGTTCACCGAGCCAAGCGCCGAGGTTGACGTGGAATGTTTTGTCTGCGGCGGCAAGGGATGCCAGGTCTGTAAGAATTCGGGCTGGCTCGAAATCCTCGGCAGCGGCATGGTGCATCCGACCGTTTTGGAAAATGGCGGCTACGACCCCAAGCGTTACACAGGCTTCGCCTTCGGCATGGGGACCGAGCGCCAGTTGATGCTGAGAAACAAGATCACCGACATCCGTTACTTCTGGGGTAACGATGAGCGGTTTTTGGAGCAGTTCTAAAAAAGACCTTTACCGCGACACATGCGCCGCACTGCGTTTGGCGCAGTGCAGGTGAGAGCGCAAAAGTCGCAAAGAAAAGAAAAAAGAATCTTTGCGTTCTCCCTGGCACCGCCCGCCAGGGCAGGTGTAGCGTGCTTGGCGGTTAATAAAAAGGAAGTGAATTATGAAGTTACCTCTCTCATGGCTAAAAGATTTCATTGATTTGGACGGACTGTCTGTCGAAGACATTGCCCGCAAGTTGACCCTCGCTGGTCTCGAAGTGGACGAGATCCTTTATGCGGGTCTCGAAATGCCAACCTACAAGGAAGGCGAGAAGCACGAGTTCAAGACCAACGGAATCGGCTGGAACAGGGAAAAGATCGTCGTAGCAGAAATCCGCGAGGTGAAGGCGCATCCCAACGCCGACAAACTGACCCTGCTCGACTTGTACGATGGTTTGCAGGAACAGGTGGTTCTGACAGGCGCGCCCAACATCTTCCACCTCAAAGGCACAGGACGGTTGCCCAAGCCGATCAAAGTGGCGTATGCTAAGGAAGGCGCGACCATTTATGATGGTCATGCCGATGGACTTGTGCTGACCACGCTCAAGCGCGCCAAAATCCGCGGCGTGGACTCGTACTCGATGGTCTGCTCCGAAAAGGAACTGGGCATCACCGAAGAACACGATGGCATCATCCTGCTCGATGATGATGCTCCCGTCGGGATGCCCCTCGTCGATTACATGGGCGACGCCGTCCTGGATATTTCCATCCTGCCGAACATGGCACGCAATGCCAATGTGATCGGTGTGGCACGGGAACTCTCGGCTTTACTGGGACGAAAATTGAAAAAGACAATATCGGGTCATGGGCAACAGACCGCCGGTCAGTCGGTGCAGGAATTGGTTGAGATCGAAATCACCAACCCCGAAATGAATCCACGCTTTGTGATCGGGCTCATTCGGGACGTGGAAATCAAGCCCAGCCCGTACCAAATCCAGCGCAGGCTCAAACTCGCTGGCATCCGTGCCATCAACAACATTGTGGATGCAACCAACTACGCCATGCTCGAACTTGGCGAGCCGTTGCACGCCTTCGATTATGACGTTCTCAAGGAACGCGCTGGCAGCAAGAAAGTCAAGATCATCACCCGCACCGCGAAGGATGGAGAAAAGCTCGCCACACTCGACGGAGTGGAACGCACACTTACCGCAACCAACGTGTTGGTCTGTGACGAAAAGGGTTCGCTTTCCCTTGCGGGCGTGATGGGTGGCTCTGAATCCGAGGTAACCGATAAAACCAAAAACATCCTGCTCGAAGGCGCGGGATGGAACTTCATTAACACCCGCCGCACAACCAAACAGCACAACCTCCCTTCCGAGGCGTCGTTCCGTTTCTCTCGCGGCGTGCATCCCGCTGTTGCCGAACACGGTGTCAACCTCGGCTTGAAATACATGGCAGAATGGTCAAACGGCAAAGTCGCACCAGGGCTAGTGGATGAGTATCCGCTCAAGCCGAAGGACTCGGTGGTTGAAGTCACGCCCAAAGACGTCAAGCGACTCCTTGGCATTGATCTCACGCTCGAAAAGATTGCCGAACTCCTGTCACATCTTGAGTTCAAGTGTGAAGTGATGGGAGATAAAGCGCAAGTGACAGCTCCTCCTCACCGTATGGACATCGGGGAAGGCGTCGTCGGTCTCGCGGATGTGCTGGAGGAAGTGGCGCGATCGTACGGCTACGAAAACATCCCCACCACCACAATGGCGGATGCTCTCCCGCCGCAGATCGGCAACCCCATCCACGAGTGGGAGGAGCACTTGCGCGACTTGCTCGTCTCGATCGGGATGCAGGAAATCGTCACCTACCGCATGACCTCGCCCGAACGTGAAGCGCGACTCGACGTAAGGGCAGGTCTAAGACCTGCCCCAACCGAGATGGAATACGTCCGCATCGCCAACCCCATCGCGCCCGAAAGAAGCGTCTTGCGCCGCAGCCTGTTGACCTCCGTGCTGGAAGTGGCGGAGAAGAACGCCAAGGCTGAATCCATTGCAATGTTCGAAGTGGGTTCGATATTCGAGCCTGTGAAAAATGACCTCCCGAACGAGCCGCGCAAACTGGCAATGGTGATGACGGGAGCTAGGATTGCCTCCGCATGGGACGTAAAGGATGCCCCCGCCTTCGACTTCTTCGACATGAAGGGACGGGTCGAGCTGATGCTGGCAGGATTACGCTTCATTGACGCTGCCTACACTCCTGCTTCATTAGCTTATCTTCACCCTGGCAAATCAGCCGAAGTGAAAGTGAAAGGCGAAGTGGTTGGCGCCTTCGGTGAACTGCATCCATTGGTGAAGGAGAAATTCGAGTTCGGCGACTCCCCCGTCATTGTGGCTGAATTCGATTTGGAGAAGCTACGTGCATTGGCTCCAACCTACGGCATCCAACCCTTCTCCGAGTTCCCGCCCATTTACGAGGATATCGCCCTCATCCTAGATGAATCCGTCCCTGCCGCTACTGTCGAAGCATTGATCAGGCAAACGGGTGGAAAGACCGTGACTGACGTCAGACTGTTCGATGTCTATCACGATGAAAAGATCGGCGCGGGCAAGAAGTCACTGGCATACAGTCTCACCTATCAAGCCGAGAAGACCATGACCGACGCCGAAGCCGCCGCCATCCGTGGCAAAATCGTCAAACGGCTGGAGCGCGAAATCGGCGCGAAGTTGAGAAGTTAACGTGAAACGGGGTGCAGGAAAAACTTGCATCCCGTTTTTGTTGGTTGTATACTGGCACAAATCTAATTTGCCAAAGGAGAAAAGAATATGGATGCAAAAACCAAAGGTATCATCGCCACCATCGCCGCAGTTGTACTATGTGGATGTCCGGGCTTGTTCATGTGTTTCTTCGGCGCTACAACCCTTGCCGCCAGCCAGACGCCAGGAGCCGAGATTGACGTTTTCGGCAGCAGCGACCCGACCTCTGCCATGACAATGGGCATTGTGTTCCTGTGCCTGTCTTTCATTTTTATCCTGATCCCCATTGCCGTTGGCTTCTTCACCCTCCGCAAGAAACCCGAAGCGTCCGTCAGCAACGAACCGCTCCCGCCCGCCTCATAGCATCAAGATTACAAACATGGCTCACCCTGACATTAATTATTCATGGGCGAGCCATGTTTCAAGTGGGTTCGGACGCTGATTCGCGTGGATGAGCGCCGGGGTGGAAAACCAGGTTCGTATCGTCCCAAACCAATAACACTGTATCACCCCATAAACTTTTCCTGCGCGTCCACCACTTCCTTGCCTTCCGGCTTCAACCGGACATACGTTCCATCCGCCTGCAAAACGCACGCGCTGGAATTGTCTTTGAGATAGATCTCTAAAATGTGGTTGCGTAATTTCTTTTCGATGCAGCGTCTTATAAAACCTGTCACCTAAATTTTGCCCAAATTAGGCTACAACCCGTCGCTTGTGACTGGCGTTTACCCAAAACCTTGCCACAGATTTCACGGATTTTCTCTGATTGGTTCGAAAAATCCGTACCCATCTGTGAAATCTGTGGCCAAGAAGGTGTTCAATGAGCCAATCATCAATGACTTGTAGGGTATTTTGCACAAAGAGTAGGTGCCAGATCTGGAGTTGCATCTGAGACGCAATACACCAAATCTTATTTGCGCGCGGCTTGATCGATCTTCCAATTCCAAAAATCGGGGGCGCTGATACTTGGATAATTGCGCGTCAGCCATGGTTTGGTGAGGTAGGCCGCCGTGCCATAGTAGACCGGAGCGACCGCAGCTTCTTCGTATACCAGCAACTGTTCCGCCTGGGCGTACAATTCAAGCCGCTGTGCAGGGTCGTTCGAGCGGCCCGCTTCAAGCGTCAAGCGGTCAAATTCGTTAGGCGGGTTGGCAGTCTGACAGGTGACATCGGCACAATTACGACGCACTTGGTTGATGCCATCCTGAGCATTGAACAACGTATACACAAAGTTGTTTTGATCAGGGTAATCGGCGCACCAACGCCTATGGACCAGATTGAAAGCACCTTCGATGGGCGCATCTTTGGCAATACGGGCGTAAAAGTCTTCGCGGCCGACCGTTTCGGTGATGACAGCCACACCGAAAATCTCCTGCCAGTTCTTCAACACAGTCACGACAGAAGAATTGTCCATAATATCCACCTGACCCAACACAAGTGGGTAGGCGCTATTGAAATCATCCAGCGTCAAGCCGCGCTCATTGAGATATTGCTGGAAAAGTTGCTTCGCTAGGTCGGGATCATAACTGATACCGAGCGAGGCATCTGTAACCGCGCCAAACACTCCTTGAGGTGCAAAGGTGTGAGCAACCAGATTGCCGCGCTGACGCAAATCTACAATCGTTTGGCGATCTATAGCCGCTGAAAAAGCGCGCCGCAGAATTACATCGTCGAAGGGCGGCTTGTTGTTGATAAAACCGAAGTAGTATGTACACAACTCTGGGGTAAACACAAGCTCCTGGCTTAAAACCAAATCGGATTGCGCGGTCTGGATGATTTCACTGCCAATACCCGAAGCCGCATCGGCATTATTGCCGCGATACAGATCGAGAGTCTTTTCAGGGGTGACGCTGACAATTTCGATAACCTGCTCAATTTGTACCTGGTCGGCGTCGGGCCAGAAGGGATTTTTGAGCAGTTGAATTTGCTGACCATCATCCCAGTCAGCCAGGAGATATGGCCCGTGGGTCTGGAGATTGTCAAGGCGCGTCCACTCGTCGCCCCACTCGTCAACAACCCATTTTGGAACGGGGTAACTAACATCGTAGGAAAGCAATTGCGCGAAATAGGGCGCTGGCTCTTTGAGTTTGAACTGTACGGTCCACGCATCAAGAGCTTTTACCCCCAGGCTGCTTATATTCGCCTTGCCCGTATTCACTTCTTCAGCGCTCCAGATTGGATATAAAGTTACCGCAGCGCTATTCTTCGATGTAAGAGATCGCTGTATCCCATAAACGACATCGGCTGCAGTGACGTAACGCACCCGCCCATTCAGATCTGTGACTTGGGATGCTTCGCCTGTCTGAGGGTTGTAACGTACCCAGGGAACATCACGACGCATGGAAAATGTCCAAGTCAAGCCCTCGCTTGACACATTCCAGTTCAGTGCAAGCGAGGGTTGCGCCTGGTTGGTCTCGGCATCAAGATATGTCAGTCCCATAAAAAGATTGCCAATGAGCGCCTTGTCAGATACGGTGCTGGATAGCGATGGGTCAATGGTGCCAGGTTCTACACCAATGATGTAATGCAGGGTGACTGTGTCGTCGGAGACGGGAATCGCCACCGGCGTAGTGCGCGGCTCAATGGAGGTAGAGACCAGTGTGGGGGCGGCAACCTCGTCGGTTACAGGAGCGTTTTCGATAAAAGGTTCCGTGGAGGTGGGGCTTTTTACGGCTTCCGTGAAAGGCAGTTGAGGCAGAGAATTGTCTCCAGGCTCCGCTGGATAAAATGTCAGGATTGTCACGGCGACAAAAGACGACAGCAGCAATGGCACAAAAGTCAATTTGGCGATCAGGTTGTCGCGGAAAGCGGCAATCAGCGGAGGGTTTTCGCTGTAGACCATCATCCCATTGACGGCGAGTCCCAAAATAAATACATAGAGGATGATGAACAGGTATTCGAGGTAGACCACGCTGCTGGCGTTGATGGTGCTGCGCAGCCCGACATGGGTAATGGCAACGACGAAGAAGAGCGCCGCGGCATTCGAGAGGGCACTGAACGCCGAATCGAGCTTGACGAGAACACTGCCAAACATCAGACCCGAAACGACAACGATGGTAATGCAAAAAGCGATAATTGGCGAAAGGATATTACGACTGGCGCTAATGTTGAAGGTAAGCGACGGAATCACATTACGTTTGACCTGGGCTGCGCCGCCCATTTTGGCGTTGTAGGTGTCGAACTGATAGCCAAAATAACTGCTTTGCAAACTGAAATCAGCCAATGTCAGGTTCCGGGAGAGTCCAGGTTTGTGCGAAGGAGCTGTGAAATCATATTCATCTAAATCCGGCACGAGGATGACATTCTCGTCAAGAATTTTGGGCAAAAGCCGGATACTGGCATTGACTTGATCGAGCGGGTAGCCTTCGATCTGGAAAGTCTGTTTTAAATTAGCTATAAAGAACCAGCCAACCACTTCGTAGCCGCTCTTCTGGAAGCGATAAACTTCTTCCATACTGGCGCCTGCCAGATCATCGGGGAACTGAACCCCCTGGGTAATTTCGTCCGACTTGCCAATGGGATACTTCTGCCAGAGATAGCCCGAAAAAGTGGCTTCGTTAGCCGCGATACTCATGCTCTCGATCATCAAACCGGTCGGGATATACACGGGCGTTTCAATGCCATAAGTTTCGAGATCGGCTTCTATCTTTTCCGCCGTCTTCTCCACGTTGTTTGAATTTGTCAGGGCCGTTCCCAGAGAGGTCTGAATCGGGTTCTCATTGACAATCCACCATATCCATATCAGACCACCCCAAAGAACAACGCAGACAGACAAGGAAACTACCCATAAACTGTGTTGGCTGCCACGCTCCACTCGAAAAATCAGCGCGGCCAGAGAAATTAAAAAGCTCATGACCGCCACACTCAGCCAGATCATTGTTCGCAAAGTCATCTGTGGCGAGACTACAAAGGCATCTTGCTGCATCATCGTTGCCGTAACCCAGCCAGCGCTGGATAATGGTTTGTAAAATGTCCAGGTATTAAACCCCGAAGCGGCGTTCTGTTGACGATAAAACGCCTCGCCTGCTTGGGCACGCCGTATATCCGACACCAGTTGTACATCGCCAGTCATAGTCGCCACGTCTTCGATACTGCGTGCAATTAGGTTGGATTGGGGATGCGATACAATGTAGCCATCATCGCTAATTAAAACGTTATAGCCTTCGCGTCCCACATCCAACGATTGCACAATTGTCTTTATCGTATCCAGGGAATGGTCTACATATACTATCCCCGCCGGAATCTGTTGGTTGGTTTGTCGCTCCATGCGATAAAAGGGGACGAAATACTCCACCAACACAGCCTGCGCTGCGGGATCATATCCGGAAAGAGACCAGCGGGCATTCCCGTCGAGCGTCTTGTAGTACCAATCGCTGCTGCTGGGGTCCGATTTATCGGTGTAATCATAAAAATTCTCGACCTGGACGCGGGAGAACTTCCCTTGGTCGTCTTTACGAAAATAGGGCGCGTACAACCGCAAGTCTGGCTTGTATACGTAGGGCTCAAAGGCAACCCCCATCCCAAAGAGATTCGGCTTGGTCTCAAGGTCTGTGCGCAACCGGGCAGCCAGTTCACTGTAAGGGAGTTTGCCGTTTGTCAGGTCATCAGCCAGGCGAATCGCAATCTCTTGTTGGTCTCCCATTTCGGCATCTACCACTTGCTTGGTCAGGTCGGCGGCTTGCTGCCCAAATTCAAAAGCAAATTGCCGACGGCTTTGGACGCCGTGCCAATAGGAGATGCCAAGCCAAAGCGAGGCACTCAGGCTGATGAGGCAGACAATCAACACCGCAAAGAAAATGATTTTTTGACGATGTTTTGCGATGAGTTCCTGAATTTGGCGAATGAATGTTGAGGATTCCATTTGTTCAACTCCAAAAGACTACCTTCCTACTCTGACCTGCCGCCCAACATTTTACGTGACATGCGCTGGATCTTATGCGCACACAGTATACCTCCTAATAAATCTGCTCATCCCATAAACTTTTCCTGTACGTCCACTATATCCTTGCCTTCCGGCTTCAAGCGGACATAGGTCCCGTCTGCCTGCAAAACGCGCGCGCTGGCGTTGTCTCTTAGATAGGTTTCCAAAACATTGTCTCGCAAGTGGCGGATGTGAGTCTTACTCTCGATGGGGAAGACCACTTCGACGCGGTGGGTGAGGTTGCGCTGCATGAGGTCGGCGCTGCCGAGGTAGATCTCCTCCTTGCCATCGTTTTGGAAATAATAGATGCGGCTGTGTTCGAGGTAGCGCCCAACGATGCTGATAACGCGGATGTTTTCGCTCACGCCCTTGACGCCGGGACGCAGACAGCACATACCACGCACCAGCAAGTCCACCTGGACTCCCGCCTGCGATGCCTGATAGAGCAACCGAATCATGTCTGGATCGACCAGCGAGTTGGCTTTGAAGATCAGGCGGGCTTTGTGTCCCTGCCGGGCGTGTTCGATTTCCCGCAGAATCATCTTCTCCAGTTTCTTGCGCAGGCTGACGGGGGCAACCAGCAGTTTGCGATATTCCTGTTTGGTGGAGTAGCCCGTCAAATAGTTGAAGAGGTCGGTGGCGTCCGCGCCCATGTCCTCGTCGCAGGTGAAGAGACCGAGGTCCTCGTAGATGCGCGAGGTCAGCGCGTTGTAATTCCCTGTGGCAAGGTGCAGGTAACGGCGGATGCCTTCACCTTCCTGGCGGACGACCATCGTCACCTTGCAATGGGTCTTCAAGCCGACCAGTCCGTAGACCACATGCACCCCCACCTCTTCCAGCGCCCTTGCCCAGCCAATATTCGACTCTTCGTCGAAGCGGGCTTTGAGTTCCACCAGCACCGCTACCTGCTTGCCGCGTTCCGCCGCTTCGAGCAGGGCTTCGACCACGGGCGCATTCGAGCCGACGCGGTACAAAGTCTGCTTGATGGCATGTACCTGCGGGTCGCGCGCCGCCGCGTTGAGGAAGTCCACCACGGGGTTGAAGGAATCATAGGGGTGATGGACAAAGATATTCCCGCTGCGAATGGCATCGAAAATATCCGCCGCTGTAGTTGCATGTTTCAACTGCTTTGGAAGGCGCGGCTTGTATGGGACGTCCTTCAGATCGTGACGCTCCACACTGCTGTAGAGTTGCCACAAACTGCTCAAGCCCAACGGGCTGTCCAAAACATACACGTCGTTTTGATTGACTTCGAGGTTGTCAACAAGCAACTCGCGGATGTTCTGCGGCATGGACTCGTAGACCGCCACCTGCACCACCGAACCAAACCTGCGCTTGCGGATGTTCTGCTGCATGGTCTCCAGCAGGTCGTCGGCTTCGAGTTCCTGGATTTCGATGTCGGCATCGCGCACGATGCGGAAGGGATGCGCCGAAGCCACCTGCATCCCAGGGAACAGCTCATCGAGGTTGGCAGCGATCACCTGCTCCACCCAGACGAAATAATGCTGGTGTGGAAGCGAGCCATCCTTGCGGACCCCGCCCGATGAGCGTTTGATCGGCAACAGGCGCGGCAATGTGTCGGGAACTTTCAAGCGGGCAAATTTTTCATTCCCTTTTTTATCGTGGATGACGATGGCAAGGTTCAGGCTGAGGTTGGAGATGTGTGGGAAAGGATGACCAGGATCGAGCGCGAGCGGAGTCAGCACGGGGTAGATGACCTCCCTGAAGTAGGTGTCCACGCGCTCTTTCTGAGTCTTGTTCAGCTTTTGGTAATCGATGATATGAATCCCCGACTTGTCCAGCAGCGGCAGAAGTTTGCGCTGGTAACATCGCTGCGCCTCGACCATCAACTCCTGCGAGAGTTTGCGGATGGCGGCAAGCTCATCGGGCGGGACCATGCCGTCGGGCGAGACGTCCATGATGCGGGCTTCCACCATCTTGCGAATGCCCGAAACGCGCACCATGAAGAATTCGTCCATGTTCGAGCCGAAGATGGCAAGGAACTTGGCGCGCTCCAACAGCGGATTGGCTTCGTCCCAGGCTTCCTCCAACACGCGGCGCTGAAACTCCAACAGGCTCAACTCGCGGTTGAGATAAAGGGACGGCGAGTTGAGGTCGATGCTCTCGGTTGTGGTTATGTTTTTTTCTGCCACTAAATTTCTTCCTTCCCGATGGTGGACTCCGTTTTTATTTCTCGCTAATCCCAACTAGGATACCAGGCGTTAGCAGCCAGTCCATGGTCGCCTTGCGGGTATGGTGCAGGTCATCGGCGGAGAGACTGCACACGCCGCCCTTCTTGAGGGCGATGTCCACGTTGGTAGTATTCGCAACCAGCAAACCGATCAACGCGGAGAGAAACGGTTCATGCCCTACGAGGGCAATGCTGTCCGCGGTATATTTCTCATTCAGTTCCGCGATCAACGCTTCGGGGCTGCCTGCTGGGATGAGGTTCTCACTAAATTGTACTTCCTGTTTTACCTTGAGAATATCCGATAGGATTTCAGCTGTATCCGCGGCGCGGACATAGGGACTGGAAAGGATCACGTCGAATTCCACGCCGAGGGCGCGCAAGCCTTTGGCGATGCTGCGCATTTTCTTCCTGCCCTTGTCGGTCAGCGGGCGCTGGCTGTCATCTTCACAGCGTTCGCTGTCCTCGACGGCGATGGCATGGCGGATCAGGTATAAGTTCATGGCTGGTTCTCCTTCGGAAACGGTTGGTCTGGCGCAGCGCGCCAAAAAGTGGTGACTTCGCCCCTGTCTTCGAGATAACGCGAGATGGCGAGAGAATGCTGTTCCTGATAATACGCGCGGACAGGCTCGGGGTCGTACCCCTCGGGCGCGGTCTTTTCGAATTCGGCGAGTTCCTGCAAAGCCGCTTCCATATCCTGAATCTCGCCCATCGAAGTCTGGTAATCGCGCATTCGTTTCAGGCGATCTTCGGGAAAACCTTCGAGGATGGGATGAATGGATTCGACCATGTAGCGGAATTTCTTGAAGGCGATTCTCAAACGGTGGATGGTGACTGGCTGGGCGGGATCGACCTTCCCGTAGTGTTGGATGACTCTCGCGTAGGCTTCATCGACGGCGGGCAGCGGGTCCAGCCCATCGGGTCCGGATTCCCCGACGGTTTTCGCCAGCTTCCGCATCCGCTTCGTCAGTTCCCCGATTTTAAGCGACTTGATCTCCCTGCGGGCGGAGCGCATCAACTTCTTTTCCCTGCGCAACAAATATTCCTCGAACGGCTGGAGCGACGGCAGGTCGTGAATGTTCTCGGAGATTTCCGCCAGCATCACCTGCGCGTCGCGCAACTCGTCGAGGTTGTCCAACTGATCCTTTAGGATGCGACGCATCTTTTTGATCTTCGCCCCGCGAATCAGGGTCCGCAACAGGTCGAGCGAAGCCAGCAGGCGGCGCGCCGCCACGCGGAAATCGTGAACCGCCTCTTCCGAGAACTCGTCGCGACAGTTCTTCAACTCGCGGTTGTATCTTTCCCAGCGGGCGTTCAGCGAATCAAGCAAAAGGGGTTGCATATTCATATCTTCCCTGCAATCATATCATCATTGGGCATCAGGAATCAGCCTTACTTTTTTGTTTACCAGTTGTTAACCATCTCTTAGGTCATCATTAAACCAATCGCGGTATCATGCGTATATATCCAATGGAGATAAATATGGAAACAATTTTACAATCTGTCGTTTTCGTATCCATGATCGTTGTCTTCGGCGTAGACGCAACCCGCAAGCGCCGTGAATTTCTCAAGAAACAAAAGCGCGCCTAAGTAGTCAGTCGAAAGAATTTAGAAAAAAGATTGTCGTCATTGCAAGGAGGGAGCTTTCCCCGACGAAGCAATCTCTAGCAAAGTCTGAGATTACTTCACCGCAACGACCGCGGCTTGCAGTGACGGAATTCTAATTATTTACAGCCGACTACTTAGTCTTTCTCATTTTCTTCTTCCCTTCTTGTCGCCTCCCAGAGGCGCCGCCCGCCCAAAAGGCGGGCGGTTCGTTTAAAGAAACCCATACAATTCCTTAAACCAATCTTCACAAGTCCTTAACAGGCGGTGAATATACTTTTACATACGAGACCCTAAAGGTCTTTCAACCAAAACGATACCAAAACAAGGAACGAGACCTTTAGGGTCTTCCACTTCAACGGAGAACACAATGGGACTTGCAGATTTACACTTGCACACGGTTTACAGTTACGACGGCACCGCCTCGCTGGCAGCCGTTTTGAGCCGCGCCAAACAGATCGGGTTGGACGTGATAGCCATCACCGACCACGATGAGATCAAAGGCGCATTGAAAGCTTTGGAGCTTGCGCCAAACTACGGTGTGGAAGTCATCCCCGGCAGTGAAATCACCACCGCCGACGGCGACCTGCTTGCCTTGTTCATCAGGGAAAAAGTGCAGGCAGGACTCTCGCTGGTCGAGACCGTTTTGCGGGTACGCGAACTGGGAGGGATTTGCATCGCCCCACACCCGATGGCGGGCGGCATGGGTATGAAAAGCTTGAGCGGGCGTACTATTTTGAAGGCACTGCGCATCCCTGAAATTGCTGAAACCCTGATCGGCATCGAGACCTATAACGGCACTGCCATCGACCGCATCAGCAACCACTATGCCAACATCCTCGCGAGTCGATTGAAAATTGCCAGGACAGGGAACAGCGATGCGCATACCGTTGACACGATGGGCTTTGGCGTGACCGAGTTCGAAGGTCGCACCGCCACAGATTTACTGTCTGCCCTAAGAAACAAAACCACCAAAGTCCGCAAGCAGGCGGAGTGGAATGCCCTACGCATCATCAGCAGTTGGGGAATTCGCTACGTGGAAAGCGCGTTCAGCCGCATAACAGGATTGGCATGGGCGTAAGAAACCCATGCAGGTAGTAGTCGAAGAGACAAAATTACTTATGAGAAAAGATATTAAGCATGAAAAACATTCTAGTCACCAACGATGATGGCGTGCTTGCTCCGGGGCTTCTGGCTCTGGCGCAGGAAATGCGTCATCTCGGCAAAGTCACCATTCTCGCCCCTGACCGCAACTGGTCCGGCGGCGGACATGTCAAAACACTCGACCGCGCCCTGCGCGTACGCGAGTTTCATCTCGAAGACGGCTCGCAGGGATTCGGCAGCGATGGCGCTCCCTCAGACTGTGTGTCATTGGGAACGCTCGGCTATTTCAAGGAAAAATTCGATTTAGTGGTTTCGGGCATTAACTTCGGCGCGAACCTCGGGCATGACGTGACCTATTCGGGAACTGTCACTGC
>DAOUAS010000149.1:0-14290 GCA_034433295.1 Anaerolineales bacterium | reverse complement strand
TCTTGCCGAATGGCTTTTTCTATTTCTGCTACTTCTTTTGGCTTGAGTTGGTATACCGTTCGCATCCCAAAAGTGTATCATGTCTTATAATCTATTTCGAACGACTACTTAGTATCTGCCAGATCCGCCACCGTCAACTTCGTCTCCGCCGGAGTAGGGGTCGCGCTGGCGGTTGGTGTGGCGGTCACAGTTGCAGTTGCGGTGGGTTGGAGGGTAGCTGTCGCCTCGACTGTCACCTGCGGGGTGGGTTGTGCCGCGCAAGCGGAGAGAAAAAAGGCAAATGCGGTCAACAAAATTATTCGAGGTTTCATGTTTCCTCCTAAAAAGCATCATCGAGCGTTCAAATATTCCCGCGCTTTCTGTAAAAACTCACGAGCCTCCGATATCCAGTCCCGCACTTCGTCATCCTCGAAATCAGTGCGAATGGCATAGTCGGCTACAATGCGGCTGTTGAATGTGGCAATCAGCCAGTAGTAATATTTCTGTTCAAAGATTCCCGTTTTGATGTAATGCTCCGAAAAAGATCTGTGAACGCCGACATGTTTTTTGAAGGTCAGTTCTTTTTCCGCCAGCAGGGCTTCCGCCGTGTAGAACATGGCATAGTAGGCGCGTCCCGCCGCGAAATCCCTGTATCCGTCGCGCAGTAAACTTTCGGCGGCGCCAATTGCCTGCTCCGCCTTTTCGAGAAGAAAGCCGGTTTCGGTTTTCATACGGCAATACTCTCCGCGCGGATATTCATCAATAAGGGCAGGTTATTATGCTTCCACTCCTGCTCACGGGAGAATATAATGCTGACCGTTTCGCCGTAGTCCAGCGATAATTTCCCGACCAGTTCGCCCGTGCGACGCAACTCCGCGCCATATTTTTGGAAGTCCGAAAGAACGATCAGGACATCCACGTCGGAGTCCATGTCGGCGTCGCCGCGCGCGCGCGACCCAAACAGATATGCGGCCTTGAATTGTTTGCCGTATATTTTTTTAAGTCCCGCTTTTAGGTCCTTCAACAGTGTCTTGAGTTCATCAGCCATAAAAGACTCCTTGCTATAAATGGCAGTATAGCATATTCTTTCTCTAAGAAAGTGTTTTGAAATTCGTAAAATTACTTGGCTGTGTCATTCTGAGCGACCAAAGGGAGCGAAGAATCCCGTTTTTGACCAGATATTTTGCTAAAAGTTGAGATTCTTCGCCGCTTCGCGGCTCAGAATGACACGACATAGCGATAGTTCCATATTTTCGAAACACTCTCTAACGACTCCCGAAGTCTGGCCGAAGATATCTTACCGTCTTAAAAGACATACCGACATCCACTTGAAGTATTTCCGCTTTTGCTCCGCCAAGTGGAAATACTCTCGAACACTTGACAGGCGGCGCTTTTTGTCGGATAACTTTGCAAAAACTTGATCGCAAATTTACCGCCATACACCGCCTTTTACCGCCAGGAACGCCAGGTTTTTAAAGCTTTTCTTCGCGTTCTCGGCCGGTTTTGCGGTTCAATTTTGTCGTTTGTATGGTGGAAAAATCGAAAAACAATGAATGGGAGTTTCACTCATGCCTGACAACAAAACAACCCCGCGTCGTCTGCATCCCAACGTCTGGGTGGTGACGGCGACCTCCTTCCTGACGGACATTTCCTCGGAGATGCTCGTCTATCTCATCCCTTTGTTTCTCTCGAATGTGTTGGGTGTGCGCATGGCCTTCATCGGCTTGATCGACGGGGTGGCGGAGACAACCGCCAGCCTGGTCAAGGTCTATTCGGGGGCGCTCTCGGACAAACTCGGCAAGCGCAAATGGCTGGCGGTTCTGGGCTATGGCATTTCAACAGTTGCCAAGCCGTTCCTTTATTTTGTGAACAGTTGGGGCGGCGTGTTGGGAGTCCGCTTTACGGACCGGGTAGGCAAGGGAATCCGCACTGCGCCGCGTGATGCTTTGGTCGCGGCCAGCACGGACGAATCCAACCGGGGACTGGCTTTCGGTTTGCATCGCGCCGGAGATACTGCGGGCGCTTTCCTCGGCATCGGTATTGCGGCGCTCATTATCTGGCTGACACAGACCAATGCGGCCTTGCTGAGCGTCAATACGTTTCGCATCGCGGTGCTGGCAAGCATCATTCCGGCGGTGCTGGCGGTGATCGTTTTGGGACTGGGAGCGGTTGATTTGGGGACTTCGACTGCGCCCAAGTCAGGCGGCGGGGCGGGGTTGCGGTTGTCACTCCAGGGCATGGACTCGCGCTTCAAATCCTTCCTCTTCATCGTCGTCCTGTTCACGCTTGGCAACTCATCTGATTCGTTCATCATCCTGCGCGCACAGGAGCGCGGGCTTTCGGTACTACAAACCATGTTCATGTTGATGACTTTCACGGCAGTCTATACCATTCTTTCGGGGCCGCTTGGCGCGCTGTCCGACAAAGTTGGCAGACGTAAATTGATCATCGGCGGCTGGTTCGCCTACGGGCTGGTCTATCTTGGGTTTGCCTTTGCCGGGGCGGGCTGGCAGATTTGGGCGCTGTTCGGTCTGTATGGAATTTACTACGCGGCAACGGAGGGAATCGCCAAAGCGCTGGTTGCCGATCTCGTTCCCGATTCACAGCGCGGCGCGGCATACGGATTATTCAATGCCGCAATTGGAATCACCGCCCTGCCCGCTTCCTTCCTCGCGGGCATCCTCTGGCAGGGCGCCGGGACCTGGTCCGGATTCGGCCCTTCGGCTCCCTTTCTCTTCGGCGCGGTGCTGGCTTTGCTGTCCAGCCTCTTGTTATGGCGGCTGGTGAAGTGAGGGGGTATACTCCCGTCTGCAAGAGGTTTGCTTCATGAAAGGATATTCCCGCGCCACAACCCAATTTCCTCCCTTTCAGCAAGGCGGGCTTGACTCATTGTGTGGATTGTACAGCATTGTCAATGCCGAGCGGTATATCAATCATTCGTCGGATGAGGAGACCCAGAGATTATTCAACGACCTGATTCACTACCTTTCCCGGCGCGGACTGTTGAGCAAGTTTCTGATCGACGGAATCATGCACAAGGAAATGCTGGTGATTTTGGACAAGGTGGTGGGCAAGAAGCGCATCTCGAACGCGCAAATCCCCTGGCGCGGCGTGCAAAATCCCGACTTGACAAACTTCTGGCGTTCCATGCAGTCTTTTCTGGATGGCACCCCCGGCCGCGCGATTATTCTGGGACTGAATGGCTATCACGATCACTGGACGGTAATCGAAAGCATCACCAACCGTTCCATCCAGTTATACGACTCGGCGCTCATCAAACGCCTGCCGCGCTATTCCTGCACCACCATGTATCCGACGGGCAAACGCCAACACGTTCTCCTCCCCGCGCAGACGTATTTTCTCTCGAACGATTCAATGGAAAAAGGAGAGTAATTTCTTACGTTTTTTCGAGAGTAATGAAAAGACCTTCCGATGACATTCCTTGCGCGAAACGCTGCCGAAAGGTCCATTCATTTCTTACTCATCCCGTCGCCGGCGGGTCGGGAGAAGTTTCCTCTTGAGGATCTGGAGGATCTTCAATCACCGGACCAATTGACTCCTTATTGTCAGGTTGAACCGGAGGAGCGTTGTTCAGCGGCGCGGACTTATTTTGACTGGCAATGGGCACCTTGTCCACTACAATGGCGTCCACTTGCGCCGGATCGTTGGCGCCGCCGATTGGAGAAATGATAACGATGTAATTATATTTGCCTTCCGGAGGACCACCCGGCGCGTCCACGTCGATAAGAACGCCGGTTTGAGGGAAAACGCCTTTCTTATACAAGTCTGATGCTGGAATGACGGCATTATCGACTTCAGGCTGCAAACTGGGATCGATATTCGTATTGGTGTCCGGTTTATTATCGCCCCAATTGAAGATCACGTAATAGGTACCGTCAAAATTGCCGTTTATATCTGTATTCCCAAGCCCAATGATGATTTGATCCATATGGACCTCAGTCCCGGTATTGTTCGGGTATAAGGCTTCATAAAATATCAAATCATAATTACCATCCGGGGTGCCCGACACTATGACGGGATTGCCGCGTATATCAACGACAGTATAGCTCCCCGGAGTCAGATTAAACGGGACTCCATCCGGCGTGGAGACTAGGTCGGGCGGCGGGGTCACGGTAAAATATAACGGCGGTGGAGTTAAAGGCGTTCCTGTAGGGCGTGGAGTTGGTGTTGTAGTGGGGGTTTCGGTGACAGTGGGGGTTTCGGTGACAGTGGTGGTCACTGTGACAGTGGTGGTTACGGTGGCTGTCGGTGTTTTTTCAGTCGGCTCGGCTGTTGGTTTCGTGGGCGTTACGGTCGGCGACGTTGTGACGGTTGACGTCTTGGTCTGGGTGGGTGGAGGCTGCGTTGTAATCACAGTAGGCGGCGGGTCCGTGACAACAGGGGTCTCGGTTGGTTCAAGAATAATGAATGGGGGAAATTCATCGTCCCCATTATTGATGCCAGGAGTGAGAAACGTATCCAGCCAGCCCAATGGGGTTAGAATCGCGGGCAGAATTGGTTGGACCGGGGCGCTTTGCTGGTTCGGCAGGGAATGTGGATCGAGGTTGGATTGCATCCCCGCATTGACGCTCCATTCCGGGACAAGCCGGACTGCGATCTGCCCGGCAATCAACATCAAGATGATGCCGATTGGAATGATGAATATGAGCAACGTCCAGTCTCTTCGTTCGCGAGTTGGCGTAATCATGACTCTTCCTCCAATTGTTTCCCGGCAGGCAGGCGCACAAAAAACGTGCTGCCTGGATTGGTCTGTTCATCGTGTCCGGGGCTTTCCACCCAAATCTGTCCGCCGTGCGCCTGCACGATGCCGCGCGCAATGGCCAGCCCAAGTCCGGGTCCGCCCCCTTTGAATTTTGTCTTGCCCGATGAATGCAGGAGCACGTCCCCCGTCTGGTTGAATTTTTCGAAAATCAAACGATGCAAAAGCGGGTCGATGCCGATGCCCGTATCGCGGACGGAAACCTCCACCTGGGGCGGTTCACTGCCGTTTAGATACTTTCCGCTTACGGTGATCGTCCCGCCGTCGGGGGTGAATTTTATTGCATTCATGATAATGTGGTGAAAAACCTTTTGAAGCATATCCGGGTCCGCCGGGATGAGCGGCAGGTCGCTGAGACCTTCCACTGTCATGTTGATATCGCGTTCGATGAATGCGCTTTGAAAACCCTTGTTCACCTTCTTGATCAGCAGGTCGAGTCGCATGCCGGTTTTTCTAAGGAATAGGGTGTTGCTGTCTATGCGGGAAACATCCAACATGCTGTCCACAATATCGGTCATGCGTTCGGAGCCTTCCAGGATGCCGCGCGCCAAGGCCAGTTGTTCGGGCTTGTCCTGCATATCCTGTTCCAGCATTTGCGAGTAACCCATGATCAAGGTAAGCGGGGTCCGCAATTCGTGAGCCGAGATTTGGATGAAATTGGTTTTTGTCTTGTCGACGTTTTTGAGGATTTGATTCATACGCTCGAGTTCGAGCGTATGTTCCTGGAGCCGGGCGGTCATCTCATCGAAGGTGCTGGCGAGCGTCCCGATTTCGTCGCTGGAACGGATTCCGGTGCGGCGCTGCAGGTCGCCGCCGGCAATGGCTTGCGATGTGTTGACCAGAGAGTACAACGGGCGAATGATCAGCCGTGTTACGATAAAACCGATTCCCAGCACGAAGAGGAACACGACCGTAAACAGGATCACATAGTAGTTGCGGCTGGCCGAGCCGGCCTGTACCACGAAATCCGTCGGCAGGGCCACGGCAAACACGCCGATGCGGTCGTTGCCGACCTTGAGCGGGCCGCGCGCGATGCTGAAGATGCGCCTGTCAATCTCGATGTTGTTGCCCATTACCACATTATCCGAGGTGATGCTTTGCTGGTATTCCGCTTTGGTGATCGAAAGGAGGGCAAGCGTTTTTTGGTCGCCGGCTCCCAGTGTGGAGCCGATAGCCTGTCCTTCACCGCCGAAGATGGTCACATCTGCCAGCGCGGTGCTTTTCAGGAAGGGAAGGATGTTACGGATGGATGTGCCAATCATGACGACGCCGGCAAATTTTCCCTCCGAAGATACGGGCAGGGCGGTGTAATAGTACATTCCGTCGTTGACAAGATTCATGCCCAGAGCGCGGTGTGGGGGCGCTTCCGCGTTTCGATCTTTCAGGAAGGGCGTAACGATGGGGGAGTTTGCGGCTCCGGTGGGCTTTGTAATATGCTCGAAGTCGAGGTTTTTGTCCAACACCAGGTGTGCCAGTTCGTTGCCTTCCGCCGAAATCAGCACTACATTCTCCAGCCCCAACCCTGCCGCCACAGGCTCCACCAGCCTCAGGATGGTTTCCCGGTCTTCGTCCAATAATGCTTCCGCCAGTCCCTGAGTATAGGCGATGATGCGCGCCGTCTCCACATGGCGAACCTCCTGGCGCACAAAACTATCCGAGACGACACGGCCGGCTTCCAGTAACTGGTTTGTCAACCGTTCCTGAATGGTGTTCGACACCAGGCGCGTGACAACATAGACCCCGATCACCGAAACGATCACGGTCAATAGTAAGTAGGGAAGGATGACCTTTAGACGGATACTCATAAATAATAATTGCGGTAAAGTTCACAAACTCTACAATGCTATTATACAAACTTACGCGCAAATTATCCAACCGTACCCGAAGATTGTAAGATAATTACAAGGTGAAATCAGACAAATTCTATCACATTGAAACCCGGCAACCGGCAATTACAACTGCTTTACGAAGTGTACTAGGCGCTCTACCTCGGCGTAACCAGCCCTGACATGGGCGCGGATGCTGACCCGGTTTTCCAGCCAGGTGTCGGATGCCATTTCCCGGCAGCCTTGTTCGCGCGCCCAGGTCTCGGCGGCATCTGTGAGCGCGCCCGCTATGCCTTTTCCGCGCAAGTTCTCATTTACGAACCACGCCTCGATATAGCCGACGGGGGTCGAGAAACAGCCCTCGGCGGATTCCCTGAGACGGACTTCGATCATCCCCACGGGCGCGCCTTCCTGCATTGCAAAGAATACGATATTCCTGCCGCTGGAAAGGACATCGTCCATGTCGTAATCCAGGTATTCATCCGGCGCTTCGGGCCAGATCCCTTTTCGCATTCGCAGCCATTCGGGTTTGTCCGCCCCTGTGATTCGACGGATTGTAATCTCCATGTGCCTCCTGAAATAAAAAAGACCCTAGGGACTTCCAAAGTCCCTAGGGTCCAAAGTATAACCCTAATCCTCGCCGCGCTTTGCCAGTTGGTGGTCGAGCATCAGAATTGCCGTGCCGTGAGATTCTATCAATTTCAGATTCGCCACGATCCCAGCCGCGTTCTTCTCTTCTTCGACCTGTTCGGTGATGAACCATTGCAGCATCACCTGCGCGGGATAATCCTTTTCCTTGAGGGCGGTTTCGTAGAGGGTGTTGATCGAAGCCGTGACCTTGGCCTCGTGCGCCGCGACTTCCTCCGCCACCTCCAGCGTCGACTTCCATTCATTCTTCGGCGCGTCGATGGCTTTGAGGATGACCCGGCCGCCGCGCTCCAACAGAAAGTCGTATAACTTCATGGCATGTTCGCGCTCTTCCGCCTCCTGCACGCGCATCCAGTGGGCAAAGCCGGGAAGGTTGTTGTCTTCGAAATAGGCCGCCATTGAAAGGTAAAGATAGGAGGAATGTAATTCCTTGTGGATCTGGTCGTTGATCGTGTCCTGCATTATTTTGCTTATCATGGTTTACCTCATATGTCGTGTTGAATGTTTGATACGCGATCTAACGCGCGTTTTGAAATTCTATCACCAGGAAGCGGCCGGGCGCGAAAATCTTACCCATGCCCAAAACCGATTACTCTCCAAAGACGAAAAGGTCGCTCAGCGACTCACGGTTGATGTTGTGACGAATGGCGTCGGCGAAGACCTCGGCCACTGAGAGAACGGTCAACTTTGGGTGGGATTTTTCGGGCGGAAGGTAAACTGTGTCTGTGGTGACGATCTCGACGATCTGGGGGATGGCCGTCAGCCGGTCCAGCCCGCCGCGGCTGAAGACTCCGTGTGTGCAAACCACCCGAATCTCTTGCACACCCTCTTCGATTAGCAGACGGCTCAGTTCAAGGATGGAGCCGCCAGTGGCGATTTCATCGTCGTAGATCAGGGCGCGTTTGTGCCCGCGTACCCGGTTGCCCACCAGTCCATTGATGACAACCTTCGAGTCGCTGATGCGTTCCTTGTTCCCGGCCGCCACGGGGAGGTCGAGGGTCTTTGCAAAACGCGCCGCGGATTTGGCTTGCCCCATGTCCGGCGAGACGATGATCGTTCCGGACATATCGACCCTCGCCATGTATTCCTGAAACACCTTGCTGCTGCTCAACGGATCGGTGGGAATGCCGAAAAAGCCATGCACCTGTGGCGAATGGAATATCATACCCATCACGTGGGTCGCGCCTGCGGTCTTCAACAAGTCTGCAACGAGGCGGGCTGTGATGGAAATGCGCGGTGCATCCTTTTTATCGGAGCGCCCGAACGAATAGTACGGAATGATGGCATGGACTTCAGAGGCGGCCGCGCCCCGGGCGATGTCTATCATCATCAGTAACTCCATCAGATGATCATTGACCGGCTGGGAAAGGGACTGCACGATGTACACGCGCCGATGCCGCACGCTGGCCCCCAGTTGGATGTACATGTTGTCGTTGCTGAAACGACTGACATGGGTGGTCTCCAGCGGCACACCCAAATGCGCCGCAATCTTCCCGGCTAGTTGGGGGTTTGAACTGCCGCTGAAAAAACGAACCTCCCCAACGTCAATAGGAATATTGGTCATGCTGATCTCCATTTCGAAAGCAAAAGTATCCCGATGGGAATTGTTGCAATACCGGTTGAATTTTACCCGACAGACAACCACACTTCCGAAAACACCACAGTCAATCCGACGACACGCCAATCGGACTCTGGGTGGTTCCCAAAAACCCGAAGGAACCATCGCCGGGCCGGATCACCGGAGAACCCATGCCCTGCCTTGATTGTGTGAAGATCAATCAATCGGCTCGGGATTGCCAAGGACCGGCAGCGGTCTGGATACGACCACATCCCAAACCGCCTGCGCTGTAGCGAACAGTTCGCGCATATTCCATTGGAAACGTGAAATTTTGCGGAAGTAGGTGTTATTGGCTTCCACACCCGTCGAATCCACGCCCAGGGAATTGCACAGGAACAGGGCGCGGGGCAGGTGGAAACTTTGCGTTACCAGAATGGCCGAATCGACCTGGAAGATGGCGGCGGCGCGGTAGCAGGTGTCGTACGTGCGGCGCCCCGCGTAGTCCAATACAATGTCTTCATCGGGGATGCCAAGCGTGAGCGCATACTGGCGCATGGCTTCAGGTTCGTTGTATTCGACAAAGCGGTTATCGCCGCTCATGAGAAGTTTTTTCACCTTTCCCTGCCGGTAGAGTTGAACGGCGGTCTCCACGCGGTCGCGCAGAACGGGTCCGGCGGAACCGTCGCGCAGCAATCCCGCGCCAAAGACGATACCCACCCGTGTCAGCGGCGCATCCTCCACCGTATAGGTGCGAGACGCCGCATGGAGTTGAACGGCTATTTTGGACAGCAATAAACCAGACAGGGCCGATAGGCCGAGGATAAGCGTGAACCGCCGGAAAATTGTTTTCATCTTTTTGAACATGATGAATGTTTCGTCGTCCATTGATTTGCGGGGGATGACATTTTTACTCGATTAACCCTGCCAGGTCCAAGCCTGACGCCTTGACGTATGCCGCGAAATCATCGTACATCGCGTCTTCGGCAATCTGGATTTCGTCCATGCCATACGCGGTTTGCACGGCGTTTCTGCCTTCGGGCGTAAGCATCAGGTCTACAAAGGCGCGTTGGATCACGCGGCGCATTTCGACCGGCAGGGAATTCGAGAGCGAGATGTTTTCGTAGGGGATCACCTTTGGCGATCGCCAGATAACCTTGACCTGATCCGTCACATCGGAATAATCCGCTTCGAGAGAGGGAAGTTTGCGGGCGTCGATGAAGGTTGCGCCGAAATCGCAGATGTCGTCCGCATACACGGCGCGCACAACGTTGAGTTGACCTCCCAGAAATGCCGGGTCACTCACTTGAACCTGAGACTGGTTCAGCAGCCCAAGCGGAATGACGTAGGCAGATGGCGATGTGACGTCGCTCCAGCAGGGCTTCTTCCCCTCGAATTGTTTCAGCGCAGTCATTGCTTCGGCGGTGTTTTCATCGCGCTCGGCGTCATAATAGGAGGTGAAGCCGCTCTTGCGGCTGGCGATGAACTGCGCGCCATAAAAGGCCTGTTTATCGCGCAGGCTGGCAAGCATGACCGTCACCGAGTTGTTTTGGCGGGCCAGTAGATAACCAAAAGGGGTTAGCGGGGCGATGTGCGCGTTTTTTCTGCCAAGCGCCTCCACAAGGACTTTCTCGGAGATTGGGGCAACTGTCACCATCCGGTAGCCTGTGCTGGATTCAAGAGATGCGGCTATGACTTCCGCCGCGGCCATTGCGTCGGGACTGGGGTGCGGAGAAGGACTCAGGGCGAGGATCAGGGGATTTTTTTCGGTGCCGGGTTCGGGCGGCGTAAGGGGAGTTTGGGTGGGGATCGAAGTCGGGGTGGGTATTGCGGCCTGGGTGGGCGTCCCGGAAATCAATTTCACCGGGAAGGAGCATCCAAGAATCACAAAAAGAAAGAAGGGCAGGATTTTTTTCATTTTTACAACGATGTGCCCACAATCATACTATATAATAGGCTTCAGTCATTTTTTGGGCGACTTTTATCTTTTGTCAACGAGAAAGGACCTCCATGAAAAATACCCTGAACACAATCATGTCCATCCTGATTCTGGTGGTGCTGGCGGCAGGCGTGTATTTCATCGTGCAAACTGTGCGTGAAAGCACGGCGGCAGCCCGGGAGGCAGTATCGGCTCCCTTCGAGCAGGTGAATCAGGCGAACCAGGCTTTGCAGACCCAGGTGGCGCAGATTCGCAACCCCACTCCCACTGTCATCATCGACCCGGTGACTTACATCACCAACGTAAGGTCGCTTGCGCGGCTCGAGACGATTCAATACAGCGTGGAACAGGTGGTGACTTGCGAGGTCAACCAGCAAGGCCCGCTGTCGATTTTCCTGGGCGACAAGGTTTTGTTCGTGGGACATGGATTGGTAATTGCCGGAATCGACATGGAAAAAATCCAGCCTGCCGACCTGCGGCTGGGCGGTGACACCCTGTATGTGCGCCTGCCCCCCGCCGAGATTTTCGTGGCGACGCTGGATAACGACAAGTCATACGTATATGACCGTGAAACGGGTCCCTTTGCTTCGACCGACATGACCCTGGAAACCAATTGCCGGCAGGCCGCCGAGGATAAAATCCGCCAGAGCGTGCTGGAGGATGGAATCCTTCAACAGGCGCAGACAAATGCCGAGAATTATCTTTTCAAGTTCTTTACCACGCTTGGATACAAGTCGATCCAGTTCGAGCGCTAGCCCGCGCGCAAATTGTCTTGGAGTCCAAAGTCAGTAGACTTTGGACTTATATTTTATGGGGTGCAACTCACAGGCACGTTCACCTGTCTCGTGATCTGGTTGGGTTCGAGGATGTGCAGTTTGATCCAGTATTCGTTGGGCGCGCCGATTTGATAATAATCGTTGATCAACTGGGTTCCCGCCGCCTCGAAAACCATGATGACATTCTCCGATGAAACGCCCGTGCTCGCCTCCCATTTCCAGGTGACGAAGGTGGGGCCGTTGGTGGTGACTTCGGCTTCGAGGAAAATCGTTTGCGGGAATTGGTCACAACCCACCACGATCCGGTCCGGCTCGGCGCGCAGGGTGACTCTGGTTACTGTGGATATGGGCGCTGAGACTACGGGGAGTTCCTCTGGATTCCCTTCGATTTCGGTTACTTTGGCGGATACCCAGCAAAAACCGTTCGGGTTGCCGGGGTCGCGGATATACCACCAGGAAAGGGGCTGGTCCCTGCCGACCACGCGCACAGCCTGACCGGCCTGTAATTCGTTGATCAATTCATAGACCGTTCCCGGTCCAGACCTGCAGTTGACCAGTTCACCCATGACGCGCAATTCCAACTGCGCAGGGGTGGCGGTGGGTACAAGCGTGGGAGTGGACGTGGAAAACGGGGTTGCTGTCGGGGTGGCGATGGGCATCGGCGTTGCCGCCGCACAGGACGACAGGAAAATGTAAACAAGTCCTGAAAACAGGACGCGGCGCTTCATTCTTCCTCCTTGTAAACAAAAGGCGACCCATCGGCCGCCTGATCTCTTCTACTTTACTATAACAGTAAAAGTCATTGTTTGTTGCGGTGGAACCGGCTTGTTGGAAGGCGGATAGTACCCAAGGGTGATTTGAATCTCTCCCGCCTTGGTGGCTTTGAATGTCCATGTGTCCAGTCCGCCACTGCCGGCCATGTTCCGGCTGTTGGCGGAGACATATTGGCTGTCGACGAATTCCACTATGTCCGAGTCCAGATCCCCCACGATTTTCCAACGAAAACCGGTGCTGATGTTGGATTCGAGGACGATGTCGAATTCGTTCCCCGCCGCGACTTCGATTGGGCTGGCTGGGTCTGTGGCGACAATTTGCATGGCGGGTTGTTCCGGTTTTCGGGTTGAATCAAAGGTCGAACAGCCAAATAAAAGAGTGATTGCGAAAAAATGGATGCATATCTTTTTCATGGGAAGTTTCACTTCCATTCTACTCCAGGATGCGGCGAAAGGAAGATGATGCAGAAATAAAGTCGCGGTATTTTCGGGTGGGACATTTCGTTGCGTGAGAGACGAACCGTAAGTACAGGCGTGGATTCTGCTTGGGAGCAGGAAAAAACTCGAAGCCACGCTTCGCGAAATGCCCGAAAATGCCGCACGCGAAGCGTCCCACACCGCCTGTCCTGAGCCTGTCGCAGGATCAGGCGCACGCTTTGTTGGCTTGCTTTTATGCCTTACGACTCATTGGTTTTTGAGAACCGACTGTAAAACTTCTGTAACCCAACCATTGAGACTTTTATCTTTTAATTTCGCTTGAATATATGCTTTGCGATGTAACTCAGCAGGCAAACGTAAAACAAACTTTCCTGAAAACGGCTTTTCAGGCGATTCCTTTCGTTTAGCGCAAAAGGCTAGATAATCATCAACTGATTCACGAAATGCTGTTTGAATTTCATCAACACTTTCGCCTTCAAAAGTAATTACATCACGAACATTAATAACTTCCCCATACAAAATGCCCGCTTCATCATCAATTTCAACTTTACCGATATAACCTTTATATTCCATCATGGCTTTACTCCTGCCGCTTCAAGAAACCTACGAACAGATTTGACTGCTCCTTTATTTGTTTCTTTATGTGGATGCGGACGATGAAACACAGCCCGAACATCTTTCAAGGCAACTCGCACTCTTGACCCATTGCCTTCTGAAATTTCAGCACCCAAAGAATTAAATAGGGCTTCGACATCTCGCCAAGCGATATTGGCTCGCTCAGGCTTTTCAAAAATGGCTTCAAGAGTTTTACGATGTTTGCTGTCCACAACGCAATAATATCAGAAAACGATACTGTTGCCAAGAGGCTTTTGACTTTATAACTTTGTTTTGGGCGAAGCCAGCCAACGGTTTGCGTTACCCGCGTGTGGGGCGGGCTGGGAAAATGTTTGAGAGCAGGAAAAGCCCGAAGCGAGGAAAATGCCTGTAAAACGCGGCGAATCCCCACCATCCACTGCACGCTTTGTTAGGCTTGCGGGTTTTGAAGACTCTCAAAAATTTTCTTGGACTCCGCTAGCACTTCACGAGTTATAGATAGATTCCACGCATTCATTCTTGAATGCCATCTTTTGAACTTAATGAATTGCTTCCAAGTAATTTCATAAATTCCTAAAAGTTCATAATCTGCATTCATTCTCACTACAATTACATATTCAAATTTGGGCAAAACTTCTTCTGACGATCCATTTGGGGGGAGCCCATAAAACACGCCTGTTGTCTTACTGGTGGTTGTCTTTATTGAATACCGTTCACCATTTTTGCTGATTGCGTCAATATTTTGAGCGCCAACTATGGCAGCCTGAAGTTTAGGCAGACCTGGCGTTGAATTATAAAAGTCAATGGCTAAATTTTCACCGAGGTCACCAACAATATTTTTCGAATGAATAACATTGCGGCGTTTTAATTCAGAGATAATCTGGCTGTAAAGTTTGATTAAGTCTTGAATCGAGTATTTGGAAAAATCAGGAGTTTGTTTTTCAGTCATTTTATATTAGATGAATTTCAGCAAGCCTAACGG
>DAOUAS010000148.1:0-5114 GCA_034433295.1 Anaerolineales bacterium | reverse complement strand
TACTTCCTTACCGCCGCGAACCCCACCCCATTCGGACCGAGGTGCGTGCCAATAACCGCCGTTACGTTGGCGAACAAGATCTCCCTCGGCATGGATTGTGGCGTGCGGGACATGGCACTGTCCAGTAAAAGTCGCGCGCGGTGTTCGGCATTGGTGTGCATGACGGCAAGGCGTTGAAGCACACCCTCTTGAAGCAAAAACTCCAGAATGCGTTCGTCTGCCTGATGCGTGGTGCGGACTGCGCCAATCGGCTTGACCGCGCCATCGATCAACTCGATCATCGGCTTGATAGAGAGCAATCCGCCAAGCCGCGCCACCACAGCAGGGACTCGTCCACTGCGGCGGAGATATTCCATCGTGTCCAACGCTGCGGAGACTTGCAATCGCTTGCGGGTGGATTCAATCGCGTCCAGCGCGGCTTGCAAACCCAAGTCTGCAACTTCGGCGGCGGCAAGAACTTGAAAGCCGACTCCCAACGAAAGCGAGCCGCTGTCCACGCAGGTGACTTTGCCGTCGAATTCCTTCGCGGCTTCACGCGCCACGTTGACGGTGGTGGTCAGCGTGCCAGCAGCGTGAATCGAGAGGATGTGGTCGCAGCCGTTCGAGAGCAGGGTCTCATATGGCGTGGCAAAATCCCCGATGGACGGGGCAGCAGTCGTCGGCGAGATTCTGAACGCGGGCAGGCGGTTGTAAAACTCCTCGCGTGTGATTCCAATCCCGTCCGCGTATTCCCTCCCATCCAAAACAAGAATGGTGGGAACGACTTGAATGTTATGTTCTTCGAGAAGCCATGCAGGGAGGTCTGCCGTTGAGTCTGTGACAATTCCGATTTTCATAATCTATCCAAATGTTCAAGTGTGGGAGTTGGCAGTATAGCATATTCGAGAAAACAAAATGCCCAACCATGTGATGGGCACTCGTGTAAAAGCCGGATTGGGCGAAAGATAATTAGTAATTGGTAATTCAACTACCAATTACTAATTACTTTATTCAATCGAAATCAAAAACTGATAGTGCGGCTGACCGCCTTCCTGCACTTCGACCTCAAGATTGGAATACTTCTGGCTGATGACATCCTTGATGCGGTTGGCTTCGGCGTGGGACATGTCTTCGCCATAAAACAACGTGACCAATTCATGCTCGGCGGCATTGGCCTTTTCGAGCAAGTCCATCACGCCCTGTTCCACTGTCTCGGCGGAGACAACCAGCTTGCCATCGAGCAGGGCTATCACCTGACCATCTTTCACCTTCACGCCATCAATTTCAACGGTGCGTGTGGCGACGGTGATCTCGCCCGTCTTGACCGTGGCAATCGCCCTGGTCATTTTTTCCGCAACCGCATCCAAATCGCCATCAGGGATGAGGGAAAGCATGGCGGTCAGCCCCTGCGGGACGGTACGCGTCGGCACCACCGCCACCTGCTTGACCGTCACATCCTTTGCCTGATTCGCCGCCAGGATAATGTTCTTGTTATTCGGCAGGATGATGATCTTGTCCGTCGGCATGTTTTCGAACGAACTCAAAATATCCTGCGTGGATGGGTTCATCGTCTGTCCGCCGGGGACGATGGCGGCGACTCCCAAACTGGCGAAGATGCGGCTCAAACCCGCGCCAGGCGAAACAACCACCACGGCAATTTGTCCAGGCTCGACAGGGGTAAACTGTAACTGGGAAGATTTCTGGATGTCGTCCATTTGCGCCATCAGGTTTTCGATGGCAACCTTCGTCACCGTGCCAATGCCCATGATGTAATCGATCGGTTCGTAACGTTTTTCGGTCGGCACATGGATGTGCATTCGGTACATGCCCTCGCCCTCACCCACCTGAATGGACGTGCCCATCGCCTCCAACCTGCCGTAAAACGATTCGAGGTTCAATTCGCCCGCTGGCACAAAATCCACGACCACTTCGTAATCCTGTCCTTCCTCCACTTCCTCCATCGCATCCTGCAAATTCATCGAAGACAGCGGCTGTACCGCCATCGTGGGCGTCTCCAGCGACTCGCCGTATACATGCCGCAGCATCCCTTCAAGGATGAAGAACAACCCCTTGCCGCCCGAATCCACCACCCCCGCCTGCTTGAGGACGGGAAGCAGTTCAGGCGTATTTTTGACCGCCTCGTCGGCGGCTTTGACCGCTACTTCGAGAATCTCTATCACATCTTTTGCCGACCCCAAAGCGGATTCTGTCGCGATAGCCACTTCCTTGATGACGGTTAGAATCGTGCCCTCGACGGGTCGCACCACGCCCTTGTAAGCCGTATCCCGCGCCTCGCCAAAGGCCTTGACGAGTGTTTCCTTATCCAGCGTGGCTTTGTCATGCACGCCGCGCGAGAAGCCGCGCAAAATCTGGCTGGTAATGACTCCCGAATTTCCGCGCGCGCCCATCAGCGCACCCTTGGAAACCATCGCAGCCATCTCGCCCAAGTTCCGCGTTCCTGAATCCTTGACCTCATTCCAGGCGGCTTGCAGGGTCAACACCATGTTGGTTCCCGTATCGCCGTCGGGAACGGGAAAGACATTCAGCGAGTTTACGATCTGCTGGTTGGTACGCAGCCAGGTCAAGCCCGCGTCGACGAGACGCTTGAGCGATTGACCGTCAATTTCCATTTTGCGGAATTTTTCGACGCGAGCGACATCCATAGCCATGATTTTTCCTGCTCCTAATCTGTGTCGCTGACGCGCAATCCTGCCACATGCACGTTGACCGAGTTGACACGCAGTCCCAACGCCTTTTCGACGTGGAAGCGGACTGTGTTTGCCACGCTTTGCGCCACTGAGGTAATGCGCGTGCCGTATTCGATGATGATATGGATATCGATGTCGATATCTTCGCCAGTATAGCGTACAGAGACGCCCCGCAAGGGCTCGTTGGTGATGCGGGATACGATCCCGTCCGTCAGGTTTTTCGGCGCAAGCCCCACCACGCCGTAGGATTCGAGGGTGGCATGATACGCAATCGTCGCCACCGCGTTTGGCGAGATGTGTATCCCGCCGAGTGTTGTTTTATCGTCGCCCATGGTTTTCCTCATCAATCATGTGGTAACTGTTTTTTCCTAATTTTAACGGGAACGCTCAAATATTGGAGGCGGAGTGCAAAATCTCCGATTTCGCATCCAAAGTCAGAGACTTTGGAGTTCTCCACTGGAATCGTTCTGTTCCTATTTTAACATCTTAACTTGAAGAAGGTTGCGTTGTATGGTAAAATTCTGCGCCTTTGAAAAGAGGCGTCATCGGCATCATTGTAATTTGAAAGGATCAATCGAAATGGCCAAGTGCAACTCCTGCGGCAAAGCAACCACCTTTGGACACAATCGTTCGTTCTCCCTGCGCGCCACCAACCGCACGTTTAAACCGAATTTGCAGAAGGTGACAGTCATGGAAAACGGGCGGCTGGTCAAGAAAACCCTGTGCGCCAAGTGCATCAAGACGCTCGGCAAGTCTGCGGCTTAGGTTTGTTTTTCCATCACACCAAAGGTCACGGCTCGCGCCGTGATTTTTGTTTTAATCGGCGGCGTACTCGCGCAGCGACCTGATTGCCTCGCTCACGCCTGCCGGATGCTTGAAAGCAAAATTTCCAACTACAAAAACATTTGCGCCGGCTTTATGCATTAGAGGGAGCGTGTCGACTGACATGCCGCCATCCACTTCCAAAAAGGCCTGCGAACGGAGCGCATTCAACTTATTGCGGATTTCCCGTACCTTGTCGATCATCTCCGGCATGAACTTTTGACCGGAGTATCCCGGATTGACGCTCATGACCAGCATCAGGTCAGCAAGTGGCAGGATGGCATCGAGCGCGGATGTGGGGGTGGATGGATTCAGCGTTACACCAGCCTTACATCCCAGAGATTTGATTCGCTCGATGGTCTGAGGCAAATTCGGGCAGGCTTCCACGTGGACGGTAAGTCTGTCCGCGCCGGCTTTGGCAAAGGACTCCAACTGCTGGTCGGGATTGGCGACCATCAAATGCACATCGAGCGGCAGGCTGGTTGCACGGCGGCAGGCTTCCACAAAAAGCGGACCGACCGTGATGGTGGGGACGAAATGGCCGTCCATGACATCGACGTGAATCCAGTCCGCGCCGGCGGACTGGCAGGCGGCGATTTCATCTCCCAGCCGGGTGAAATCCGAGGCGATAATGGAGGGGGCTATCAGGAAACGAGTCATTTATCGAACAGGGGGATTGTAAGCAAAATAGACCATCAACCAAAATGGGATGAGTCCGCCCACGGCAAGCAGGGCCAGCAGGGACAAGCCCACAATTCCCCAGTCGATTTCCTCAAAGGCGGTCACAGCCTCTTCGACAGCAGATTCAGGCTCTGGGAGAGAGCGGGCAATCGGCTCGGGACGTGGAATCGGATTGGGGACAGAATCAACCCGGGGCGGCGGCTGGGTCCTTTCGCGCAAAGGCGGGTTGATGGGCCTAACCACTGGTGTTGGCGCAGTCGCAGGCACATCGGGCATGGTGCCAAACTTCATCAACACACGCCCAAGTTGATCGGCTGTGCGGTATCGGGCAGAAGGTTCTTTGGAGAGCACTTTCATGATGATTTCCTCCAATGCGGAGGGAATCTCAGGGGTATACTCACGGATGGGAATTGGACGGGCGGACATATGCAGGCGCGCCAATTCGCTGGGAGTGGAAGCCGTGAACGGTGGTGTGCCGCTCAACAGTTCATACATGACCACGCCAATCGAATAGACATCGGATGCCGGCGAAAGGGACTCCCCCCTTGCCTGTTCAGGGGCAAAATAAAGCGGCGATCCCCAAACAAGATCGGTATGCTCGCCGGGCGCCATGGTGGCAAGCGCGCGCGCAATGCCAAAATCTGTCACCTTGAGGCGGCCGTCGGTGGAGACGAGCATATTGTGCGGTTTGACGTCACAATGGACCAGTCCGGCGCGATGGGCATATCCCAGCCCGGCGCAGGACTGGATGATAAGGGGAATCCCCGTTTCGACGCTGAAACGTCCGCGTTCGCGGATCAACTGTTTCAAATCCTTGCCGGGAATGAACTCCATGACGATGAAGAGCAGGTTGTCGGCAAAGCCAAAATCATGCACGGTGACGATATTGGGATGTGAAAGATTGGCGGCGGAACGCGCTTCCAT
>DAOUAS010000147.1:0-11884 GCA_034433295.1 Anaerolineales bacterium | reverse complement strand
TTACAAAGTCCATTGACAGTCGCGTGTTTTTGTGGCGCTGTTTTAACGCGAATACCCCGAATGGGCGAATTACTTGAATTTTCCCGTTCTTATTCGTCCCATTCGACAATTCGCGCCATTCGCGTTGAGATTTTCTCGACTTTGCTACAGCCATGTTCTTCGGGCAAATTGGTCGGGACAAAAAAGCCAATGCGATTTATAATCAAGCTACTATACTATAACGACTGGAGGATTCCCATGGCTAGTGTTACATACAAAAACGTTTTCAAGAAGTTCGGCGATCTTACGATCATCAAAGACCTCAACATTGCGGTTGAGGACAAAGAGTTTCTCGTACTGGTAGGCCCATCAGGCTGCGGCAAGACCACCGCCCTGCGCCTGCTGGCCGGTCTGGAAGAAATCACCAATGGACAGATACTCATTAGCGACCGCGTGGTAAACGATGTTGCGCCGAAAGACCGCGACATTGCCATGGTCTTCCAATCCTACGCCCTGTATCCGCATCTTTCGGTGTACGACAACATGGCTTTCGGTCTCAAACTCCGCAAGACTCCAAAGGATGAAATCAAGCGCCGCGTGAACGAGGCCGCTGAAATCCTCGACATCAAGCACCTGCTTGACCGCAAGCCGCGCCAACTCTCCGGCGGACAGCGCCAGCGCGTTGCGGTGGGTCGCGCCATCGTCCGCGAGCCGAAGGTTTTCCTCTTCGACGAACCGCTCTCGAACCTCGATGCAAAACTGCGCGTGCAGATGCGCGCCGAGATCAGCAAATTGCATCAGCGCCTGCAAACCACCTTCATCTATGTGACTCATGACCAGACCGAAGCCATGACCATGGCCAGCCGCATTGCAGTCATCAACAAGGGACAGTTGCTGCAATTGGACACTCCGCAAAACCTGTATGATTATCCAAACAGCCTGTTTGTGGCCGGCTTCATCGGCTCCCCCGCCATGAACTTCTTCCCCGCGAAACTGGTCAAGGATGGCGCTAAAGTCCTGGTGGATACCGGCGATTTCAAGGTTCAGATTCCCGATAATCTTGCCAAACCCTACCAAAACCTGGACGGCAAGAGCGTTATCTTCGGCATTCGCCCCGAAAACATTCACGACGCCGAATTTGCGCCTCAACTCACGCACGCTGAGAAAGTCTCCACCAAGGTGGATGTAACCGAGTTGATGGGCAATGAAACCCTGCTCTACCTCGTAAGCGGAAAGAACACCTTCGTCGGCCGCGTGGACCCGCGCTCGAAACTGCGCGTCGGCGACACATCCCACGTTCTTTTCGACATGGAGAAATTCCACATCTTCGACGCGGAAACCGAAACCGCCATTCGCTAACCCGATCTGCCGTGCCGATAAGCGACAGTCACCCTTTGGTGACTGTCGCTTTGTTGACGGGGTGATGTTTGCGGCAAATCGAAATTCAGACATACAAGGAAACATTCATGACCATCCCTGCCTGGGTAAAGGACGCAATTTTCTACCAAATTTTCCCCGACCGCTTTGCCAAAAGCGACCGCAACCCATCGGGCAATTTGCCTTTCGAGTCGTGGGACTCTCCTCCTACCGTTCACGGATTCAAGGGCGGCGATCTATACGGCGTCGTCGAAAAACTGGATTACCTTCAACAACTCGGGGTCACCGCCATCTATTTCAATCCGGTCTTCGCCTCCGCCAGCAACCATCGTTATCACACCTACGATTACTACAATGTGGACCCGCTTCTCGGCGGTAATGACGCTCTCAAAAAATTGGTCCGCGAGGCGCACAAGCGCGAAATCCGTATCGTGCTGGACGGCGTGTTCAACCATGCTTCGCGCGGATTCTGGCAGTTCCATCACGTGTTGGAATGCGGTGAAGGGTCGCCATACCGCGACTGGTTCTTCTTCGACTCCGAACGGTTGAACGGCAAAAAACGCTGGGGCGCTTACCCCGGCACACATGAACTCAGGTCCCTGCAACATGAAGACAGCGTCACGGCCATCGGCTATCGCAGTTGGTGGAACCTGCCCGCCCTGCCGAAATTCAACACAAACACACCCGCCGTGCGTGAATTCATCTTCGATGTGGCGGAATATTGGGTCAGGTTTGGCATCGACGGCTGGCGGCTGGACGTGCCGGCTGAAATCGACGACGACGAATTCTGGCGTGAGTTCCGCCGCCGCGTGCGGGCTGTCAATCCGGAAGCCTACATCGTCGGCGAGATCTGGCACGAGGCCCAGCGCTGGCTCCAGGGCGACCAGTTCGACGCGGTCATGAATTATCCGGTGGCCGCGATCGCATTGAGTTTCTTCGCGGCGAAAAATTTGAATCACCAGCAAATCCAGCACGCGGGTGGAATCAAAGACCGCATCCACCCGATCAGCGGAGGCGACGCCGCCAATGAATTGGACCGCCTTCTGCACCTGTATCCGCGCGACATTACCTACGCCCAGTTGAACCTGCTCGACAGCCACGACATGCCGCGCTTCCTGACTTGCGCCAGCGGCGACAGAGACTCGCTCAAACTAGCCTGGCTGTTCATGTTCACCATACCCGGCGCGCCCTGCATCTACTACGGCGACGAAGTCGGCGTGGACGGCGCACACGACCCCGATTGCCGCAAGGCATTTCCCTGGGACGAATCCAAATGGGACAAGGAACTGTTCGAATACGCCAAGACTTGCGTTGTCCTGCGCAAAAAACATGCCGCATTGCGCCGCGGCGAATACAAACGTATCCACGCCGAGGGCGAGGTACTGGCCTACGCACGCTCCTATGGCGCGGAAAACCTGGTGATCGCATTCAACGCTTCCCAGGAGGAAAAGACTGTTGACTTCTTCCCCAACAAAAAGCCGGGGGTATTGTTCGGGAGTCCGTCTTTCTCCGGCAACCAGGTTGTCATCCCGCCGCGCAGCGGGGTCGTACTAAAATAAAATATCAGGGGCAAAAGCAGGTCACGCCAAAAGCGTGACCTTTTTACTGGAACCCCTCTTTGAAATCGGTGTTAAATCAGGCAGGAACATAATCACATGGATGAAATCCCGACCCCAAAGCCCGAGGATGTTTTGAACAACCTGCTCAAAAGTCTGCAAAGCGGGGAAGCCGCCGAAAGGCTGGAGTCCGTTCGAAAAGCGACCACGCTCAATTTCAGCAGCGAAGCCATCCGCAACGAACTGGAAAAACTGGCTGCCAGAGATGCGGATGATTCTGTCCGTCTTGAAGCGTTCGCCGCGTTGGACCTGCCTGCGCAGCGTAATGTCTGCCGGCATTTCAACAAGGTGGACAAAAGCAGTCGTCGCGTCCTTTTGCAGGAAATCACGGATTGGGAAAAACGGGGACTGCTCGAAACCCAAAAAGCGGATTTGCTCCGCCGCCGCTACGACTTCGACTTCGTCCCCATCCCCGCGCCTAAAGTGGATGCTGCCCCGCAGACCGAGTCCACACCCGAACTCATTCCAGCCGGCCCGCGCCCGACGCTGGCTCAAACCCTGCTCAGCGAATCCAACATCAAAGTTTCGCTCTATCTGGGCGCGTTCTTCGTGGTGGCCTCCGCCGCCATCCTCGGCGCGTTTGTGGATATCTTCCGCATCCCATTGTTGATCATCGGCACAATCTTCTTCGGCGGGACTTCCGTCGCAATCCGCAAACGACTGCCCCAGCCGAGTTTCGCGCTGTTCATCGTCTTTTCCTTCTTCCTGCCCATCACTGCCAACGTGGTCGAAAACACACTGGAACTATCGGGGGTAATCAACGCGGTATATTGGGTCTTCGTTGGTCTCTTCATGACCGGTATCTGGGGCGGCGGGACATGGTTATACACTTCGCATCTGTTCAGCCTGACAGCCTTCGCCGCCTTCGTAACGGCGTCCTATCGGTTTGGCGATATTTTGAACGCACAGCCGGAATTCTCCGCCGCCATGTTGGGACTTGCCGCCCTCGCGGGACTGGCCGGCGTGTGGGGACTCAAAAAGTGGCGCGATGCAAAATTCGCCCTGCCGCTCTTCCTTGCCGCGCAACTCTTACAATTTGGTTTGCTTGTTTTCTATCAGGGCGGTTTCATGTTCGGGACCGGGGATTTCTACGCCTCGGAACTTTGGAAACTCCTGCTGACACTCGCCTGGGGACTTGCCTTCCTGTTCTACGTTCTATCGAACCTGCTTTATCCTTTCCTCCTCTTCCCCTGGCTTGCGGCAGGGGCTCTCGTCTTCATCCCCTGGGTAACAGGCGCGGCTTTCGAGGCGGGCAAACAGACAAACATGCTCCTCTTCGGTGTTTGGGGATTTATCCTATCCGCCGCGAGTGAGATCATCCACAGGGTTGAGCCTGCGAAAAAATACAGCCTTCCAGTCCTGCTCGCTTCCATTCCCGTCTTGGCAGTTGCCATCGTCAGCGGTTTCAACCACAGCGAGATTTTGGGCTTTATCATCTCGTTCATCATTGTATTGATCTATGCCGCCCTGCATTTCATCCGGCCGCGTGGGTGGCTGTGGGCGCTGGCATTGCTCAGTTTCACAATTGCCTATGTCGCCTTCTTCAACCTGCCCATTACCGAAGGCGTCAATGATTTCATCGGTTATCAACAACTGGGTCTGGCGCTGATTTTCCTTGTCCTCGACCTCCTGCTCAAAAAAGCAAACCTCCGCTGGACCCTGCCGCCGAAAACCTACGGCGCATTGTTCACCATAATCGCCGGCATTTCGCTCATCGAAGAATCATCGGGGCGCGCCGCAATCGGCTTTGCTGTCTTCGCCCTTTTCTTCGTCATCTTCGCCGCCGTCCATCGCAAAGCAGTCTACGGCTACCTGCCCGCCGCATTTCTCGCGTTGACCCTCCTCTTTGCCTTTGATCATTTCGATCTCGATCTGTGGTTACCTGCACTGACCGGTCTTGCGGTAATCTATTTCCTCTCCGGCGTTTTCCTGCGTACGCGGATGCTTCGAAACAGCGGACTCCTCCTCGGCGGGATTATCGCTTTTGCAGCGTTCATCGCCGCGAAGGAAACAGGCGGCTGGTACGCGTTCGTCATCGGTCTGCTCGTTGCGGCGGAAATGGCCCTCGGCAAAAACGGCTGGTTCGAAGTCGGCTTGCCGATTTTCTTCAACATTGGCGCATATCTCATCCTCCGCGACCTCAACCTCGACAAACTGTCACACCAATTGCTTGCCTACAGCCTCCTCTGGCTCCTCACCGACCTTACGTCTCATCTCGCCTTCAAGCACCCACGTCCGTTGAGGTGGATTGTGCGCGGCGTGGGCGCATTGCTGGCGCTGGCAAGTTATGGACTTTTATTTTTAGGGGAATCCGCTGAGACGGCGACTCTTGGCTTCGGGCTTTACTCGCTACTTTTCCTGACCCTTAGCCTGGTCTATCGCCAACCGAATCTGTTCTACGCCTTTACCCTGACCCTGCCACTCTTCGTCACATTTGCGTTCCGCAACTTCGACATTACCAAATGGATTCACCCCATCATCTTTCTAGCGATGGGATATTACGCGCTTGGCTTTTTACTCCGCTCCCTCAAACGCGCGGCGGACTGGGACATGACATTACTTTTCAGCGGGCTTGGGCTGGGAGTCATCGTCTCGATGGCCGCGCCAGTTTTGGGCGGGTTGGACGCGGCAATTCCCGTCGCGTTGGCCGCTACGCTTTGGGCAGTCGAAGCCTTCCAGCGGAAGAACGTCTGGTTGGGATTTCCCGCCAACGGTTTGTACCTGCTGGCATATTTCATCATCTTGAACGAATTGAACCTTGACCAGCCACAATTCTATTCGATGGGGGCGGCATTGCTTGGCATGATCCAGCATTACCTGCTGACCCGCGCAGGCAGCAAAACGGGGACGTTCATCATGGGAATGCTCTCGCAGTTGACCTTGCTCGGCACGACATACATCCAGATGGTCAGCAACGGCTCGGAAGGACTGATCTACTTCGTGGTGCTGTTCCTGCAATCCCTAGCGGTACTGGTTTATGGTGTGGTCATCCGCTCGCGCAGTCTGACGTTCACGCCGATTCTATTCTCCGTTCTTGGCGTGCTGAGCGTGCTTTACATCGTGGTCTATGACCTGCTGGACGCCTTCACCACCATCCTGATGGTGGGATGCGCGGGCATCATTCTCATCGGGCTTGGCAGTGCTGCCGTGCTGATGCGCGAGCGAATCACCAAGTTTGGCGAGAAGTTGAGCGAATGGAAGGCTTGAAATGAAGATGAATGCAAAATACGTTCACACGAACTTGATCGCCAGAGACTGGCAGGCGCTCTCGAATTTTTATCAGGAACTCTTTGGCTGTATTCCCGTTCCACCGGAGCGGGATTTTCAGGGAGAAAAACTCGAAGCAGGGACAGGTGTTCCAGGGGCGCATCTGCGCGGCGCGCATCTGCGATTACCGGGATATGGAGATAATGGCCCCACGCTGGAAATTTTCAATTACAACATTTTGGAAGACCGCCCAACAACAGCCGTGAACCGCCCCGGATTTGGGCACATTGCCTTCTCGGTGGATGATGTGGCATCGGCGCAAAAAGCGGTGTTGGAAATGAGTGGACAAGCCATTGGCGAAATTGTCATCTTACAGACGGCGGTTGGAAAAGTCACCTGGTGCTATGTCACCGACCCGGAGGGAAACATCATCGAGTTGCAATCGTGGTCAAGTTAGACGGCAATTGTATCCCTCTGAACGCAACCTGAATTATAGTCAGCAGATGAAGGTGTGCCGGGGTAAAATCGGTGGGTTGCAACGAGGTCGCATATAAACATGGAAAAAACCTTTCAAATTCTCAACCAGGTCCTGCCGATTCTCTTCCTGATTTCATTGGGATATTGGGCGGGACGCAAAAACTTTTTGACCGAAACCGTCATCGACGGATTGCGAAGGATCGTTGTGAATTTCGCGTTGCCGGCGGTGCTGTTCACCTCCTTTCTCGACATGGAATTGAAGGCGTCCTATTTTGTCATCTTCGCTTTCCTGTTCTCGCTCTGCATCCTGTTATTTCTGCTGGGACAATGGATCAAAAAGCAATTCCGGATCCGGTACACATACATGCCCTACCTGACCACGGGCTTCGAATATGGAATGTTGGGAATCAGTCTCTTTGGGGCTGCTTATGGGATGGAGAAGATCGGCTACATTGCCGTAGCAGACTTGGGCCACGAGATCTTCATCTGGTTCGTTTTCCTGCCCCTACTGTTGGTTAAACGCGACGGCGCGCAAAACCCCAAAGAGATCGTACGGTCCTTTCTTTCATCGCCGGTGGTGGCTGCGATTTTGGCAGGGCTTCTCCTCAATGCCTTCGATGGGAGGGAATGGCTGGCTCGAATGCCTGTAACGGGCGCCTTGCTGGTAACATTTGGATTCCTCGGCGGGCTCACCGTCCCCTTGATTTTGATTATCGTCGGATACGGCATCAGGTTCAACCGCGATGGTTTGAAGGACGCCCTGTCTGTGGCGTTGATTCGATTGGGAATTCTGGCGCCGTTGGCGCTTCTCCTGAACGCCCATCTAATTCGGGGTTTTTTAGGACTGGACAAGATGTTTGAATCCGCCCTGTTTACGCTGCTGATTCTCCCGCCGCCCTTCATCGTTCCTCTCTATGCAAAATCAAACCTCGATATCGGGGAAAAACAGTACATCAACAATGCATTGACAATTCACACCGTCATCTCCATCGCAATCTTCATCGTGTACCTGGTATTGAATCCAACCTCATAGGAAGGTTTAATTTCCCCAAACCGCCTTTACCAGGGCCGGCAAAATCTCGCCTGATTTTCCATGAAAGGCAAAGTCCGCCCTGGATGTGAGCGGGGTCGGTTCGGCATTGATCTCCACCACCACAGCGCCTTCGGATTTGGCAGCATGAGCAAGGGCGGCGGCTGGCTGGACCACGCCCGATGTCCCGATGGAAAAGAAAACCTGACAGGCGCGCGTCGCAAGAACGGCGGCATCCAGTTGTTCGCGGGGTAAAGACTCCTCGAACCATACCACGTCCGGGCGCAGCAATCCATTGCATTTTTTGCAGCGCGGTACAACGCCGGAGTCTTCGCTCCAGTCGTCCGCAAACGTCCCACATTCCGAACAACGCACATTCAGGATGTTGCCGTGCAATTCCAGGATACGTTTGCTGCCCGCCGCATGATGCAGTCCATCCACGTTCTGGGTAATAAGCGTGAACCCAGGGATTTTCCTCTCCATTTCAGCCAGCGCATAGTGCCCCGCATTAGGTTTTGCGCCTCTTGCGGATTGGCGGCGGTGCGCGTACCAGTCCCAGACCAGTTTGGGGGTGCGGGCAAAAGCCCGGGGCGTGGCCAAATCCTCTGGACGATACTGCGCCCAAAGCCCGGACTGTGCATCTCGAAAGGTGTGAAGTCCGCTTTCCTGCGAGACACCGGCCCCCGTCAGGGCTGCGACGCTTGTCGCCTTCGCCAGAAAACGTATCAGGTCCGAAGGAAAGGCGATCATGGGACCAATACCGTGGGCGTCATGGATGCCGTTGGAGTGGCGGCCATGACACAATCCAACAAGGCGAGTCGTTCGCCGAAAATACCCGTTCGACCAATTTCCCTGGCTTTGGCATCCGTCGAGACAACCTGGTATTGCACCCACGCATTCTTGAAGGATTCCATGGCCTTCATCTCCTGCGGAAAGAGTTCGTGCGAATAAAAGCCGGGGATGCCCGCAGGCTGCATTCCAATGCTTGTCCATTCGCTGGTGGCGCCTGTCTGTTTGCTCTTGAAACGCACAAACAAAACCACAAACGCGGTTCCTGGAACGTCGCTGACCTGCGCCGTGATCTTTGTCGAAATCGGCTGGCACTCCGTTCCCTTGTAAAACTCCGAATCCGAGACAGTGACCGAGACGAAACCAACCATCTTTACCTGGGTAGCAAGCGCCACCGGGCTGGAGGAAGACAGCGGTATCACGCCCGGCTGCGTAAGCAATAACGGTGTTGGCGAAGAGATGGGTGTGATGTCTTTTTTAGGCTGGATAATTTTCGTCGGCGATGCGGTAAACGTGGGCGAGGGAACGGTAGGGGTGAGAGTCGGGGCAAGAGTGGGCGTGCTCGTAGACAAAGGAACCGGGGTGGCAGGCGGTCTCCCCAAAATCTGATCAACTGTCGTCGAGCAGGCGGAGAGCAACAGAACAAACAACAGGAGGGTTGGAATCTTTTTCATGCTGAGTGCATCCTCGGTTTATGGCAAAATTCCCAGACAGGGCGAGAGGGCAATCGCGTTGGGGAAAATCTGGGTGCGTCCGATTACCTCCCCCATTTCGTCGGTGGCGACCAACTGGATTTGAATCCACGAGTTTTTATAATGATTATGTCCCTTAGTCGTGTTTGCAGTCAGCCAATAGGTAAAGGACCCGTTCCAGTGGTTTTGCATGGTGTTGCCCGTCGTCCAGGGGGTGTAATCCTCCTTGAAGGCATTCTTTACCCGCACAAAAATGATCACACTGAACACGGCTTCGGGGTTTTCGACCTTGGCAATGATCCTCGTCTTGTTCGGCTTGCAACTTCCCCAATAAAGCCTGGCGTCCACGATTTCAACGGAAACAAAACCGGGACCGGGGCCAAGCGGAGTTGGCATGACAAAGGAGTTCGGCGTGGCTGTAACGTCTCCAATAAAAATAGGGACGGGAACGAATGTTGGCGTCTGGTTTGGATCCCAGGTTGGAATGCGGACAATCGTCGATGTGGGCCGGGCCGGGAAAGTGGGAGAAGGTGTAATCGTATCCAGCGGAGTGGGACTCACCGTGGCAGTGGGGACAGGCGTTTCTGTAGATTGCCCAAACCCAAAAGGCAACCCGGCGCAAGCCTGAATCAGAACTGCCGATATCAATACAAGATAAAATCTGCGCATGGGCTATCTCTTTGAACTCCTCTTGGTTATATATTGTACAACAACATGACATCAATCGAAGCATTGTTTTTCTGGTATAATTTTATCCCGTGACTGGTCCTGCCCTACGGTTTATAGCTGTGGACACGGAGACCTGCAAAATTATAAAGAAAGGAAGCATACGTCATGCCGCTTGCAAAAGAAGTCAAAGCCAAGGCGATCGAGACTTTCCATCGCCACGACAAGGATACCGGTTCGCCCGAAGTGCAAATCGCCATCCTGACAAACCGCATCACGCAATTGACCGAGCACCTGCGCGCCAACAAACAGGATCAATCCTGCCGCCGTGGACTGCTCAAGTTAGTAGGTCAGCGCCGACGGTTGCTCACGTACTTGCGCACCAGCAATTACAACAGCTATCTCAGCGTAACCGAACGGTTGCAGCTCCGCCGTAAGTAAGATGGTTCACTCGTAGGGACACAGCGGCGCTGTGTCCCTACATCGTATAAATGGAACCCGCCGTCAGGAATTGAATAGCGTGAACAACAGGGGTTGTTCCCACTCTTCAGTCCCTGACCAAAAGCGGGAAAATGTAGGGGCGGGTCTGGATGACCTGTCCCAATTGGAAAACGCGGGTTCAAGACCCGCCCAATAGGAGAAAATAAAATAATGAAACCCGAATTAAAACGCTATTCAGCCGTTGTAGGTTCGCGCACCTTTACCTTCGAGACCGGCACCCTTGCCGCACAGGCAGGCGGCGCGGTCACCTTCGGCGTGGAAGAATCCATCGTCTTTGCCGCAGCCACCATGGGCGGCGTGCGCGAGGGAATCGACTTCTTCCCACTTTCCGTGGACTTTGAAGAACGCATGTACGCCGGCGGAAAAATCCCCGGCTCCTTCTTCCGCCGCGAGGGACGCGCCGCCACCGACGCCATCCTCGTCGGACGCCTCACCGACCGACCCCTGCGCCCGCTTTTCGCTCACGGAATGCGGAACGAAGTGCAGGTCATCATGTACACCTTCTCATCGGACGGAGTCAACCCGCTCGACATCCTCGCCATCAACGCCGCCTCCGCCGCCATCATGATCTCAGACATCCCCTGGGGCGGACCCGTAGCCGCTGTCCGCGTGGGACGTGTGGACGGTGAATTCGTCCTCAACCCGACCTTCGACGAAATGGCTGCCTCCGACCTCGACCTAAGACTGGCTGGCACCAAAGACGCCATCCTGATGGTCGAATGCGGCGCGAACGAAATCCCCGAAGACGTGATGGTTGCCGCCCTCGAACTGGGACACAAGTCCATCCAGCCGCTGATCGACGTGCAGCTCAAGATGCAGGCGGAAATCGGCAAGCCCAAGCGCGCTGTAACCATCGTCACCGCGAACGAGGAATTGCAGAAGAAAGTCTTCGATGCGGTCAACGGGCGGATGAACGAACTGCTCGACAAGCCGTTGAGCAAGGTCGAATTCTATGGCGGCATGGACGAACTGCAAGCCGCCATCGTGGCTGAGTTCTGCGTCGAAGGCGATGCCAACGCCCCGAAGGTTGATGACGTCAAATCCGCTTTCAGCGAGGCGGAGCACAAGATCGTCCGCGAGCGGATTCTGAGCATGGGCAAGCGCCCCGATGGACGCACACCCACCGACATCCGCCCGATCTGGTGCGAGGTGGGACTTTCCCCGCGCGCCCACGGCAGCGGACTCTTCACCCGCGGCGAGACTCAGGTTCTTTCGTTTGCCACGCTCGGCACGCTGGGCGAGGCGCAGGAACTCGACAACCTTTCCCCCATAAAAGACAAACGCTACATGCACCACTATAGCTTCCCGCCCTTCTCAACGGGTGAGGTCAAGCAACTTCGCGGGCAGAGCAGGCGCGAGGTCGGTCACGGTGCGCTGGCAGAACGCGCTCTCGAACCCGTCATCCCCGCCGAAGAATCGTTCCCGTACGCCATCCGAGTCGTATCCGAAGCCCTCGCCTCGAATGGCTCGACCTCGATGGGCTCGGTCTGCGGCTCGACCCTGGCGCTGATGGATGCGGGCGTACCGATCAAGGCTCCCGTCTCCGGCGT
>DAOUAS010000146.1:0-40705 GCA_034433295.1 Anaerolineales bacterium | reverse complement strand
GTCAAGAAGCATCCATTGGCGCGCGCTGTCCGCGCGGACAAAACCTGTCTGGCAGGGATTACTGCCACGCTGCTGCACTATTTCAAGGATGAAGCCGAGCGCGAAATCCCCATCTTGAAGATGATGTCGTTGACACCGAAGCAGGTTAAGGGGCGGGCGGAAGCCTGGAGACAGGAACTGGGAGTGGGTGAAGTCGTCGAAGGCGAATCAACTGTCGGCGGCGGCAGTCTGCCCGACGAATCCTTCCCCACGTTTTTGTTGTCACTCACAGTCCCGTCACCTGAGAAATTCCTCAAAAAACTACGCGGTCAAAACCCGCCGATCATCGCCCGCACTGCCAACGACAGGGTCTTGCTTGATCCACGAACCGTCCTCCCCGAACAGGAAGGCGCATTGCTGGTTGGTTTGAAAAATGTGTTAAAGTCTTAATGCGAATGGCGCGAATGTTCGAATAACTCGAATGGATGTTGGAATGTCTGAAGGCTACATTATTGAAAAAGAATTGTCGTACCTGATTATGCAGGCGGCGTTTGAGGTGCATAATGCCCTTGGACCGGGTTTTCCCGAGGCGATTTATGAGGAAGCCATGAATCGCGAACTTATCAGGCGCGGAATCAAGCTGGAACGTCAAAAGAGGGTCAAGGTATTTTACAAGGACGAGCCGATTGGAGAGTTTATCCTTGATAGTGTGGCGAACGAGCGCGTAATTCCAGAATACAAAGCTGTTACTGAAATTGCGTAAATTCACAAGCAACAGGCGCTGTCTTATCTGAAGGCAACGGGACTTGAATTGGCAATCGTGATTAACTTTGGCGCGGCGCGAGTTCAGTCCAGCCGTGTGGTTTATAAAAAGGGAAAAGCCAATTTCCCCTCCCGTCTTCCTTATCCTCGAAACCTTCATCAAGGCGACTAAAAAGAGTTTGTGTCATTCGTTCATTCGAGTCATTCGCGTTAAAATTATACTTAAAGGAAACTTATGAAATCAGAACTCGATGCCCTCATGCAAGCCAGAAACCTGGATGCCTTTGTTGTCTTTGGTCACGCTGAAAGTAATCCACCGATGACCTATCTGACAGGCGGCGGACATGTCAGCCATGCCACATTGATCAAGAAACAAGGGGAAGAGGCTGCCCTCTTTTTCGCTGACATGGAACGGGATGAAGCCGCCAAAAGCGGTTTGAAGTTGATGCCCTACAGCAAATACGACGCGGAGGAATTGTGGAAGAAGTCCAACCGTGACGGGACGCTGGCGGCCGCGCTGCGTTTGGAACTGATGTTAAAGGACATGGGTGTTACTTCGGGGCGCGTGGGCGTTTACGGATTTTATGACTTGAGCGCCATTTTTGGCATGTTCGCCCATATGAAAAAACTGATGCCTGAAATCGAATTCGTCGGCGAGGCGCGGGAGGAGTCCATTTTCATGCGCGCGATGGAAACAAAGGATGAGGCCGAGGCGAATCGCATCCGAAAGATGGGCAAGATCACAACGGAAGTCGTTGGCAAAGTCAGAGATTTCCTTACCTCATGCGATATCCGCGGGGATGAGGTCTTGTTGAAAGAAGATGGAACCCCGTTGACGGTGGGCGATGTGAAGGCGAAGATCCGTCTCTGGGTGGCGGAGCGCGGCGCGGAACTGCCGGAAGGATTTATCTTTGCTATCGGGCGTGACGCGGGCGTGCCGCATTCCTCCGGCAATCCCACCGACCTGATGAGACTCGGTCAAACCATCGTCTTCGATATTTATCCTGCCGAGGCTGGCGGCGGATATTTTTACGATTTCACCCGCACCTGGAGTTTGGGGTATGCCACTCCCGAAGCACAGGAACTCTACGGTCAGGTGAAGGAAATCTATGACCAGTTGAACGGCAACTTCGATTTGAACGCGCCGTTCAGGAATTATCAGCAGATGGCGTGTGAATATTTTGAGTCCAAGGGACATCAAACCCTGCTTCACACAAAGGCGCCTGTCGAGGGCTACGTTCATAGTTTGGGACATGGCGTGGGGCTGAACATCCACGAGCGGCCTTTTAGCAGTTTGATGCTCGGCGATGACCATCGGCTGATCCCCGGTGTGGTTGTCACCTCCGAGCCGGGTTTATACTATCCCGAAAAAGGCATGGGTTTCCGCATCGAAGATACCTATTGGGTTCGTCCCGATGGGAAGATGGAAATCCTTGCCGACTACCCCTATGATTTTGTCCTGCCGATGAAGAAGTGGAAAAAGGGCTAACCTAGTTATGAATGAGATTGCCGTTGAGTTCATGTTGAAGCCTGATGATTACTTGAAAGCTTTGAGGGATTTTCAAACTAGAAAGACATTTTCATGGCTGATAAGTGGCTGGCTTGGACTTCCCTTGCTCGTTTTGCTTATCCTGTCCTTTTTTAGTGGGAATATTGATGCGTCAAATTTTGGACGATTTGTTTTTGGACTTGCCTTTGGATTGGCGGCTTTGATGTATCCGTTCTCGATTCCAGCCGCGACTAAGAGACAGCGGATAAAAGCTCAAAACAACAAAATCACACAACGATATGTCTTTTCCGAGGAAGGAATATCGATGGCTTCCGATGAGTATGAACTCAAACATAATTGGAGTTTGATGAAAGAGATCTCGGAGTCAAAGAATTTCTATTTTTTGATTCAGGTAAATAATCCGGACGCACTTCAATTTGTCCCCAAGAACGCCTTTCAAAGCCAGGAGCAAGATAAAGTTTTCCGCGATATGATTGGCCAGCATCTTTCAGTTATCGCGCCAATTGACAAAGGCATAAGAGGGTGGAAGTTATGGGCTTTGACCAACATTTTATCCTTGGCCATAAATTTGAGTGTTTTCATGATGATTGGAGATTGACCAATGACCGACCTGAAGCCCGCCCGTATTCTTGCCGTTGAATCTTCCTGCGATGAAACCGCCTGCGCCATTGTTGAAAATGGACGCGCGATGCTTTCATCTGTCGTCGCCTCGCAGATGGAAATCCATGCCCGCTACGGCGGCGTGTATCCCGAAGTGGCTTCGCGCCAGCACGTGTTGAGCATCACTCCCGTGGTGGAGCAGGCGCTTGCGCAGGCGCATCTCACGCTCAAAGACATCGACGCGATTGCCGTCACGCAGGGACCCGGTCTCGCGGGGTCGCTGGTGGTGGGGATGAACATGGCGAAGGGACTCGCCCTCGGAGCTGGTCTGCCGCTGGTGGGAGTCAACCACCTCGAAGGGCATTTGTATTCGGCGTGGGTGTACGAGGCGGGTGACACAGTTCCGCCTGAACCGCAATTCCCGCTGATGGTTTTGCTCGTCTCCGGCGGACACTCCGAACTGAACCTGATGACCGGCCACCTGACTTACCAACGCCTCGGCTCCACGCTGGACGATGCGGCGGGCGAAGCCTTCGACAAGGTTTCCCGTCTCATCGAGCTTGGCTACCCCGGCGGACCCGCCATCCAGAAAGCTGCGGAGGAGGGCGACGTGGGGCGCTTCAACTTTCCCCGCGCCTGGCTCGAAGGAACGTATGACTTTTCGTTCAGCGGTTTGAAGACGGCGGTCTTGTACGAAGTTCGCGAGTTGAAAAAGAAAAGCGGACATCTGCCTGTGCATGACCTGGCGGCATCTTTCCAAAAAGCCGTGGTGGACGTGTTGTTCAAGAAGACGATGGATGCGGCGCGCGAATTTGGCGCAAGGGAAATCCTCGTTGCGGGTGGCGTCTCTGCCAACCGCGCCCTGCGCCAGGCCTTCCGGGCGCAGACGGAATTCCCCGTCCACATTCCGCCGCTTTCCCTCTGCACCGACAACGCCGCCATGATTGCCTCGGCGGGATATTACCGCTTCGCGCTGGGACATGTCTCCGGGTTGGATATTGATGTCCTGCCGACCTGGCCGCTGTCACAGATGGTTTCGTAATTTTTTTCTGAACAGGTTCGACGTTTAAGCCAAAGAGCGGATTGGTTTGCCCGAACCAATCCGCTCTTTACATTTGGAGAATGCAATCTTCATTATATTCAGCGAAATAAGTACATGCTGAATGTAAACTGAAGGAGGGGTAAGAGTATTGACCAAACGAGTGATAAAACTGCTTACTGTTTAGATTTGAAGTTAAATGTTTCCTTAGCGCTCTTGGGTTGCCAGCAACTCGGTGAGTGAAACGGGAGTCCGCCCGATCTCTGCCGGGGGATAAATTCAGTTTTTACAGTAATGCAATCTCCAATAAGCGGTCAAGCCCGGCAAGATCCTTATGTAAATGGATGTTTACCTCGGAGAACGAGTCGTAGGCAAGGCTGAGGATTTGCATCCCCAGCGTGGCTTCGATTTCGAGCAGCATGATACCCTGCGGCGCGAGTCGTTCGGGAGCGAGTTTGAAGAGGCGGCGGTAGATGTCCAGCCCGTCCGTGCCGCCGTCGAGGGCGAGTGTGGGTTCGCGCTCGAAGATGGGGAGGCTGCGCAAAGTCTCGGTGGGGATGTAGGGCAGGTTGGAGCAAATCATGTTGAACGTTAAACGTTCAACGTTTAACGCTGGCAGCAAATCGCATTCCACAAACACGATCTGATCTTTAACCTGAGCCTTTTCCGCGTTGCGTTTTGCCACTTGCAGCGCCTCGGGGGAAATGTCGGTGGCAACGATGCGGGCGTCGGGGATGTGTTTGGCGATGGCGATGGCAATCGCGCCCGATCCTGTTCCGATGTCCACGACGTTTCTTTTTTCGGGATGGGCTTTCAGCCAGGCAATCGCCGTCTCGACCAACAACTCAGTCTCGGGGCGGGGAATCAACACATCGTTGGTCAGTTCGAATTCCAGCCCGAAGAATTCCCATTTGCCCAATACGTAGGGAAGTGGTTCGCCTCTCTCCAGTTTTTTCAGCAACGGTTCGACCCGATCCGCATTCATCTCGAATTCTGGATGTGCCGCAACCCAGGCGCGGTTTTTCCCCGTGACATGTGCCAGCAAAACCTGCGCGTCGAGTTGCGGGGTTTCGCTATGCGGCTCGATCCGACGGACAGCCGCCGTGAGCAGGTCTTGAACTTTCATGTGTGGGGTTACTCGGAGAGGTCGTCTACACCGGCGGCTGCCAGCTTGTCGGCTTCATCCTGTGTCGAGAGTTCGTCGATGAACTGGTCAATCGAACCATCCATGACGCCGGGCAGGTTATAACTCGAATAGCCGATGCGGTGGTCGGTGACGCGGTTCTGCGGATAATTGTAGGTGCGGATCTTCTCCGAGCGGTCGCCGGAACCAACCTGCGAGCGGCGGTCCGCTTCCAACTCGGAGCGGCGCTTCTGCTCTTCGATTTCGTACAGGCGCGCACGGAGGATGCTCAATGCGCGGAGTTTGTTCTGTAACTGCGAGCGTTCATCCTGACAGGTGACCACCATACCCGTCGGTTTGTGATACAGGCGGACGGCGGTTGAGTTTTTCTGGACGTTTTGTCCCCCTGCACCGGATGAGCGGTAGACTTCGATTTCGATGTCGCTTTCGGGGATGTCGACTTCCACATCGTCCACTTCGGCTAGGACTGCCACGGTTGCGGTGGAGGTGTGGATTCGTCCTTGCGATTCCGTTGCAGGCACGCGCTGGACGCGATGCACGCCCGACTCGTATTTGAGCTTCGAGAAGGCGCCCCTGCCTTTGACCTCGAAGATGACTTCCTTGTAGCCGCCTACGCCGATTGCATTTTCCGACATGATTTCGGTCTTCCAGCGTTTGTCTTCGGCGTAGCGGGTATACATGCGGAAGAGGTCCGCGGCGAAGATGGCGGCTTCGTCACCGCCCGCGCCTGCGCGGATTTCCACGATGACGTTCTTATCGTCACGCGGGTCTTTGGGGACCAACATGCCCTTGATCTCTTTTTCGATGACTTCGATCTTTGGAGTCAGGTCTTCCACATCGGCCTTTGCCAACGCAACCAGTTCGGCGTCGTTTTCCGTTTCGATGATGACCTTTGCCTCATCAAGACTTTTCAATGCCTGACGGTATTCCCGCGCCTTGGTGATGAGAGGTTCCAAATCCACCCGCTCCTTGTTGACTTCGGCGGCACGCTGGTAATTGATTGTCTGGTCGAGCAGTTCATTACCCAGTTGTTCGTAACGTTCTTCGATTGCTTGTAGTTTGTCGAGCATACAGTTTCCTCACGTCGTTGCGAGGAGGGCGGTTTTACCGACGACACCTGCCCTGGCGGGCGGTGCCAGGGAGCAACCTCCTCATTTAATTTGAGATTGCTTCGGGAAGAACGCCCTCGCAATGACATATGCGCAATAAAGCGCGGCATGTTGTTTCTGCCGCGCGGACGGTATTATACCAATAAGTGACTCGGCTAGAAGTTTGTTACAGCCGAAAGCACCATCGAAAGGATCAGGATGATCGCGAAGATGGCAAACAAAATCTGTGCCGATTTTCGTTGAGGATTTTCCACGGCTTTGTTTGGTTTTTTGTTTTTTACGATTTTTCCATTCATTTCGTACTCGCTTAGATAAGATGTCTGTAAAAAGCTTGGGACATGACTCTTTCCAGTTCTTCAATTGTAACAGGCTTCATCACGTATCCGTCCGCGCCCATTTCCATGGCTTTATCCACGGTCACGTCTGCGGCTTCGGAGGAGAGCATGATGACGGGCAGGTTCTTCCATTCCTTACGGCGGCGGACGAATTCCAACATGTCCAATCCGCTGACCTCGGGCATATTGATATCGAGAACCAGCAGGTCGGGGCGTCCGCCGTCGAGCATGGCCTGCGCGGCAGGTCGCGGGTGAAGGAAATGCCGGGTCTCGCAATCCAGCAGTTTGAGCATCAAACTGACCGCGCGCGCCATCTCTTCATCATCATCAACGATCCATACTTGTTTCATTCCAGGTGTGCCTTGATACTTTCCGCCGCGTCATGGGTCATGCCTTTAACCGCGGCCAATTCTTCGAGGCTTGCTTCCTTAATCTTATCCATAGACCCGAAATGTTTCAAGAGCGTTTTTCGGCGCGTGGGACCAATCCCGGGGATGGAATCCAATTGCGAAGCCAGTCCCTGCTTCGAGCGTCTTGCGCGGTGGGCGGTGATGCCGTAGCGGTGCGCCTCGTCGCGGATGCGCTGGACGAGGTACAGTCCCTGTGAATGACGCGGCAACAACAGCGGCTGGCTGTTGTGCGGGAAGAAGATTTCCTCCTCCTGCTTTGCCAGCCCGACCACTGGTACTTTGTCGAACAGGTCGAATTGTTCCAACACTTTGACCACGCGCCCCAACTGTCCCTTACCGCCATCGATGATGATCAGGTCGGGCAGGAAGGAAAAGGACGCGTCAGGTTTGGAACCCGGCCCGGACTCTTTTTCCTGTGAGCCTTTCCACCTGCGGAAGCGGCGGGTGAGCATCTCCTCCATCGACGCGAAGTCGTCGGGCGCGCCGATGCTGGTGCTGTCGATGTTGAATTTACGATACAGGTTCTTGGCTGGCGTGCCCTGCTCGAATACAACCATCGCGCCGACGGTTGCCACACCCTGTGTATGGCTGACATCGTAACACTCGATGCGGTTGGGCGGCGCGGATAATTTCAGCGCCTCTTGCAACTCGCCCAAAGCCTGTTCCTGCTTGTGGGCATCCGCCTGCCATTGGGTGCGGAGCGCTTGCAACGTTTCGGATGCGTTCTCGGCGGCCATCTCCACCAACTCCTGCGGCTGACCTTCCTTCGGGACGTAAAGTTCCACTTTGTTCCCGCCGCGCTTCGATCTGAGCCATTGACCGATGATCTTGGCTTCCTCGATTTCGATCTCTTCGGGAATCATCACCTGCTCCGGGATGTTCGCGGCTTCGGTATAGAACTGTTTGATGAACTCGCTCATCACCTGCTGGTCGGCGGTATCCTCCGTGCCTTCGAGGATGAAGTACTCGCGTCCGATCAGCTTTCCGCCGCGGATGAAGAAAATCTGCACGCAGGCTTCGCCGTCTGTCCGCGCCATGGCCAGCACGTCCGAATCCTTGTAATCGGTTGCAAAGACGATCTTCTGCCGCTCGATGATGGAACTGATGGCCTTCAACTGGTCACGCAGGGCAGCGGCTTTCTCAAAGCGCATTTCCTCTGCTGCTTTTTGCATTTCGTTTTCGATGCGTGTGACGATCTCTTCGCTGTGTCCGCTGAGGAAACTCATCAGGTCGGAGATCATCTGGCGATAGCCGTCTTTGTTAACGGCGCCAATGCAGGGACCAATGCATAGCTTGATGTCGAAGTACAAACAGGCGCGCTTATCCTGTCCGGTGATCTCGCGGTCGCAGGTCAGGTAGGGAAAGATGTGACGCAGCACATCCAGCGTTTGGTGGACAGCCCAAGCTGAAGTGTACGGACCGAAGTAGCGCGAGCCATCCTCGAACATCTGGCGAGTGACAGTCACCTTGGGGAACGGCTCATTCCAATGGACTTTGATGTATGGGTAGCGTTTATCGTCCTTGAGTCGGATATTGTACTTGGGGCGATGCTTCTTGATGAGGTTCATCTCAAGAATCAGCGCCTCGAGTTCCGAGCCGACTACGATCCACTCGATGTCGACTATTTCGCGCACCAGGCGGCGGGTCTTGTTATCGTGACTCGAATCTGCGTGGAAATACGACCGCACGCGGTTCTTCAGGCTGATGGCCTTGCCGACGTAAATGATCGTCCCCTCGGCGTTGCGATAGATGTAACAGCCGGGTTTGGCTGGCAGTGTGGCTAGAATGCCCTGTAGTTTCTCCGGGATTTCCATCGGCGGCTATTATAAACTGACCTTGTTAAACATGCCCCCAAAGGCCGGTTGTTTTTTATAGTTTCCAGCATACAATCAAAGAAATTATTCCAAAAGGAGACCCAATCATGCAACCGTCTTTTTCAAATGAGCCTGTCAGTTCCGGGGGTGGGAATCAGAAGATCATGGCAATCGCTTCTCTTGTTTTAGGGATCATCAACTTGTGCGCCTGGTTTCTGCCGATTTGCGGCATTCCATTGTCCATCGTTGGTCTCGTTCTTGGTTTTCTGGGAATGAAGACCCCATCCCAAAAGACGCTGGCAATCATCGGCATGGTTTTATGCGGAATTGGCTTGCTACTGGGTTGCGGGAACGCTGTCTTTGGTGCGTATCTCGGTTTGAGCGGGGGGCTTCCGGATTTCCAACAATTTGCTCCCTAGATTGTGCTTCCAATAAAAAAACAGACGCCTCCCAAATCAATTCGGCTGGGAGGCGTCTGTTTTTGCCTGTGTACTTGCCTACTTATCTGCTTCCACTGCCGGCGGCGGGATGCGGTGTGCGCCCGGCAGGAGCGGCATTTCGGTCATCAGGTAGGCGTATTCATAAGCCGTGTCCGCCCCGCCTTCGCCAGCAATGGGTTCGATGACTCCGTTTCCGTTTGAATCCACACCGTAGAGGATTTTCTCGGAAAGCGCCAACATCTCCGCGACCAAAGGCTCCATGTCCGAGCCAAAGGATATTTCCTGTAATTGTAGAGACTTCTCCAACAACTGATCCAACCAGCCTGTCATGTTATCGGCGCAGGTCACGAGGCTGACGCTGTTGGATTTTATGCCGTCTGTGGCGTCAACCGCCTGCGCCGCGAAGTTTGCATGTGAAATGGTTTGTGGAATATATCCCTGATCGGCAAGCCCCGGCAGCAACCCAAAACCGTCTCCGGGGTCGTCTATTTCGCCGTCTTCATCCCAGTCCTTGTACTGGTTTGGATTTGCGCCGCCCACGATCTGGTTGATGATTTCCTCGGTCTTGAGCCACATCGATTTCTCATCCCCGGCTTCAAACGCAGTTTCCAATTCGACCGCGCTTGTGTTTATGTTATCCGCAGTGACCCATAATCCCTGAATCAACGGAGCAGCTTCGGGAGCGGCATCGAATTCAGTTGTCAGATGGCGCACATGGACAAGGGCCAATGGGGGGAATACGGAGGAGGCGGTGACTTGGCCTGAGGATTCATCCGGTTTGGGGTCATTGTCTACTTCGAGCGTGACCTCGACCTGGTCAAATATCGACAGGATGTTCTTTTGGTTTGGATCGGTGAATGTCAACTGTCCCTGGCCAGTTTCATCCAATTTGACAATGCCAATGTTGTGGTGGAACTCTCCGCCCTGGGCGAGCAGCCAGACCTCATAGTGGGAACCCGCTTTCGGCTTGGGAAGTCCCGAAAGTGTGACCGTTGTTTTATCCATCACCCAATTGAAGTCCGAAAATGAAACCCGTCCCACGGGCTGATTCTCATCCACTGCGGAAGACTTCCAAAACCCAAAGGCGCCCACTGCCAATGCGATCAGGGCAATTACACCTGCGCCCGCCCATGCCCAGGGGATTGAGCGCTTTTGCGCCGTTTTTTCTGCGGTTTTTTGGGCGGATTTCAAAAGCTGCAGCGTGCTTACCGACACGGTCTGACCATTGAAGACCGCCGTGAATTCATCCGCCATTTCACTGGCGGTGGCATAGCGGACTTCGGGGTCTTTGGCCAGTGCGCGGTCGATGATGAATTGCAGGTCGCGTGAGATGCCGAAAATGGGCGGCGGCGGATCGTTCAGGTGCTTCATCAAAATGCCGAAGGATGATTCCGCGTCGAAGGGGACCGTGCCCGCCAGCATTTCGTACAGCATCACGCCCAGCGAGTAAATATCCGTCTTGCGTGTGACCTTGTCGCCGCGCGCCTGTTCGGGACTCATGTAGGCGGGCGTGCCGGAGACTGTCCCTGTTGTGGTGTGGACGGATGAATCGAGCAGGCGCACCAGACCGAAGTCGGTAAGGACAGGTTCCACATCTTCCGGCAAGGGCTGTTCGGTGTCCACCGGACCGCTTGCCGAGCGTAACAACACGTTGGCGGGCTTGATGTCCCGGTGGATCATGTTCTTGCCGTGGGCGTGATCGATGGCGGAGGCAATTGCGGTGAGAATTCGCCCGACCATTTCGATTGGAAGTTTTTCGCCGCGCTTGTGCAGGGCTTTGAGGTAGGACCCAAGCGAAGCGCCCGGCACATACTCCATGATCAGGCAGGGCTGTCCGTCCGCCAGTTCGTAATCGAATATTTGAATGATGTTGGGATGATGCAGACTGGCAACCACGCGCGCCTCGCGTTCGAAGCGGGTATGATTTGCAGGTTCGGCGTCCACGTGGTCGCGCATGATCTTGACCGCTACCTTGCGGTCGAGCGTGATATGCTCGCCAAGATAAACTTCCGCCATGCCGCCGCGTGCGATGAATTCCCCGATCTTTACTTTGCCCAGAGTTTTGCCGGTCCAGTTTGCCATTTGCGAATTATACCCGATGTATAATTTGACGCGCTTTGAGGAGAATTCAATGACAATTTTGCTGGAGGAACTTTTGCGCGATTTGATGCGCGCCCGTGGCTTGACCCTTGCCACGGCGGAATCCTGTACCGGCGGGCTGGTTGCGGACCGGATTACCAACATTTCAGGCTCATCGGAATATTTTCCCGGCGGCGTGGTGGCGTATGCCTATGAAGCCAAGGTCAATTTGCTTGGCGTCTCGCGGGAGACGCTCAATATATTTGGCGCTGTCAGTGCGGAGACCGTATTGGAAATGGCGCGCGGTGCGCGCAGGATGTTCAATGCCGACATCGGCATCTCGGTCAGCGGCATCGCAGGACCCACCGGCGGACTGCCTGAAAAACCCGTCGGCACCACCTGGTTTGGACTGGCGTCATCCACCGGCGAGTGGACACGTCACTTCGTTTGGAACGGTGATCGCATTCAAAACAAACATGATTCATCCGAGGCCGCGCTTCAGTTTGTTTTGGATTATCTCGAAGGGAAACTTGTATGAAAATCACGGTCATCATTTCGGCTAATGCCGAATGGCGCACGGTGAAGGAACTGTATCGAGACCTTGAAATTGGGCATTCCCCTTATGGCGAATTCTCCCACTTGACACTTGGCGCCTGGCACTTGACACTCTTCCACGGCGGCTGGGGAAAAATCTCCGCGGCAGCGACTGCTCAATATGTGATCGATCATTTTCACCCCGACCTGCTAATCAATTTGGGAACCTGCGGCGGGTTTGCGGGACGAATCGAAACCGGCACGATCATGCTTGTGGAGCGGGCTCTGGTCTACGACATCATCGAGCAGATGGGAGATGGCGTGGAAGCAATCGAACATTACGCGACCGACATTGACCTCTCGTGGTTGTCAGTGGATACCCTCCCGCCGTCCGTCCTCCGTGGCTTGCTGGTCTCCGCTGACCGTGACATCGTTGTGGACGACATCCCAATGCTCGTCGAAAAATATGACGCCATCGCCGCGGATTGGGAATCCGGCGCGATTGCCTGGGTTGCAAAAAAGAATAACACCCGATTGCTGATTCTACGCGGTGTTTCAGACCTGGTTGGCGGTGACGGTGGCGAAGCCTACGGAAAAATCGAAATCTTTCGCGAGCGGACAAAGACCGTCATGCGCGAGTTGTTCCATCAACTGCCTGAGTGGTTGAATGCGGCCACTTTATAAATTCCATGGAAAACCCCTCTGAACGCGAAATCCAACAACAGAATTTCCGCTACGTACAAATCGACGCTGTCGGCGTGAGCATCTCGAACGTTGCCGCGCCGTTTCTCCCCGTTTTTCTCACCCGTCTGGGCGCAAGCAATCTTCAAGTTGGTTTGCTCACGTCCATGCCCGGCGTCACCGGGTTGCTCCTTGCCATTCTCGTCGGGCGCTTTCTGCAAAGCCGCAGGAACATCGTCCCGTGGTACAGCTTGTCGCGGCTGATGGTCATCTCCTGTTATGCGTTGACCGGCGTGTTGACCTTTTTGCTGGCGAGCAAATACACGGTCATCGCCACGCTTGCCATTTGGGCCTTTGCCACCCTGCCGCAAACCGCACTGGCGGTCGCCTTCTCGGTGGTGATGAACGCGGTCGCAGGACCCGAAGGACGTTATGCCCTGCTCAGCCGCCGCTGGACAATCTTTGGCCTGACCACGGTGGTGGGGACGTTCTTCGTGACCCGCACCATCGACCTGATGGACTTCCCTCAAAATTACGCGGTGATGTTTTTGGGATTGTCGTTCGGCGGATGGTTCAGTTACTATTTTTCGCGGAAGATCAAACTGCCCGACCAGACCGCGCCCAGACTTGGTTCGTCCACATCGGCTTTGGAATCAGCCCGAACCTATTTCTCGTTGATTCGCGGCACACCCGCCTTTACCTCCTTCGCGCTGAAGAAGTTCGTCTATTACTCCGCGCTGATGTTGAGTCAGCCCATCATGCCGCTGTTCTTCGTGCGCGAGGTCAAGGCGACGGATTCTCAGATTGGCACGATCACGATGGCGATGAACCTCGTCATGCTCATGGGCTATTTCCTCTGGACTCAGGCCTCGCGCAAATTCGGCGGACGCTTTGTCCTGCTTGCCACCACCTTCGGCATGATCCTCTATCCCGCGTTGACGGCTGCAACTCCACAGGTCCCGCTCATCATCGGCTATGCCGCCATTGCCGGACTCTTTCAAGCGGGTCTCGACCTGGTCTTCTTCGACGAGTTGATGAAAACCGTCCCGCAGGAATACAGCGCCACCTTTGTTTCCATCATTCAATCCATGCAATATTTCTCCGCCATTATTGCGCCGCTTATCGGCACCTGGCTCGCGGATTGGATCGGGCTGGGCGGCGCGTTATGGGTGAGCGCCGGGTTGCGCCTGTTTGGATTTCTGCTTTTTCTGAGAAAAGACGTGAAGTAAATTCACATCAGTCGCGCTTGTAACATTCCCCCCGGTTTCTTCCGGCGGCTTTTGCGGCGTACAAGGACTGGTCGGCGCACATCAGCAATTCGTCCAGATTTTTTCATGGTTGGAATGGCTTCAGCCGCGCCCAGGCTGAGCGTCACCGAAAAGAAAGATTCGCCCTGCTCGAACGTGAGATCGCTGACATTTTGCCGCACCCGCTCTGCCACGTGACAGGCCTCTTCCAGCCCGGTTTCCGGCATCAGGATCACAAACTCCTCACCGCCGTAGCGAAGGATTGAATATGCCTCAAACGGTTCCATGAGAAAATACCGATTTTTTTGTTCTCATTTATAACCCGTGCGACTACCCCCCGGTTCGCTGGACGGTTGACGTTTGGCTGTTTAAGTTGGGAATTGTTGGTTACTGCAGCAATTCCAGCCCGCCCTGCAGGATAAAACCGACCACCATATCATTGACGATCCACTCGATGGGGGCGAGGTCGTCGGTGAAGACGGCGGTTGTTTCATAACCTTCCTTGAGGTTGGCAAATGTGGACGACATCGCGGTCACCAGCAACGGATGGACATCGGGGTCGGAGACGAGCGCCACCAGATTGGTAGTGAAATCCTCGCGCGTGGTTGGCTGTTTGGTGGCGAATATCATCGTATTGAGCGATCCGGGGATGTCCATGATGTGGATGGACGGAAACCGGGTCGCCATTGTGGTTGCCAGCCCGTCGATGAGCCGCCTGTCGCCCGGAGTGGAGCCGACGTTGAGGGTCAGCACCCCGTCGTCGGTGAGATGCGAAGCGACGATCTCGAAGAATTCCCGCGTGGTCATGTGCGGCGGGATGTAGGGCGGACGATAGGCGTCCACTGCGATCATGTCGTATTTGTGCGGACTGCGCTCCAAATTCAACCGTCCGTCGCCGATGTGGACGGTCAGGTTGGGCAGTTTCATGTCGAAGTATTCCCTGCCGACTTCCACAATCTGGTCGTCAATTTCGATGCCGTCGATGGCTAGGTCGTCGCCATAGATGGCGGTTGCCTGCCGCGCTGACGTTCCAGCCGCCAAGCCGATAATCGCCATGCGCTGCACGTCCTCCAGTTTGCGATTTGCATAGAAAAAGGGACCGACGGAAAACTGCTCCCAAGGTCCGCCGTAGTTGAGGGTGTCGGGATGGTACATCGAATGAACACCCTGTCCGTCGTTGAGTTTGAGGAGCGTGTAGCCGCTCTGTTGCACCACCTGAATGTAGTTGTATGCAGACTCGGTTTCGTAGACCTGCCCCGAACTATTTTTCAGCGATTGCCCTGCCGAGAGGATGGCGATGATGACCAGGACAACGGGCATCCAAACCAGTTTGAGCATTTCACGCGGACTGGCGAAGCGGGCAAGCCCAATCAGCGCAACCGTCAACAGGAAAATGCCGAAGGCGAAAAAGGTGAGTTTGGTTCCGATGGTGGGAATCAGGATCAGGGTCGGCAGGAAAGTCCCGATGAAGGAGCCAAGCGTCGAGATAGCGTAAATCTGCCCGGAGATTTGGCCCGACTTCGCGGGGTCGTCCACCGAGAGGCGGATGGCGAAGGGAGAGATGGTTCCAAGCAGGGTAATCGGCACGATGAACAGAATCAACACGGCGATGAAGGAACCAGCCATGATGCCAACTTCCAGCGCCTCGAAGCCTGTAGCGGCAAACTTGAGGACGGGACCCGCAATGTAGGGGACAAGCCCGATGGTGAACGCTCCCCAAGCCAGCGCGCGATACATGGCTTTGGGGGTGGGGTTTTGGTCTGCCCACTTGCCGCCGAGGAAGTAGCCAAAGGTCAGGTAAATCAGAATCAGCCCGATGATACTCGCCCAGACGAGGTTGCTTGTGCCGAAGACGTTGCCAATCAAACGTCCCGCCGCGAGTTCGGCGGCGAGGGTGGTCATGCCGGATGCGAAAACAGTAAAGAGTAGGTAGCGTTTCATGTTTGGTCCGTTGAATAGAATAGGCGGATTATAATGCCCATGTTCGATGATTTTGCTCGAAACAACCCGTTGTTGCGGGATGAACGATGAAGAGGAGAAAAATGCGACGACAAAGATTTTGGATTTTGCTGGCTGTTTTACTTTTGGCCTCTTGTAATTTGCCTTCGGGCAATACTCCCACTCCTGATGATGTCCCTAATGCGATTGCCACTGCTGTTGAGTTGACTACCGTGGCGCGGATGACTGAATCTGCCAATCCCACCGCCCTGCCGACGCTTGCGCCAATCGGTACCTCCGCTGTCACGCCGAATTCCACGTCATGTGCGCCAACGGTGACAGCCACCACCAATGCCAATGTCCGCTCCGGGCCGGATATTGCCTACGATGTGATCGGCTTTCTGACGCAGGGCGGTACGGCCAAAATCCTTGGACGCAACAATGCGAATACCTGGTGGTATATCGAATTTGCCGGCGCTTCGAACAGGGCCGCCTGGATTGCAGGAAGTGTGGTTTCTGCTTCATGCCTGCCGTCTGTTTTGCAGGTGGTTGCCGCGCCGCCCCTGCCGACTGTCACCCCGACCAGTACCGGCCAACCCGCGTCCAACCTGCCTGATCTGATTGCAAGTGGAATGCAGTACTCTCCAAATCCTGCCAGGAATGCACAGCCAATCAGCATTCAGGTGAAGGTGACAAATAGCGGCGCTGTTGCCGCCGGGGCGTTTTCTGTGGTTTGGTTGTCAAATCAGGATCTGGCCGGGTGTGAATGGCCGGTCCCCGAACTGGCTGCCGGCGCGTCCCAAATTTTGGAATGTGAGTTTACCTATAATGGTAATGACACGGCAAACTATTCGGTCACTTTGATCGTTGATTCAGGTGAGACCGTCGAAGAATCGAATGAAGGAAACAATAGGCGCGATGACACGCTCAAAGTTGCGCCGTAAATCGTTTTAAACCTTTGAAAGGTTTTCATGAAATCTTTACCGAACCTTTACATTGAGGTTGTATCCTTTGGGCGTAGTCAGGAACAAACCTGAACATTCACTCAAAGGAGTATAAAAAATGAAAAAGACACTTTTGGTTATTGGATTGGTGGTATTGGCCCTCGGCGTTTTTGGCGCGGGTGTGGTTTTTGCCCAGGGAACCCAGTTGCCGGTTGCGAATAGTCCCATGCTGATGGGCGGCTACGGCCCGATGCATGATTACGTCGAAGAGGCGCTGGCGGATAGTCTGGGTATTACGGAAGCGGATGTCGAATCTGCCCTGGCTTCCGGCAAGACCATGTACCAGATCGCGCTGGATAATGGCGTCAAGGAAGCGGATGTCCCCGCGCTTTTGACCAAAGTCCACAAGACGGCTTTCGACAAAGCCGTGGCAGATGGCGTCATCACCCGTGAGCAGGCGGATTTCATGCTCCAGCGCATGTCGTCCAGAGGTTATGGCTTTGGCAACTGCCCGATGCAGAATGGGCAGGGTGGTCAATATGGCCGCGGCAATGGCTATCGCGGCATGATGAACAGCGGCGGTCAATACGGCTCCGGTATGATGGGACGCTGGCAGCAGGTATCTCCCACTGCACAACCGTAACCAGTGATAAATCGAATCGCCCCGAGGTTTTCGGGGCGATTTTGTTTGTAAATACGTTCTGCTATTCTAAACTTTGTGCGCGTGATGATGAACATCCGAGATGTAGCAAAACAGCATTTTGGATTCACACTCCGTACATTCCAATTGCAGGGTGGCGTGCTGAATGTTGTATTTATGCGCGAGTATTTCATTCAGGCGATCTTGCAGGTGAGCGCCTTCGCTGAGTGAAATATCTTCTGTGACGATGTGAGCGGAAAGCGCCCGCAGACTTTGGTTGATGCTCCACACATGCAGGTCGTGGACTCCGCGCACACCTTCCACTTTGAGCAGGGACTCGACCATCGAGTCCAAGTCCACACTTTCGGGCGCGCTTTCCAACAGGATATGAATGGCTTGTCGCAGGACGCCCCATGCGTTCCATAGAATGAATCCACCGATCAGCACGCTGACGAGTGGATCAAGCCAGTTCCAGTTCGTAAAGGCAATGATGACGCCTGCAATTACCGCGCCCAGTGTCGAAAGCACATCACCCATCAAATGCAGGAAAGCGCTGCGCAGGCTCAGGTCATGCTCGCTGCCGTCCTTGACCATCCAGGTGGTGATGGCGTTGACGAGAAATGCCAGGGCGCCGACCCCGATCAGGATGGTCGAATCCACCACGGGCGGGGTGATGAAGCGATGGTACGCTTCGTAGAAAATCCCCAGCGCGATTAAAATCAACGTTGTTGAATTTACCAGCGCAGCCAGAATCCCAACGCGGTGATAGCCGTAGGTCTTTCCTGCATGGGCGGGTTTGGTTGCAATTTTCAGCGCGTACCAACTTAAGGCGAGAGCAATGACATCTGTGAAATTGTGAGCGGCGTCGGTGAGCAGGGCAAGGCTGTTGCCGTAAACTCCCGCAATGATTTCAACGAGGACGAAGGCGGCAGTCAACCCCAGCGAAATGGCGAGACGTTTGGTGGTTTGGTTGGCGGGGTGGGCGTGTGTGTGCATTGAATTATCCGTGGATGACGTGATCCAGCCCCAGCGTGAACAGGCGTGAGACATGATCGTCTTCGATGGAGTAAAAGACTTGCCTGCCTGATTTGCGCGCACGGACGAGATGCATTTGGCGCAGCCCACGCAATTGATGTGAGACGGCAGACTCGGTCATGTTAAGTCTTTCAGCCAGGGCATTGACACCCATTTCCCCGTCCATGAGTTGGGCAATGATGCGCACGCGGCTGGCGTCGCTGAGGGCGCTGAAAAGTTCAGCAAGTTGAATGGCTTTGAGTTCGTTTAGTTTCATGGCGTATTATTGAACACATGAACAAGTATTCATATGTTATCTATTAAGACAAGACCTGTCAAGATCAATATGACAGGTCTTGTCTTAATAGATTTGCGCTCAATCGGGGGCTTGTCCCCTGATTGAGTGAACAGTGTTATGCCCAGCCCAACAGCCGTGCGATGCTTGCCGTGAGGAAGGTTACGACGATTGCTGTTCCCAGTGTGACGACAACGCTTACGGTTGCCCATTTGAGTGATTTGGTTTCCTTGTAGATGGTCATAATGGTTGTGGCGCATGGGTTGTGCAGAAGAGCAAACAACATCAGGTTGACTGCTGTCAGCATGGTCCAGCCGTTGCCAGAAAAAATTGCAAGGTATTTTTCGGGACCTGGGTCGATCATCATGCCCGCACCCATATAAATCATCATCATGGTTGGCACGACGATCTCGTTGGCGGGGATGGCGATGATGTAGGCGAGGATAATGACGCCGTCGAGTCCAAGCAGCAGCCCGAAAGGATTCAGCCAGTCAGCGATGGCGTGGGCAAGGTTGGCGTCGCCAAAGGGGATATTTGCCAAAACCCAGATGATGGCTCCTGCAGGGGCGGCGGTTTGCATGGCGCGCCAGAGGACAAAGATGGTCCGGTCGAGCAGGGATGTGTACAGGATGCGTCCGATGTTGGGCCTGCGGTAGGGGGGAAGTTCCAACGTGAAAGCGGATGCCTCTCCTTTGAGCATGGTCTTGGATAACAGCCACGACATGAGCAAGGTGAAGAAGATGCCGATTAGTACCACGCCGACAACCGTTGAGGCGGCGATGATTGAAGTCAATGCTGGAGGGAATGCCGCCGCTACGAAAACAGTGGCAAGCATGATCAAGGTTGGGAAGCGTCCATTGCACGGGACGAAGTTATTCGTCAGGATGGCAATCAACCGTTCGCGCGGAGAGTCGATGATGCGGGTGGCTACCACGCCCGCGGCGTTGCACCCGAATCCCATCGCCATCGTCAACGACTGTTTGCCGTGCGCGCCCGCTTTGCGGTAGAGCCAGTCAAGGTTGAATGCCACGCGGGGCAGGTAGCCGAGGTCTTCGAGAATGGTGAAGGCGGGGAAGAAAATCATCATCGGTGGCAGCATGACGCTCACGACCCACGCCAGCCCACGGTAGATCCCGTCCCAGAGGAAGCCCGTGATCCACCAGGGGACGTTGAGTGACTTGAAGAGCGCGTTGCCCCAGTCGCCAATTGCAAAGAGAATGTTGGCGATCATTGCTGAAACTACGTTTGCGCCCGAGACGGTCAGCCAGATGATGATGGCGAGCAAGCCCAACATGATCGGCAAACCGACAATTGGCGAAGTGACGAGTCGGTCAATCCGCTGATCGAGGTCATATTTTTTATCGGTTGCCGTTTTCACTGCGCGTTTGGCGATGCTCTCGGCTTCGTTGTAAAGCGATTTCACAATTTCATCGCGGAAGCCAGTGGATAAACCGCCACGCAAGGCTTCGGCTTTGGACAGGATTTCGTTTGGGTTCATGGTTTACTGCCTTCCTTGCACCGACATCTTCTTTGAAAACTGAACGTCTGCCCGTTGTTGCCGCGTGACTCGTTGACCGAGTTCGCCAGACATCAAAGCCTGTTGTACTTTTGCATCTCCGTCCAGCAGACGGATCGCCAGCCAGCGGGCATTTGGCACGCCGGGGGCAGCTTGCTCGATCATCGGCACGAGTTCGTTGACGGCTTTTTGGAATTCGGGTGTGCCCTCCACCCGCATGGGCTTGGTGACGATACTGCCTTGAATAATCTCTGCCACGGTGGAAAGCAGGGCGGGGATGCCTTCGCCAGAACGCGCCGTGATGGGGATGGCGGGCACGCCGAGGTCGCGGGCGATGGAGCGCGCGTCCACTTCTAGCCCCTTGCGGCGGGCTTCGTCCATCAGGTTGATGGCAATGACCACCTTGTCGGTGATTTCCATGACCTGCATGACGAGATTGAGGTTGCGTTCCAGCGCGGTGGCATCGGTGACGACGATGGTGCAGTCGGGTTGTCCGAACAGGATGAAGTCACGCGCCACTTCTTCGTCCTGCGAAGCGGAAAGCAACGAGTACGTGCCGGGCAAATCCACAATCTTGTAGCGGACTCCGTTGAATTGGTATCCGCCCTCGGCGCGGGTGACCGTCTTGCCCGGCCAATTGCCCGTGTGCTGTTTGAGTCCCGTCAGCGTGTTGAATAGCGTGGACTTGCCCGTATTGGGGTTGCCAGCCAGCGCAATCACACGGTCGTAATTATCGAGTTTGATTCCCATCTGCTCCAACTCCGCAAACGCGGGGCAGGTTTCGCAGTTTTCAGTGGGAAGTAGTTTCTTTGTCTCTTTCATGTTTACCTCTTTTACCAATCTACCAATTTACCATTTGCCAATTACCAATCTCTAAACGCCCAACACTCCCGACAAGATAAAAACAAACACTGCGCCCAAAATTATCCCCATCGCCGTGTAATGCTGGTGACCATGTTCCCGCGCCATGGGGACAAGCTCGTCGAGCGTGATGAAGACCATCACGCCGCCCGCGAATGCCAGCGCGGCTGGGATCAGCGCATCGAAGGAGGTCAACACCAGACCCGCGAGCAAAGCCCCGATGGGTTCGGTCAAGCCAGAGAGCAGGGCAAAGACCGCCGCCCGCCGTTTCGACATCCCCGCCTTGTAGAGCGGAAGCGCGGTGGCAATCCCCTCCGGGATGTTGTGCAGGGTAATGGCGGTGGCGATGAAAATTCCAAAAGCGGGTGTATGCGCATACCCCGCGCCTACGGCAATCCCTTCTGGTGTGTTGTGGATGGCAATGCCCAGTGCGACGAAGAGACCTGTCTTCAGAAGCTTCACATCTGTGATGTGGGTCCTGCTTTTCCAGCCCCATCGGTACCTACGATGTCCGAACTCATCGGGTTCGTGGGCTGGCTCATGCTTTTTGAAGACATCGAATTCCTTTTCTCCAAAACGGATGTGCGGAATCGCCATGTCAATTGCCAGCATGAACAACGCGCCGAGCGCGAAGCCAATGGTCGTCGTCCAGACTCCTGATAGTTCCAGCGCGTGATTGACCAAATCAACAAATGATAATGTAATCATCACGCCCGCAGTGATGCCCATCAACAGGCCAAAGGCGCGCCTGCCTGGCTGGCGGATGACGGCAATGGCGCCGCCCAGCCCCGTCCCCAGCCCTGCGATCATGCTAAGGCCGATAATCTTCCAAATCATGAGTTCGATGTTTTCCTGCGCTTTGCTCCATTGCGGGCTTAGCCCTCGATGGAGCGGTGGTTGATTAAACGGGCTTGACCCAGATTTGCGAAGCCTGATCTTTTCTCAGCGCAATCAACGTGCCGCGCACGCGGTAGGCGCGCGGGTCTCCAAAGAAATTTATCAATTCAGGATAGATCAATGTGCCAGGCGTCAGACCCAAATCCAAAAAGCGGCGGCGGGTGAAGCCTTGCACAGCTTCGTCGAGTTCCACAATCTCGGCCTTTTGGTCGTGTTCCAAATCCACCAGCGGAACCGCCCGTGCCCGTGCTACTTCGCTTTCTGCCAGCGGGGCCACACTCACGTTTGCGGCGACGGCCGGCGCGAGACGATATTCATGCTCGCCATCGGTCAGCAAATAGCGTTGCGGATTTTTATCCAAAACGCGGATGACCTGTCCAAGACGGAGTCCAGCCGCGAGAATTTGTTGATAGGCGAGGGCGGGTTCATCCTCGAGATGAACAATGCGAATCAGCCCCTCAGCTTGGTACGCCGTCAGCGGCATTCCCTTCACTTCGGGCAGAACCCCCTCGCGGCTGGGGATGGGGTCGCCGTGCGGGTCGCGGGTAGGGAAGCCCATCGCCGCGTCCATCTCGTCGAGTTCCGCCTCACTGATGGTGTGTTCGCGGCGATGCGCCTCGGTGTGGACTTTCTCCAGCGGCATCCGCGCTTCATCTGTCAGGTAGCGCTCCCACAACCTGTGTGCGCGGACAACCTGCAATGCCCAGCGTTCGCCCTCGGTGGTCAGGCATAATTCCGAACCGCGGGACTCGATGAGTCCCTGCATTTCCATGTTTTCGATGAGTTTCATCATGTTGCCGCGACTCAAATTCAATACCCCAGCCAGCGACTCGGGCGAGGCGTGGCGCCCCTGCTGTTCGCGGTCGAGCAGGTGCTTGAGCGCGTCTTCCACTTGCTCGCGTTCCCACGCCGCGCGGTAGGCTTTGTAAACCGCCAGCAATCCCACACGGGGGAGGAAGGTTGCCGCAAGCAACAGTGCGACGATGATGACCCAGATGGTTATATTCATAAAATCCTCTAATTTCTGTCCTTTGACTACGCTCAGGACGAAGTTCGCGCTGAACATAGTCGAAGCGCATGATTTGATTATCTGTTCTGCACAAAAATCTTCGTGGTGATATTCAACCCAAGCACAGCGGTTTTATTTTGCGCCTTGACAGTCAGGTTGTTGTCGAACGATGAATACTCCGTGACTTCCACTTGCACGCCAGGGGTGAGTCCCAGGCTGTCGAGGTGACGCAACAAGTTGGTGTCGTGGGCGTTGACCCGCAATATGGTTGCAGTCTGGTTGGGACGCAGCGCAGCAAGGGGAGTGCAGTCATCGGCGGGCATGTTCAAATCTTCGGTGGGGATCAACTCTCCGTGCGGGTCGCGGACGGGATGTCCCAGCGCGGCGGCAATCCGCTGTTCGAGGTCTTCCGAAATCACATGCTCCAGCCGCTCCGCCTCCTCGTGGACTTCGTCCCACGAATAGCCGAGGGTCTGTACCAGCCAGGTTTCGATCAGCCGATGATGGCGGATGACTTCCAACGCGGCGCGTTTGCCTGCGGAGGTGAGGGTCACGCCCTGATGTTTTTGATACGCCACCAGCGCAGGCTTTTCGGCGGCGAGCTTTTGAATCATCCCCGTTACCGAAGCGGGCTTGACCTTCAACTCGCGTGCCAGGTCGTTGGTGCTGGCGGGGGAGCCGCTTTCAGTCAAGTCGTAAATCCGCTTGAGGTAGTCTTGCATGGATTGCGTGGCTTGATATTTTTTAGTCATACCTAAATTATTTTATAACTTTCCCTAAAAATTGTCAAGAAATTGGTGCTTGACTTTGGGTCTGGAACTCTGTAAAATAATCTTTGTTAGTACAGTGAATTTACAAAGATGTGCGTGTAAGTGAAAGTCTGATCTCTCATGAAAAAAGCCACTCATCAGCAAACAAAACAGCACAACCGCGATCTTGTACTGCGAACCATTTTTGCAAGCGAGTCCATCAGCCGCGCTGAAGTGGCGCGAGTAACTCACCTGACGCGCACGACGGTTTCGGATGTGGTCAACGGTTTGCTTGCCGAAGGGCTGGTTGAGGAGATTGGCAGGGGCGAGTCGATTGGCGGCAAATCGCCGATTTTGCTCAGCATTGTCGCCGACTCGCGCTATTTGATTGGTTTGAATCTCGCGCAGGATAAATTTACTGGCGCGATTGTGAATTTGCGGGGTGAAATCAAGGAGATGGTGGAGTCGCCTGTCCACGACGACAACGGCGAGAACGCCCTCAACCTTGTCTATCAGATGATTGACCAGTTGATGAAGAAGAAAATCAAGCCGATTGTGGGGATTGGAGTCGGAACTCCAGGCTTAGTCAACACACGCGAAGGGGTGGTGGTCAACGCGGTCAACTTGGAATGGCAGGATTTGCCCCTCAGCCAGTTGCTCGAAAAGAAATACAAAATCCCGGTGCGGGTTTTGAACGATAGTCAGGCGGCGGCAATTGGTGAGTTTGTGTACGGCAGCGGTCATACCCCCGATGAGAACATGGTTGTGGTCAACGTCATTCATGGTATCGGCGCGGGCATTCTGATCAACGGACGTTTATTTCAGGGTGACGGCGGGGGCGCAGGCGAAATCGGTCACGTCGTAGTTCGGGAGAACGGCGAACTCTGCCGCTGTGGTAAGCGCGGATGTTTGGAGACCGTCGCCAGTGCGCGGGCGGTTGTGAAACAAATGAAGGTCAATTCGCTTGCCGAAGTAAATTCAGCGTTCAGCGTGGGCGATCCAAAGGCAATTACCGTCGTTGAAAATGCGGGGCGTTATCTTGGCGTGTCGCTTGCCAATTTGATTGCCACGCTCAACATCCAAAAAATCGTCCTGACGGGTGACATGACCCGCTTCGGCGAAAAATGGCTGAATGCTGTCAGCAAATCCATGCAGGCTGGCGTATTCAGTCGCATGACCGAAAGCACCAGGCTCGAAATCGGCAAACTTGATTATCGCGCCTGCATTCTCGGTGCTTCCGCGTTTTTATTGCTCGATGATTATTCCCTTTTGTTCAATGAGGAAAATTGATGTCTTTGCAGTTGATTGCCCCCCAAGTCGTCCCGCCGCTGGATGAAGGCTTTCGACCAGCGATTTTGGCGAATCGAAATTTTCAGCGTGAAGTTGATTCTGCCGGCGTGAGGCTTGTCCTCGGCTTGGAGCGCGGCGCGGATGGCGTCTCCCGCTTCGAGACCAGAGTCCTGCCCGAAGGTCATCCCAACTTCGAGGCGAATTATCAGTTCATCGAGCGCATTGTTAAATTCCTGCTCTGGCAGCGCGGCGGACACACGCTCTATGTGGGCGGCTCTCCGAAAGTTGCCGAACATCTGAAAGGCGTTTACTCTGCCAACGGCGCGCGGCATTTCGATTACAAGTTTATGGGGGAGCAGGTGTACGAGAAGGAATTTTCGGTCATCGCTTGTGCTGTGGATGAAGTCCCTGCAGCGCGTGAGACGGGCAAACTGCTTGGACGTAACCTCAACGGCAACCGCATCGGCTTTGACCTCGGCGCATCTGACCGCAAGGTGAGCGCAGTGGTAGATGGGACTCCCATCTACAGCGAAGAAGTGATTTGGGAGCCGCGCAAACACGCCGACCCCGAATATCATTTCCGCGAGGTGATGACCGCGCTGAAAACTGCCGCAAGCAAAATGCCGCGTGTGGATGCCATCGGCGGAAGTTCCGCTGGCATTTACATCGATAACCGCCCGATGGTGGCTTCGCTCTTCCGTGGAATCCCGCAGGAGAAGTTTGGCGAAATCAAGAATATGTTTCTGCGTATCTGCGACGAGTTGGGCGTGCCGCTGGAAGTCATCAACGACGGCGATGTGACCGCGCTGGCGGGTTCGATGTCCATCGAGGATAACGCCGTGCTGGGGATTGCGCTCGGTTCGAGCGAGGCGGCGGGTTATGTCAACGGCGAAGGTCACATCATGGGCTGGTTGAATGAACTGGCGTTTGCGCCGATTGATTACAGCCCGAACGCGCCCGCTGACGAATGGTCAGGCGATTGCGGAGTCGGCTCGATGTATTTTTCTCAACAATGCGTTTTCAGGCTTGCGCCGAAGGCTGGGATAGAAATCCCGTCTGCTGTGACCGACGCCGAAAAGTTGAAGTTCGTGCAGGAAAAACTGGAGGCAGGTCACGAAGGCGCGGTGAGGATTTGGCAAAGCATGGGAGTTTATCTCGGCTACGGCATTGCCCACTACGCCGATTTTTACGACATCAAACACGTTTTGATTTTGGGGCGCTGCACCTCCGGGCGCGGCGGCGACTTGCTGCTCGAAGGCGTGAAGCAGGTCTTTGAAGCTGAGTTCCCTGAATTGCTGAAAAAGATTGAGTTGCACCTGCCTGATGAAAAAGTGCGCCGCGTGGGTCAATCCGTTGCGGCGGCGAGTTTGCCAGTTGTCAACTAATGTCATTACGAGGGCGCTCTTGGTTTTCGCCCGAAGCAATCCCCTCATGATATGAGATTGCTTCGTCGGGAAAAGCACCCTCCTCGCAATGACATAAGAGGAAGATTTATGAAATTTCATCTCGATACAGCAGAAACATACGTCCCCGATAACCTGCCCCTCGAACAGGCTTTGTCTCGCACAACACACCTGTGTTTTTCCGCTCATCAGGACGACATCGAAATCATGGCGGTGCAGCCGATTGTGGAATGCTTCCAGCAAATAGACAAATGGTTCACGGGTGTGGTCGTCACCGATGGGCGCGGCTCTCCGCGAAATGGGCTTTACGAAAAATACAGCGATGACGAAATGCGTCTTGTCCGCTTCAAAGAGCAGCGCAAGGCGGCAGTCGTTGGGGAGTATGCGGCGCAGGTGATGTTGGACTTCCCCAGCAAGGTCGTTAAAGACGCGGCGCGGAGTGAACCTGTCGAGGACATCCTCGCCATTTTGCGGGCAACCAAGCCGAGGTACGTCTACACCCACAACCTTGCGGACAAGCACGACACGCATGTGGGAGTCGCTCTCAGAGTCATCGAAGCCCTCCGCAGACTGGATCAGGCTGAACGTCCAGAAAAGGTTTTTGGCTGTGAAGTCTGGCGCGCACTGGATTGGATGGTCGACTCCGACAAGGTCATCATGGATATATCCGCACACGAAAATTTGCAGGCGGCTTTGGTTGGCGTTTTCGATTCACAGATTGCAGGCGGCAAACGCTATGATCTGGCTTCGATGGGACGCCGCCGCGCGAATGCCACCTATTTTGAATCGCACGGAGTTGACAACACAACAGGTCTGTCTTACGCGATGGACATGACCCCCCTGATGAACGACGCGAGCCTCACGCCCGCTGAGTTCGCGCAGGGATTTGTTGAGCGGCTCTCGCTGGATATTCAAGAGCGAGTTGGCAGGATGAGTTGAAATCCTGTACTTGAATCTCGACTCGAAAGGAGAGATCACAGAGATAGAAAATTGTAGTGAACATTCGTTTGTGTAAACCATTTTCCAAAATATAAAAGGAGAAGAAAATGCAAAAGAAACTGTTCGGTTTGTTGTCTGTGTTGGTTCTGGTCAGTCTGATGCTGACCGCCTGTGGTTCCCCCGCTACCGAAGCACCCGCCCCTGAGGCTCCCGCTGCTACAGAGGCTCCCGCCGAGTCTGTTCCCGCCGAAGCGCCTGCCGCTGAAGAGATTACCCTTACCCTGGGCTCCTGGCGCGTTGACGATGTTGCTGCCTGGGAAGTTATCACTGCCGCCTTCAAAGAAGAATATCCCAACATCACCGTCAAATTCGACCCGACCAATCCCCCCGATTACAATGCCACGCTCCGCACTCAACTCGAAACTGGTACGGGGCCCGATCTATACTTCGTCCGTTCCTTCGCCACTGGCCGTGAACTGTTCGATGCTGGCTACCTTGCTTCCCTGAAAGACCTGCCGGGCATTATGGACAACTTCTCCGACGGCTCCCGCGCACCGTGGTCAACCGAAGATGGCGAACCCTATGCTGTGCCGATTATTGCAGTTTCACACGGTATTTACTACAATAAAGATATCTTCGCCGCCAACGGAATCGAAGTCCCCGCCACTTGGGAAGAGTTGATGACTGCCTCGCAGAAACTGCTCGACGCGGGCGTGATCCCCTTCGCCAACGGAACCAAGGACGCCTGGGACATCAACGAAGTTGTGATGATGCAGTTCATTCCCAGCAACATCGGTGGTTACGAAGGTCGCATGGCCTATTTGAACGGCGAACGCTGCTTCAACAGCGAAGAAATGGTTGCCTCCTTCCAGCAGATTGCCGACCTGAAGCCCTTCCTGCCGACTGGCTTTGAAGCCACCAGCTACTACGACGCCGCGCAGTTGTTCGCGCAGGGTCAGGCTGCGATGATGATGGACGGCTCCTGGAGCATTGGACCGTTCGAGAAGGACGCCACTGACTTCGAATGGGGTGTTTTCTATCCGCCCGCCCTCGAAGGCAAAGATCAGTACGTGACCTTCCACGTGGATGCCGCCATCGGCGCGAACGCCGCCTCCCCCAACCTCGAAGCCGCGATGACCTTCCTCGAATGGCTTGAGTCTCCCAAGTTTGCGGAACTGCTCGGCAACAACCTGCCTGGCTTCTTCCCGCTCACCAAGGAAGTCCCGACCCTCAGCGACCCGATTGCCGCCGACTTCATGGCATTCAACGGCGCCGCCAAGGGCGTTGACATCCGCTTCGTTTGGGAAAAACTCCTCGCTGCGCCCTCTGGCAGTGTCGATGCCTACACCTCCCTCAACAACAACGTGATTGCCGTGTTGAAGGGTGAGAAGACCCCGCAGGAAGCCGCCGACGCCTTCAACGCCGACTTGGCTGCCTGGTACGAGCCCGCCGCGGCTTGCAAGTAGTTCGTTTCCAATTATTGGCAGGGACGGGAAACCGTCCCTGCAGCCAAACGAGGAGAGAGCTAATGAGCCAGATGACAATTTCAGGAAAACGAAATACGGGATTGCTCAGCAACGAGAATCGCCGCAAAGTGACCTGGTTGCTATTCCTGCTCCCCGCCTTGATTATCTACCTGAGCTTCATGGCGATTCCGCTGTTCGACTCGTTGCGTCTCAGCTTGTACACAGGCGAGGGATACACGCCGACCAAATTCGTTGGCTTTCAGAATTACATCGACCTGTTCACCAATCCGCTTTGGCGGGAGAAGTTCTTTGGCGCGGTTCAGCATACCTTTATTTTCTTCGCCATTCACATGTTCGTCCAAAACAGCCTCGGATTGCTGTTCGCAAACCTTTTATCTTCCGACTTCAAGGGCAGGAATTTTTTTCGCACGATTATTTTTACCCCTGCCACCCTCTCTGTTCTGGTGACTGGCTTCCTTTGGACTTTGATTCTCAACCCGAACTGGGGCGCGGTAAACAAAATTTTGATTGGCGCAGGCTTGCGCGAATGGGCGCTACCCTGGCTCGGCAGGGAGAATCTCGCCCTGCCCGTCATCTCGCTGACCTCGGTCTGGCAGTGGGTGGGGATGCCGACCGTCATGTTCCTCGCTGGTTTGATGGGAATCTCCGATGAACTGCTCGAAGCCGCTCGCATCGACGGCGCTTCGGAATGGGACATCTTCTGGAAGATCAAACTTCCGCTGCTCAAGCCCATCATCGGCATTGTCGCCATTCTCACCTTCGTGGACAACTTCAACGCCTTCGATGTCATCTACGCGATGGCGGGCGCGAAGGGCGAGCCGTCCTATTCCACCGATTTGCTGGCAACGCTTTTCTATCGCACGGGCATTGCGGGCGAACATCCCGTTGGCATTCCTAACATGGGCATGGGCGCGGCAATTGCCACCGTCACGTTTTTCATTTTGATGTCGGGCGTGCTGCTCTGGCTTTACCTGTCGCGCCGCAACGCGGAAGAAGCCTAATCGGGAGAAGCCGCCATGCTGAAAATCAAATTCAACCGCGCATTGACCTATATCGTCCTGACCGTCTGGTCTGTGATTGTGCTCTTCCCGCTTTGGACTCTCATCATCAACTCGTTTAAGCCGCAGAAGGAAATCTTCAAAGACCCGTTTGGTTTCCCCAAGAACTTCACCTTCGACGGCTACATCGAAGCGTGGAACACGGGACGCTTCGATATTTATTTCATCAACAGCCTGATCGTCACCGTCCTTGCGCTGACCCTGATTCTGTTCGTCGGTTCGATGGCGGCGTACGCTCTCGCCAAATGGAATTCGCCCGTTTCCAATTTCCTGTATGTCTTTTTTATTGCAGGCTTGATGATCCCCATCCGCTTGGGGACGATTGACCTCGTGCGCCTGATCAAAGCCCTCAACTTGCAGGATACCATCTGGAGCCTGATTCCCGTCTATGTGGCGATGGGGATGCCGATAGCGACCTTCGTACTGACGGCATTCATCAAGGAACTCCCCGGTGAAATGTTCGACGCCGCCAAAGTGGACGGCGCTTCGGAGTGGCAGATTTATAGCAAGATCATCGTGCCGCTGATGCGCCCCGCGCTTGCCACCGTTGCCATCTTCAATATGATCAAGATTTGGAATGACTTCTGGTTCCCGCTGGTCTTCATCCGCTCGGAAGAAGCGCGGACTGTTGCGCTCGGCGTTTCGCTTTTGTTCGGTCAATACCGCACCGACTGGACTCGCGCCCTTGCAGTCCTCTCTCTGGCGGCGGTTCCGCTCTTGATTTTGTACGTGTTGCTGGCGCGTGAATTTATCAAAGGTCTCACGGCTGGCGCGGTGAAAGGTTGATGATGAACGGACGCGAGCGCATTTCCCTTGCCATGCAGCACAAAGAGGCTGACCGTGTGCCTGTCATGTGTCAACTGGCGTTGGGACATTATTTCCTGAACGCGGGACTCAGGCCGCATGAAATCTGGTTCACCAGCGAAGGCTTTGCTGAAGCGCTGGTCAAGATGCAGCAACGATACCAGTTTGACGGGATTTTGATCAACCTGCCAGGGCGTCCATGTGACATTCTTAAGCAGATTCAAAAAATCGAAGAAACCAAAAAAGGGGAAGTCGTCACCTGGCGTAATGGGCACGTGACCCTCATCCCGTGGGACGACAACGCCCAGTATGTTTATACCGCCCGTCCCGAGTTGCAGCCCCGTGCCGACCTCAAAACCCTTGACCCCGACCGCCTCGAAAACGTTGACCAGTTCCCAGGTTATGTTTGGAATACCTATCACATCCCGTGGCTCGAAGGCAAAAAGGATTCCGCGCCGTTGAGCGAAATCCCCGATTATTTTTTAGATACCATTGACCTTGTCCGCGCAAAGACCAACGGCGAAGTTTCAGTTCACGGTGAGACGTTTTCTCCGTTCACGCATTACCTCGAATTGATTGGCTACCAGAACGCCATCATCGGCTTGGTCAAGCACAAGGAGAAGGTCAAGGCTCTGCTGGAAAGACTCACAGAGGCGTCTGTTGCCTGGGCGGTTGCTCAAGCCAAACGCGGAGTCGACGCGGTGCTGATTTCGTCCGCGTTTGCGGGCGGCGGATTCATCTCTCCGAAGATGTACGAGGAATTCGTCATGCCCTATGAACTTTGCGTGGCGGATGCGGTCAAAGGCTGCGGTGTTCCCGTCTACACCCACACTTGCGGCAAAATTGGCGACCGCCTCGAATTGATGGAGCAAACTGGCACGATGGGTATTGATACACTCGACCCACACCCGCTTGGGAATGTGGAACTGGCAGACGCGAAAAACGGCGTCGGTCAACGGCTCTTTTTGAAGGGGAATATGAACTCTGTTTCGATTCTGGGGTACACCACGAAAGAGCAGGTCATCGCCGAAGCCAGCGAACGAATTCAAATTGGCAAGCCTGGCGGCGGATACATCCTCAGTTCGGCTTGTTCTGTCGCGCCGCGTGTCGAGCCGTGGAAACTGGAACTGCTCACCCCGCTTGCCGAAGAAATTGGAAAATATTAAATGACTCTGCATACTGAAATCACCGAACAACCGGACCGAATCAAATCGCTGTTATTTTCACAGCGCAAAACCGTCGAGCGGATTGCCGCCGAAATCCAAAAGCGCGACATCCAATATGTTTTTCTCGCCGCGCGCGGAACATCCGACAACGCGGGGCGTTACGCGAACTACCTGCTTGGCGCGATGAACGGACTTCCGCTGGCATTGGCGACGCCATCGCTTTTCACGTATTATAGACAGCCGCCTAAATTGAAGAATGCTCTGGTGATCGGCATTTCGCAATCGGGCAAATCGCCCGATATTGTCAGCGTGCTGGATGAAGGCAAAAAGCAGGGCTGTTTGACTCTTGCCATCACCAACGAGTCGAATTCACCGCTGGCAAAGGCTTCGGACTTTATCTTCGATGTGCAGGCGGGTCCTGAGCGAGCCGTCGCCGCAACCAAGACCTACACCGCCGAGTTGATGGCGGTGGCGATGCTTTCCGCCGCTCTGAGCGGGAGCAAAAGAGCCTGGGTTGACCTGGCGAAAGTCCCTGATTGGGTGACGCAGGCATTGGAACTGGACAATTTCATCTCACAAACGGCGCAGCGTTATCGCTACATTGACCAGACCGTTGTGCTGGGACGCGGATTCAACTATGCCACCGCTTTCGAGTGGGCGCTGAAAATGAAGGAACTGACCTACATCATTGCCGAACCGTATTCTTCCGCAGATTTTGCGCACGGACCGATTGCGATGATGGTGAAAGGCTATCCTGTCTTTGCGGTTGCGCCGAAAGGCAAAGTCTTTGATTCGATGCTCGAAATGCTCAAACGCCTGCGCAGCCTTTCGGCTGAATTGGTGGTGATTTCGAATGACAAAAAGGCGTTGTCGCTGGCGCAAGTCCCGTTGACTATTCCGGCCGATGTGCCTGAATGGCTCTCGCCGCTGGTGAACATCCTGCCTGCGCAGTTGTTTGCCTATCACCTGACTATTGCCAAGGGCTACAACACCGAACAGCCAAGAAGCATCCGCAAGGTGACGGAGACGAAGTAATCCACACGGGAAGACTCACTCGAACAGGGTGAGTCTTTTTGATTTGGGTGGCATGATTAATACTCAGGTCAAATCGCGTTTGTAGTTGAAACTTTGAGCCGTTTTGCTTGGAAACGCTTGAAAAGCCGCTTGGTCTTATTTTTTTCATCAAGAAGGAACTACCATCCTTGAAGTTTGCTGCTCGATGGCGCTTCCTTTGCGTGTGAGCCAGGCGGCAATGGCGGGATATTCTTGACGTTCGTGGTACACTGGAATTGGAAAACAACGAAAAGGTGATTACGCCACATGTCTACTTCAACCGCAACCAGTGTCGCTTGCGCTAACATTGCATTTATCAAATACTGGGGCAATCGCGATAATGCCCTGCGTCTTCCGTCCAACGGTTCGATCTCGATGAATCTCGATGGACTGTACACGCGCACCACGGTCAGTTTTCAGCCGTCGCTCCCCTTCGATGAACTGGTCATTAACGGACATGAAGTGGCTGGCAAGGGGTTGAGCCGCATTTCGCACATCCTCGACCTGGTACGCGAAATGGCTGGAGTCAAAATGAATGCCGAGGTGATGAGCGAGAACAACTTCCCTGCCGGCGCGGGAATCGCTTCCTCGGCGGCGGCGTTTGCGGCGCTGGCGCTTTCGGCCAGTAAGGCGGCAGGATTGAACTTGAGCGAAGCCGAACTCTCGCGGCTGGCCCGGCGCGGATCGGGTTCCGCGTCCCGTTCCATTCCCCCTGGGTTTGTCGAGTGGCAAATGGGAACTGGCGATGAAGATTGCACGGCGGTTTCCATTGCTTCCCCCGAACACTGGGCGCTTGTGGATTGCGTGACAATCGTCAGCGCGGCGCACAAAAAGACCGGCTCTACAGAAGGTCACGCGCTGGCATGGACGAGCCCACTACAGGCGGCGCGCGTAGCCGATGCCCCGCGTCGACTGGATATCTGCCGCAATGCCATCTTCAATCGGGATTTCGATGCTTTTGCAAATATCATCGAACTTGACTCGGACATGATGCATTCCGTGATGATGACCTCGAATCCGCCGCTGATGTACTGGCAGTCCGCGACGCTGGAGGTTTTTCATCAGGTGCGTGAATGGCGCGGCAAAGGTCTCCCCGCCGCTTACACGGTGGATGCGGGCGCGAACGTCCATGTGATTTGTTTGAAGGAAAACGCAAAGGAAGTGGAGAACCGCTTGCGTGAGTTGCCCGGTGTGAGCGATGTGCTGGTGGCGGGAGTAGGCGGCGCGGCGCGGCTCGAGAGTCCGCTTCGCTAAGCGCCCTGTGGGAAGCGGGCTTCGTTGGAGTAGCGTAGGGCTTCATTCCCGCGCAGGCTATGGGCGGAGAGAAAAACGTCGAAACTGGATCAAACGTCAGCGGGACGATGCAATTTCGCGTCTAATAAATCTCTAACTCTGTCAAATCCGTTTGAAGATATAATCCGCCTTGTCGTCATATTAGTGTAAGGATTGAAAATGGTATCTGGATTTGTAACTTTAATCGTTTTCATTCTCGCGTTGGGCGGGATGATCTTTGTGCATGAATTGGGGCATTTTATCGCCGCGCGCTGGGCAAAGATCGAAGTGGAGGAGTTCGGTTTCGGTCTCCCTTCCAAAAAACTGGTCACGCTGTTCAAGTGGCAGGGAACCGAGTTCACGATTCACGCGTTGCCGCTTGGCGGGTTTGTGCGCCCCAAAGGCGAGAACGACCCCAACATCCCCGGCGGATTGGCCGCCGCCAGCCCGTGGAAGAGGCTGGTCGTGTTGTTCGCCGGCCCGCTGATGAACCTGCTCACCGCCGTAATTGTCTTTTCGTTCCTGATTTCGTTCGAGGGTATCTCGGTGCCGGGTTCGGTCAAAATCGACTCGGTTGCGGGAAACTCCCCCGCAGAACAGGCGGGCATACAGGCAGGCGATATTTTGATCTCGATCAATGGACAGAATGTCACCGAGATAGAAACCGCCATTACCGTCATCAAGTCAAATCTCGACAAGCCGGTCGAAATGGTGTTCGATCGCAACGGAGAACAAGTGACGGTCACAGCCATACCGCTCTCCACTCGAAAGGCAAGTGAAGGCGCTCTTGGCGTGGGACTGGGCTACCCAACACGTCAGGCAACGTTCATCGAAAGCGTGTCAGGCGGAGCGCTGGTCACGGGGCTTCAAGCCGCGACCATCCTTTACCTGCCTGTCGCGTTGATCCAGGGCGCAATCGCCCCGGAGGATGCGCGTTTCATTGGCTTCAAAGGTATTTTCGATTTGTTCGATGTGGCCGTGGAAGAGGACGTATCCACCCGACAGGAAGCCGCTGCCGCCCCGGCCGGCGCAACCACGCCCGAGCCTACCAACTGGACCTTCAACCTGATCGGCGTCCTCAGCATTTCGCTCGGCGTGATGAACCTGCTTCCCATCCCCGCGCTCGACGGCGGGCGCATCCTCTTCACCCTCCCTGAAATTTTCTTCCGCAAGCGCATCCCGCCCCAATGGGAAAACATGGTCAACGGCATTGCCATGCTGATGCTCATTGGTTTGATGCTCTTCGTCAACATCATGGACTTTGTTGACCCCGCCAAAATTCCGACCCCATGACAAAGAAAACCTCCTTCCAAGACGTTCTCGATACCCTGCTGGATTCGAAAAAGCCCATTTCACCGGGTCACTTGAAATTCTATTCAGACCTTGACCCCGAGTCGCTGCGGCTTTTTTCCAACGCCTGGCCGAACATCCCGCCGAATCGAAAATTGCTCCTGCTCGATAAACTTGTGGAACAATTCGACAAAGACACCCTTGTCTCATACGAAGAGGTCGGCAAGTCGCTTTTGGATGATCCGGATGCAGGCGCGCGCGCGCGCGCGCTCCGTCTGCTCGCCGAATGTGACGACCCGAAACTTGTGGACAAAATCCTCGACATTTTCCTCAACGACAGCGAATCCGCTCCGCGCCTGGAGGCGGTAAAACTACTCGGCGAGTTCCTCCTGCTGGGCGAGTACGAAAAAATCAGCGAGGGCATCGAGCACAAAATCGAAGACGCCATGATCTCCGTTATCGCCGGTAACGGTGACTCGGACCTGCGCAGACATTCCCTCGAAATTTTGGGTTTCTCGTCACGCATGGAAGTCCCCACCCTGATCGAATCCGCTTACGAGCGCTCCGACCCCGCCTGGGTCGCCAGCGCCCTGCGCGCCATGGGACATTCACAGGACGAGCGCTGGAACGCAGACGTGGTGGATAAACTTCTCGACGAGGAACCGCTCATCAAATCCGCAGCCATCGAAGCGGCGGGCATGCTTGCCATTCAGGAATCCATTCCGATGTTGATCCAGATTCTGGACGACGAGGAGACAGAGGATGATTCGGCCGCCGCTGCCATCTGGTCTCTTTCACAAATCGGCGGCGACGAAGCCCGCACCTACCTCGTCGGACTGGCAGACCAGACCGATGACGAGGAACTCTCCGACTTCCTCGAAGAAGCCATCGAAAATCTTGATTTTGCCGAAGAATTCAACAATTTCGAATTGCTCTCCTTCGATGAAGAAGATGACGATGAATTCGATGAAGATGAAGACGAAGAAGATAAATAGATCATGATCGAAAAACGACTGGGTCAAACAAAAAGTCCCCGGTTTACGAGGACTTTTTGTTGTGAGTGCGCAGAGGATCGAATAGCATCCCCCCTGCGGGGACTCTGAACCAACAAGAAAGCCTTCCAAACGGAAGACTTTCCTGTGAGCGCGCAGAGGGTCGAACTCTGAACCAATGGCTTAAAAGGCCACTGCTCTGCCATTGAGCTACGCGCCCATTTCTAAAGCGGGGCAGATTTTATCACGTGAAATTATCCGCGTCAACAGAATGTAAACGCTCTTCATGTCCCTTTCAAATGTCGGAACTCTTTACCGCAAATTTCCCAGAAAAACGACAAGGTGAAAATGTATCCCGCGACATCCTTCGATATGGACAGGCAAATGTATAATAGGTCATCATTTCATTCAAAGGATAATCCCATGCCAAGCAAAGTATTTTTCGGTTCCGCGCGTCAGTCGCGGTTGGACGCCAAGGAAACATTACCCGCCAAACTGGATTTGATCATAGACCAACTCCACATCCGTGACCGTGTGAACAAGGAGACCGTCGTCATCAAGATGCACACGGGCAACAACATGAGCTACTCCACCATCCATCCCGTCTTCGTGCGACGTGTGGCGCAGGCTGTCAAGGACGGCGGCGGCAAGCCGTTCGTGGTGGACGTCAACTGGGATGTGGCAGGCGCGGAGACTCGCGGCTACACGTCAGAAGCAATTGGCTGTCCCGTATATCCAGCTGCGGGTCCAGATGAAAAGTATTTCTACGAGCACGAACACCCTTATAAAAGCATCAAGAGTTGGAACGTTTCAGGTCTCATTCAAGACTCGACGTTCATGATCAACTTCGCGCATGTCAAGGGACATCCCAGTTGCGGTTTTGGCGCGGCGTTCAAGAATATTGCGTTGGGCTGCATGGCGGGGAAAACCCGCAGTGCCATGCACGACGCCATGCACTACGATCAATACTGGTTCCCCGAAAAATGCCCTGATAAATCGATGTTGAAGAAAATCACCGACGCCTGTCCATTTGAAGCGGTCGTCGAGGACAAGGAAAAACCTGGCGAGTTGCACCTGCATATGGAACAGTGCAACCAGTGCGGACGCTGCCTGCGCGTCGCGCCTGAGGGGAGCCTGCTCATCAGCCCCGTGAATTTCCATACCTTCCAGGAGGCATGCGCCATCTCGACGAGCATCACACTTTCGACCTTTGCGCCCGAAAAGGCGACTCACCTCAACCTCGCCACGCACATGACTCCCGTCTGCGATTGCTTCGGGTTCACGTCCATGCAGATTCTCCCCGACGCTGGAGTCTTCGGCTCGGACGACATTGTCGCGCTCGATCAAGCTACGCTGGACGTCATCGGCAAGACAAAGCTCATCGAGGAAAACATTCCTACTAGTATGGAAGTCCACACCCGCGAGGGACATCCCTTCCGCTGGCTGCATGGTCCGCACAAAGACCCGTACAAAGTGGTGGAGTACGGCGAGAAGTTAGGACTCGGCTCGCGTGAATATGAATTGATTGATGTACTTCCAGTGGAAAAACTGGAACGCTCGTCCATGCCGTATATTGCAGCACATTGATAGAGAAACGAAAGACCTCCGAAGTTTCGCACAAGCGTTTCGGAGGTCTTTTTTATTGCTGACAGACCGCCAATTATTTGGCGACGACCATTTCTACTTCTTCCTGCTTCTTGAACTGGCTCATATACAGGTCGTAGTAAATGCCCTTCTTTTCAAGCAGGTCATCGTGTTTGCCGCGCTCGATGATTTGACCATCTTTCAAGACGAGAATCATATCCGCATTGCGAATGGTGGAGAGGCGGTGGGCGATGACGAACGAAGTGCGACCTTCGAGCAGTTGATCGAACGCTTTTTGGATGAGACGCTCAGTGCGCGTGTCCACGCTGGAGGTGGCTTCGTCGAGAATCAGTACGCGGGGGTCCGCAAGGGCGGCGCGGGCAATCGAAAGCAGTTGACGTTGTCCTTGGCTCAAGCCAGAGCCGCGTTCGCCCAAAACCGTGTCATATTTTTCGGGCAGGCGCTCGATGAAAGAATCGGCGTTGGCAAGTTTCGCGGCGGCGCGGACTTCCTCGTCCGTTGCGCTTGGCTTCCCGAAGCGGATATTCTCCATGACCGAGGCGCTGAACAGGAAGGTATCCTGCAAGACGATGCCGACCTGCTTGCGGATGGATTCCGCTGTCACGTCGCGCACGTCCACGCCGTCGATCTTGACCGCGCCTTCAGTCACATCGTAGAAGCGAGGCAATAAGTTGATGATGGTGGTCTTGCCCGCGCCCGTCGGTCCGACAATCGCAAAGGTCTGACCAGGCTTGGCGGTGAACGAAACTCCCTTCAACACGGGCACGCCGTCTTCATATTCGTGCGCCACATTGTCAAACTCCACCAGACCTTTGATTTCGGTCATCGGCTTGGCTTCAGGCTTGTCGGTGACGGCGGGCTTCTCGTCGAGGATGTTGAAGATACGTTCCGCGCCCGCAATGGCATTTTGGATGTTCGTCCACAGCACGGCGATTTGTTGAATCGGCTGGTTGAAACGTTGGACGTAGGCAAGGAAGGTGATGACCAACCCCAGTGTGACCGTCGTCCCGAAGAGCAGGTCACCCGTCAGCAGGTACCAACCGCCGACGCCCGTCACGATTGCCAATCCAAGATAGGAGAGGGCTTCAAGCGTCGGACCCAGTGCCGAGGTGTAAGCCACGGCGCGGACATTCGCGTCGCGGTTGGCGGCGTTGACTTCCTTGAACTGCTCGATGTTTTCGTCGGCACGGTTGAAGGCTTGCACTTCGCGCACCGCGGAGATGGACTCCTGCAATTCAGCGTTGACATTGCCGATCTCTTCGCGGCTCTTGCGGAAGGCTTTACGCGCCTGCCCTGAGAACCAGACGGTGGCAATGAACATCAGCGGCGAAACCGAAAGCGCCAGTAAAGCAAAAGGCAGGCTGAGGGTGATCATGTTGTAGGTGATCCAAACCAGCAGCAGGATTCCGCTAAAGACGTTGACCAGCGCAAACGAAAACGCCTGCTCGATTGCCGAGGTGTCGTTCGTGATGCGGCTCATCAGGTCACCCGCTTCGTGTTCGGCGTAGTAACTGAGCGAAAGCGAATGCAGCTTCTCGAAGACCTCGACGCGCAAGACACGCAGGACATGTTGCCCCGTCCATGCCATCGTGAAGAAGGTGGTACCCGTCAGCACAGAGCCAATCACAAACAGACCGATGATCACCAAAATCAAGCGGAACATGCCTGCGATGCGTTCAGCGGCTGTTGCAGTTGCCATGTCAGGGACGGTGAAGCCGCCAGAGTGATAGACCTTGTAAACCAGTTGCCGCGAGTACGACAAAGTAGACGGGTCTTCCGTGGATAAAAGCCAGCAGGAGGATTTGGTTTGTTCGCCCCCCCGTGAGAGCGTCGGGGCAGTGTGAGCAGAGCCGAAGGGCATGGACATGGACATCCCGCCAGTGGGAACGAGGAAACAGTCCGTTGCCTGTCCGATCAATTCAGGTGATGTGACCTGAGTCCATGTGGCGATGACAACGAACAGCACCGCCAGTACGATCATGTACCAAAAGCGTCCGAAGTATTTTCCAAGCCGTCCGAGGGTTTCGCCCAGGTCGCGCGGCTTGAGGGTTTCTTGATCAAGCATTCCGCCGAAGCGGTTGTGTCCGCCGCCCATCATAGTGTCACCTGCCTTGATGCCATGTCATTGCGAGGAGCGGCAGCGACGAAGCAATCTCCCCATTCACCACCAGATTGCTTCGTCGGGAAGATCACCCTCCTCGCAATGACGATATTGTTTTGAGAAATGTTATTTTTCATGTTCATGTGCCAGTATTTGCGAGTTGTAGATTTCAGCATAGATCGGTTCTTCTTCCATGAGTTGCGCGTGCTTGCCTTGCGCCACGATCTCGCCCTTATCGAGGACGAGAATTTTGTCGGCGTTCATCACCGTGCTGATGCGCTGTGCAATGACAAAGGAAGTGCGTCCCTTCATCAACGTTTCTAGCGCTTCCTGAATATGTGACTCGGTTGCTACGTCCACGCTGGAAGTGGAGTCATCGAGGATGAGGATGCGCGGATTCAACAGCAGGGCGCGGGCGATTGCCACACGCTGCTTTTGTCCACCGCTGAGGGTGGTTCCGCGCTCGCCGACATGGGTGTTGTAACCTTCGGGGAAGGACATGATGAAGTCATGCGCGGCGGCAGCTTTCGCGGCGGCTTGAATTTCATCGAGAGTGGCTTCGGGTTTGCCAAAGGCAATGTTCTCGGCAATGGTCCCGCTGAACAAAGTCGTCTCTTGAAGCACGATACCAATTTGCGAGCGGAGCGAGTCGAGAGTCACATCGCGCAGGTCGTGACCGTCAATCGTGATGCGTCCTTC
>DAOUAS010000145.1:0-2618 GCA_034433295.1 Anaerolineales bacterium | reverse complement strand
CCCACCACCAGCGACCCCGCGAGACCGGGTCCCTGCGTGACGGCAATCGCGTCGATGTCTTTGAGCGTGAGATGCGCCTGCGCGAGCGCCTGCTCCACCACGGGGGTGACGCTCAGCACGTGCTGGCGCGAAGCAACTTCGGGATACACGCCGCCATAACGGGCGTGGATTTCCATCTGCGAGGCGACAATGGATGAAAGCATCGCGCGTCCATTTTCGACAATGGCGCAGGCGGTTTCATCACAGGAGGTTTCAACAGCAAGGATACGGGCGGGTTTCAAGTCGGTCATGGTCAATCTCCATACTTGTCTACTTATGTGCCTGTCTACTTACTCCACTTCTTCATCGGCAGGACAAAGTCATAGGGATAGTCGGCAAGGATTTCCATTTTTCCATCGGGACGCACCCAGTAGGTATCTTCGATGCGGAATCCCATGCCCTTTTCTGGATAATAGAGTCCAGGCTCGGAGGTGACAACCACGCCGGGAGCCAATCGATGGTCATCGCCAAGCATCAAGTTACTAAATGGTCGCTCGTGGATGTTCAGTCCCACGCCGTGTCCCAAACTGTGGACATAGCCTTCAACGGGCGCCTTTGTGTGAAGCAGGGTTTGATGTCCCTTGGATTCAAAATATTCGCAAGCCATCTGCTGGTAATTTCTGAACGGCGCATTCAAATCGAAATTGGCGCTCAATTGGTCGTAGATTTCCTTCACCTGACCGTAGAGTTCCCGCGCCTCGGGCGTGGCATACCCCAAACTCCAGGTACGGGTGAAGTCATAATAATATCCGCCGCCCGCTTCGGCGGGATAAATATCGAAGACGATGGTTTGACCAAGTCGCATCAAATCGGCGGGGTTGCCGGAGGAATGCGGCACGCCCGCGTCACGCCCGATGGCGAAGATAAAACCCGAAGGCAATTCCGCGCCGCGTTCCGCCACCCAGAGACGAATCTTCGAGTGCACGTCACCAATCGTCAGCGGAGTCCCGTCCTCTTTCAACAGAACTTCATCCTCGCGGACATCGCAGGAGGTGAGGAAAACTTTCACCTTTTCAACCACCTCGGTTGTTATTTTACCCATACGGCGGATGCGATTCGCCTCGGCTTCGTCCTTTGTTTCCATCGCGCGCATGAAAATGGAATCCTCCCGCGCCTCGCCGACGAACTCAATTTCGGGCAGCAGGTTTTTGAAATGGGCAAGCATCCCAAAGATCGCACTCAGGTCATAAAATCCATAGACGCCCACACGCCCCGAAGTCACGCCCACGTCCCTGACCATCAACTCCAGACGCAGCGCGGCCGCCAGCGTGCCGTCACGATTGGACTTCTTCCACAATTCCTCCGCATCGTACTTGCTGTAGGGTATCAATTTCAAACCGCTCTTCGCGGCTTCGTCCCGTTCCATGTCACCAAAAAAGTAGACGGGTTCTTCGCCGCGCTTTTTGATGACGGTTGCATGGCTGACATGTCCGCCGCCTGTCAGGTAAGTCATCGGCGGATTATTTTCGGCATGTCCAAAGATAACGAAGGCATCCAGATTTCTGGCTTTCATGAGGGCATCGAGTTCTGATTTCATTAATTCTCCGGGAAGTTAAGTTGTTGAAATTCACGCGCGATCTCTTCGTTCTCGAATTCCAGTCGCACGGTTTTTGCCTGGCGCAGGAATCTTGCCGATATGCCGATCAATTCATCGCTCCCGGCAAAAAGCCCGACAATGGTAAGTGGGCGGCGGGCAAGCAGTCTCCCATAAAAAGGCGCAGCCAGAATTTTGACAAAAAACTCGACCACGCTGCCTGCAAGGATGCCTGCGATCATGCCCACAAATCCGCCAAACACAAACGGGAAACCAAGGGTTTGGGGCGTTGTCCCTTCGGGAGAAATGAGGGTGGCGGGCACAAATGCGATCAAGCCCACTGCAAGCCCGGCAATGAGAAATGGAATCAAGGTCACCTTGGCCACGCTGCGCTCCTTTTTAGCACAAGCAGTGCACATGGGAACAGTTAATTGCATGGTCACAGACTGGTTTCGTTTCTGCGCGCCCATGTTCAAGGTAATTCCGAGTGTCTCCTCTTTTGGACTGCCACAACTCACGCATCGCTCCGGGAACTTGAGGGTGGGCGGTTTCTTCGGGTCGCGAATGGGAATGTTGATAACCATAACTCTAAATCCTCTTCACACAATAGCCGCTAAAAGTCGTTCAACGCATTTTTCAAACCGACCAGCAACGCGCCTTCCTGTTCTGGAGGGACGGTGCGCGGGTCGAGCAGCACTTTGTCATTGGCAGTGCGGGCAATGATCGGCGGATTTTGACCACGCAAATTTTTGAGGAATTTTTCCGGCGACTCTACCGACAGCGAAAGCAAAAAAGTCGGGAAAGTTTCATCGGGCAGACTGCCGCCGCCGACGGTTGATTCACCTTCGATAACTTCACCCTGTCCCAATTCTAAAATCCATGCCTCGACCCGTCCTTGAATTTGTTTCGGCATCAGCGACATCATCTTCAAAATGGGGATTTCGCGCTCGGCTTCATCCTTGAAATAGTGCAGCAGCGTGGCAGTAATCCCTGCCAGACAGGTTTTGTCCGCGCGGACAGCGCGCGCCAATGGATGCTTCTTGAC
>DAOUAS010000144.1:0-3920 GCA_034433295.1 Anaerolineales bacterium | reverse complement strand
ACGGAACGCGATATACAGCCCTCAGGTTGCCCTGCGCGTCGAAGAGGCGGGCATTTTCACCTGAACTCCAAACGGCTTCGCCTATGCCCCAATAGAGGTCAATGACGGTATCTGTGCCGATGGCGGTGTGAATTTGAACTGCGCCGTTCGGGTAGAGCGTGAGTTTCGGGAATTTGAAGATGTTGCCATCCTCGTCCTTGAGCTGCCAACTCGCCAAATCCAGTTGACCTTCGCCCTCGAACTTGACGACGACGATCTCGGATTCCAGCGCCCCAGCCCCCACCACACTGCTGATTTTGACGGGGATGTCGGTCTGCGGGTTGATCGTCGAAACAGGCTCGGCGGCGCCGACAGCGGGCGCAGACTGCGGGACGGCTGGCAGGCTGGCGCGGTAGTTGCGGTCATACCAGAAGAGAATCCCACCCGTCACCGTGGCAGAGACGAAGATGTTGAGTAGCAGGTAATAGAACAGTTTGCGACGATCCATGCTCTATTTCTTCTCCAGATAATCGTAGATGACAACCGCATATTTGCGATAATTTTCGAGCAGTGGGTCTATGCTGTGATAGACGACCTTGTGGTCTATCTCTTCGTAACGATGAACCAGTCGATTTCTCAAGCCTGTCGTCGAAGCGAGCCGAAGGGCAAGATTTTTTGGAAGGATTTTCAGGTTAGCCATTTCAGCAAAGGTGTCATAATAAGTAGGCGGGGATGATTCTCCCAAAGCGGAAACCATGTGCCGATTAATGTCGGTGGCAAATTCGACAATCAACTCGATCAATCTCTCGACCGCGTAACGTTTGATATGGTCTTTTTTATACTCGGCAAAGGTCGGAACGCGCAAGGACGCCAATTCATCGAGGTATTTGGTCATGTCCAACAGCTTTTGGGAAAGCATTTCCCTATCCAGAGGCGGCATGGCGCATCCTTTCGATGTTTCGGGAAAGTCTCTGCTTTGCATCCTGCCTGAATTTTGCCGTATCCCAATAGTAACGCATTGCATAGGATTTCCAACTTTCCCACGCAAAGCGTTTGCTCTCGAATAGAATTCTCCCCTCGTTGGCAACGCGAAAACCCAAAAGGGGGTCGGGATGATTCAACATCGTCAGGTCAATTTCCGCCTGGAATAATTTGGACAACTCTATCCACAATTTTGACCGCTTGTTGAACGTAATGGGCTTTTCCGTGTAGACGCCGATGTCAATGTCGCTTTCCTCATGCACTCGTCCGCGCGCCACCGAGCCAAACAGCACAATAAACCGCAGCCCATATTTTTGAGCTATCGGCTGTAGTTGCTTTTTCGTGGGAGGGGTGAATGGCAGGGATACCATGCAGACGATTATACATCACGCGACATTTTCAGCGCGACCCAATCACCCATCTGACGCTGGTCGTTGAGTTTTAGTCCCTTTGCCTCAGCCGCCGCGACGACGTTCCCAGCCTGATGGTCGAGGATTCCACTGAGGATAATCTCTCCGCCCGCTTCGACCAGGTCCGCGAGACCCGCGTCGAACAAACGGATGATGACTGGCGCGAGGATGTTCGCCACCACCAGCGGTGCGGACTTGAAAGCAAAATCGCCGCGCAAGATTTCAGTGACGGAACCTTGCCCCAAAATCAACTCCTCCCCCACTTCGTTCAGGTCGGCATTTTCGCGTGAGTTCTTGACCGACTCGATGTCGATATCCACGCCGAGGACTTTTTCTGCGCCAAGTTTCAAAGCCGCAATTGAAAGGATTCCCGAACCACACCCCACGTCAATTACCAATCTCCAATTACCCTTTACCGCCTTCTCCATCAACTCCAGACACAACTGCGTCGTTGGGTGTGTGCCTGTACCAAACGCCATGCCAGGGTCAATTTTGATGGGGATTCGCTTCGGGTCGGGGGATTCAAGCCAGGCGGGGAGAATCAGCAACCGTTCACCGATGAGAATCGGCTTGTAGTTTTGCTTCCAGGCTTCCATCCAGTTTTGGTCGGCGATCTGCTTGTAGCTGGGATTTGGCACAGGCTGAATCATCCCCAAGTAGAAGAGCGACTCTTCGAGTTTTTGCCGCGTCTCTTCGAGTTGGTCGTTGACTTCCAAGTAAGCGCGGACGGTGATAGGACCCGTCGCTGTGCCTTCGTCTTCTTCGTCATTGAATTTGACGCCCTGCTCGGTCATCACACCGTTGGGCGCAAAACGGGCAAAGACATCGGCAACGGATTCGGCGAGTTCGCCGTTTACGGTCAGGGATACTTCAAGCCAGTTCATTTCCAGTCTCCAGTAATTAGTTTTCAATGCGAAGTTCGCCAGCCGCCCAGCGAATTAATTCCTTCTCCGCAAACAGCATCTGCGGCAGGGCGTCCACGTCAAAGTATTTCATCTCCGAAACTTCGTTTGACGCTTTGAATTCGCCACTGACAATTTTACACAAATAGACGATGGTGAGGTGGTGGTCTTCCCTCGCGCTGACGACGGTAAGCAGCTTTTCAACCTGGATTTGCATCCCCGTCTCTTCGTGAAACTCGCGAAGGACGGCGTCCGCAGGCTGTTCGTAATGCTCCAAACCGCCAGCGGGGATTCCCCATTGCCATTTTCGGTAGGTATGCTTGAAAAGGAGAATCCGTCCCTGCTCATCGAAAATCAACGCTGCCACTGCCGCCTGGAACTTCGGGCGGACGATGCGCGATGCGAGCAGGTGAACCCAAAGGGGAAGCAGACGCCACAGGCGCAGAAGATTTTTCAACATAAGTATCCGGCATTATAAAAGACTTTTACCCATCCATACCGGTAATTAAAAAGAGTAATGGGCGACTTACCCCTCAACGCTCTGGAACAAAACATCACGCGGCGGGTTGCGACCTGTCCAGAGTTCAAAAGCGAGGATGGCTTGCTCGATCAACATGCCGAGTCCTGTCGTGGCGGAACATCCCTGTGCACGGGCGTCGCGGACAAGTTTGGTCTCGCGTGGATTGTAGACCAAGTCATAAACGAAGGTGCTTTTCGATAATACAGTATTTTCAGGCAGCGGTGAAGTTTCAATGTTGGGTGACATGCCGAGGGGGGTGGTGTTAACGATAAGAGAAAAGGATGAAGGATGAATTATGAAGGATGAATAATCTGCAATTTGCAATTTGTAATTCGCAAACGAATCGGCAAGTTGTCGCGATTGTTCAATTCGGCGGGCGGAAATGGTGACTTGCCAGCCGTCGTTGAGCAAGGCATAAATCACTGCTCGCGCCGAACCGCCTGCGCCCAGGACCAACGCGGATTTGTCCCTTTCCCTATTCCCTATAAACTTCTTCAAATCGGACAAAAATCCTGCCGCGTCGGTGTTGTCGCCGATGAGTTTGTTTTCGCGGAGATAAATCGTGTTGACCGCGCCGATGTTTTTTGCAGTGGGCGTGAGATCGTCCATGAATTCGATCACGTTTTGCTTGTGTGGGATAGTGACATTGAGTCCGTGAAGTTCGCCAGTGCGGACACGGGTAAGGAGGTGGTGTAGTCCTTGCTTGTCGTCAGGGGGGATAGGAAATAGGGAATAGGTCCCTTCCATCCCACAGGCTTTCAATGCGGCGGCATGAATCTTTGGAGAAAGGCTGTGTCCAAGTGGAAATCCGATTAGACCAAGTTGATAATTCATCATCAAACCTGTTTACCTGTTTACCTGTTTACCCAGTTCCGCCAATACTTCAAAGTAATTCGGAAAAGTCTTGGAAACACAGCATGGATTTTCAATCGTCACGCCGTCGAAGCGCAGACCAATCAACGAGAACGCCATTGCCATGCGGTGATCGTTGTAAGTACGAACAGTCGAAGGTTGAAGGTCAAAGGTCGGATAAATGGTCATGCCGTCTTCATGTTCATCCACCTGGACGCCGAGGCGTTTGAGTTCCGTGCAAGTGGCGGAAACGCGGTCGGTTTCTTTGACTCTGGC
>DAOUAS010000143.1:0-7417 GCA_034433295.1 Anaerolineales bacterium | reverse complement strand
ATTGCTTCGGGCTAGCGCCCTCGCAATGACGGAAGACGGAGAATCCATGTACAAAATCGTTCTTCTCCCTGGTGATGGAATTGGTCCTGAGGTGATCGCCGCCGCGCGCGAGGTGCTGACTGCGCTTCCGCTCGAATGGGACTTCACCGAATGCGGCATCGGTTACGGCGAATACCAGCGCTCTGGCTCGCCTTTGCCTGAGTCCACACTCGAAGCCATTCGCAACGCGGATGCCGCTCTCTTCGGCGCAGTCACCACCCCGCCCAATATCCCGAATTATTTTTCGCCCGTCGTGCGGATGCGCCAGTCGCTCGACCTGTACGCCAATCTGCGTCCCAACCGCTCCATTCAACATTCATCTTCCCGCCCCGGCATTGATATGCTCATCGTCCGCGAGAACACCGAAGGCTTGTACTCTGGCATCGAGCGCGTGGAGGAGGATGGGAACCGTGCCATCACTGAACGTGTTATCACCCGCAAAGGCTCGGAGAGAATTCTTCGCAAGGCGTTTGATACCGCCCGCCAGTTGGGACGCAAGACCGTTCATGTTGTCCACAAAGCCAATGTATTGCGCCAAACTTGCGGACTCTTCCGCTCGGTTGCCCTTGGAATCGCAAAGGAATATCCCGACCTGACCATGCAGGAAATGCTGGTGGACACCTGCGCGATGGAACTTGTCCGCGCGCCTGAGCAGTTCGAGGTCATTGTCACCACCAATCTGTTTGGCGACATCCTCAGCGACGAAGCCTGCATGTTGGTCGGCGGATTGGGCGTGGCGGCTTCGGGCAACATCGGCGAAAACGCCGCCGTCTTTGAACCCGTCCACGGCAGCGCCCCGACTTTGGTCGGTACGAGCAAGGCGAATCCCACCGCCACGTTTTTTGCCGCTGTCATGATGTTGGACTATCTCGGCGAAAAAGAACAAGCCGCTCGCCTGAGAGACGCCGTCGAAAGTTGCATCGCCGAAGGACAAGTCACACCTGATTTGGGAGGAACGCTGACCACAAGTGAAATGACAAAAGTGGTGATTGGTAAATTAGTAGATTGGTAGTTGGTTTTTACCAATCCCCAATATACCAATCTACCAGAACCAAACACGAAAGGACTTGAATTATGACTCGCATTGGATTTCTTTACACCCGCCTGCGCGCGGAAGAAAAATATCTTTTGGAAGAATTGGAAAAACGTCCCAACGTGGAACTTGTCCGCGTGAAAGATGACGGGCAGTTCTTCGACATTTCCCGTATCCCCGAACCCGTGGACGTGCTCTTCGAGCGTTCGGTTTCCTACTCGCGCGGACTGTATATCTCGAAGATTTACGAAGCCAACGGTGTGAAGGTGGTCAACACCCCGCAGGTGGCGGAACGCTGCGGCGACAAATATGTCACCAGCCAGATTCTCGTCCAGAACGGAATCCCAACTCCCAAGGTGTTCATGGCATTTGACGAGGAATCCGCTTTGGCGGCGGTGGAGGCGATGGGTTATCCCTGCGTGCTGAAACCCGTCGTCGGTTCGTGGGGACGTCTGCTTGCCAAAGTGGACAACCGTCATATGGCGGAGTCGTTGATCGAACACAAGGCTTTGCTCGGTGTCAATCATCAGGTTTTCTATATTCAAGAATACGTGAACAAGCCAGGTCGCGACATCCGTGCCTTTGTGGTGGGCGAAGAACCCATCGCCGCGATCTATCGCTCCTCTGAAAACTGGATCACGAACACGGCGAGAGGCGGAGTGGCAACCAACTGTCCGCTGACGCCCGAACTTAGCGACATCTGCCGACGCACCGCGCAAGCCATCGGCGGTGGACTTCTCGCCATCGATGTCTTCGAGACCGAGAGCGGCTTAAGTGTCAACGAAGTCAATCACACGATGGAATTCCGCAACAGCATTACTACGACGGGAGTGAACATCCCCGCCCTGATGGTGGACTACGTTTTGGAGCAGGCAATGGAACGGGTATAACCAATCCTGGGCGACAGAACCTGGCGATGATTATGTCGTTGCGAGGAGCGTTTGTTGCGACGAAGCAACCTCCAAATAGTAGGAGACTGCTTCGCCAAAGGCTCGCAGTGACATTTCAATAAAAAATTGGTGCGGCAAATTCATTGACTCATTTCGTTTTTCGGGTAGAATACCGCCCAATATGTTCAAGCTCTTTGCACTGCCTCGTACACGTCGTCCCATGCCCACTTCCCAGAGAAGGTTGGGAGCTTTTTGTTTGGATGACGCAACCACGAGCGCGAGCTAGAAGCACACGCACAAGTTGACCCCAAACAGCCCTCCTTCTCGGAGGGCTGTTTTTATTTTCCCCTCACCCTAGCCCTCTCCCAGAGGGAGAGGGAATAAAACCCAAGGAGTAAAAAAATGAACCCTAAACCTAAACCTCAAATCAAGAAAGTTGTCCTTGCCTATTCGGGCGGATTGGACACCTCGGTCATCGTGCCGTGGCTGAAGGAAAACTACGGCTGCGAAGTCGTCTGCTTTTGCGCGGACGTCGGACAAGGCGACGAAGACCTGGCGAAGTTGGAGACGAAAGCTATCAAGAGCGGTGCCAGTCAGTTTGTGCTGCACGACATGAAGGAAGAATTTGCCGAACAATATCTCTTTCCTTTGCTCAAAGCGGGGGCGGTCTATGAACACAAGTATTTATTGGGCACATCGGTTGCCCGTCCTTTGATTGCGAAACATCTCGTGGAAGTTGCCCACGAGACTGGCGCGGATGCGATTGCGCACGGCGCGACAGGCAAGGGCAACGATCAAGTCCGTTTTGAACTCACCGTCATGGCGCTCGACCCGCGCCTCAAGATTGTCGCACCCTGGCGCGAGTGGGATATCCGCTCCCGCGAAGATGCAATTGCCTACGCTGCCAAACACAACGTCCCTGTGACCGCGACCATCAAATCCATCTACAGCCGTGACTCGAACCTCTGGCACCTTTCCCACGAAGGTGGTCTGCTCGAAGACCCGTGGAACGAACCCGAAGAGGTCATGTACCAGATTTCAACTTCGCCCGAAAACGCGCCCGAACAAGCCGAGTATGTGGAGATCGAATTCGAGACTGGCAACCCGATTGCGGTCAATGGCGAAAAACTTTCGCCCGCGAAGATCGTCGAAACCCTCAATGCCATTGGCGGCGCGCACGGTATTGGACGCGTTGACCTCGTCGAGAACCGCCTTGTCGGCATGAAGTCGCATGGCGTGTACGAAACCCCAGGCGGCACCATTTTGATGTATGCCCACCGCGAACTTGAATCCCTCGTTCTCGATCGACAGACCATCAATTTCAAGCAGGTTGCCGCCGTCAAATATGCCGAGATCACCTACGACGGTCTTTGGTTCACGCCGCTGCGCGAAGCCCTCGACGCCTTCGTCAACTCCACGCAGGGACCCGTTACGGGCGTTGTCAAGCTCAAGTTGTACAAGGGCAACATCATCGTCGCTGGACGCAAATCACCGTTCAGCCTTTACCGCGAAGACTTCGCCACCTTCGGTGAGGAAGACGTCTACGACCAGAGTCACGCCGAAGGCTTCATCCGCCTGTACGGTCTCAGCATGAAAGTCCGCGCGCTCAACGGTCTGCCCGTTTCAGGTCTCGATATGCCGAAGCCTGATTATTCCAAATTCAAACGCGATTAACAATCCTGCATGGAGATATGCAGAATCAAAGAAGAGAGAAAAATATGGAATTTCAGGGAACATTCAGGTTTGTAGATAACAAATTAATCATCCTCCTGCGCGACAGGGTGTGTGAGACGTCGGAGGAATTGCTGGCGAGCGAATTGTTTTCAGAGGTTGTCGCACGCTTCATGAACAAACTGAAACGCAGGCAATCGCCGCTCCTTCGGATATTTGGCAAACCAATCTCCGAAATAGACCGCGCCGATATTCAGGAGATTGTTCGAATGTTCCATGTCCTGGATAAAGTGCCGATTGACGCGGCGCCCAAATTGGTGAAAACGGGAGAAAGATTTGCCGCAAATCCTTCCCTGTTACAAGCCTTTGTGGAGGAACTCTACAACTATTGGCGGCAGTTTGAACGATTCATTGTCTGCGATTCAACGGGCGACTATCTGGACAAGCGCCCATATCGCACATTCAACACGACGATTGAATCCTTGACTCACCTGGCGCGCCAAACCTATCGGGACATATCCGAGAATATTACCGGTCAGCATCCCAACATCTACCGGCAGGTGCGCGCGGGCGCGGAGATGGCGGCAATTGCCCTCCCGAAAGACCTTGCTTTGCCGGGCGGATGCTATGACCAGCTTCGCAGCGTCCCTGTAATTCGTCAGTTGTTGCTGAATCCACCGCTGTTGCTCAACCCACCTATGAACAAGCGGACCGGGAAGTTCGAGCGGATTACCCGTAATCCTTTGGAGTTGGTATCGGTAAGCCCGGACGAATGGCTGTGCTATCCCGCAAAGGTCGGTTCGTTGTTGATACTTGTCTATATCCACGAGAGATTTCTTGAGCTTGGGTTGTCCCTGTGTAATTTGTTCGAGTTGGCTGATGACGACTTCCTGAATCGCCCTGTGGATGCGGTTTACCTCTACGGTACCCCCGGCGATGCCCTGGACTCTCTTGCGCCAATGCCGACCGTCTTTTACGACGATCAGGAAAATGACATCATGGCAGCCGCCTGCCCGAACAAGGATCAATTTGGATACTTTGGGTATCTCAAGAAAATGATCCTGACCCTGCATAACATCAAAGCCATGAAAAATGGGCGGATGCCCTTTCATGGCGCCATGGTCAGGGTCGTCACCAAAAATGACCGTTCTCACACAGTGTTGATCATCGGCGATACGGGCGCGGGAAAATCTGAAACGCTCGAAGCGCTCAGAATCATCGGCGACGATCAAATCGGCGAGATTATCATCATTGCCGATGACATGGGGTCGTTGGATATCGACCCGCAGGGGAATGTAATCGGCTACGGCACCGAGGTTGGCGCTTTCGTAAGGCTGGATGATTTGCTGCCGGGCTATGCCTTCGGTCAGCTCGACCGCTCGATCATTATGAATCCCAGCCAGGTCAATGCCAGAATCGTATTGCCTGTCACCACCTACGAGCAGGTCATGAAGGGCTATGCCATCGACATGGTGTTGTATGCGAACAACTACGAGGATGTGGATGATGAACACCCGCTCATCGAGCGAATCGACACGGCTGAAACCGCGTTGCGTGTGTTCCGCGAAGGCGCCGCCATGAGCAAGGGAACCACGACCTCCACTGGGTTGGTGCATACCTATTTCGTGAACGTCTTTGGAGCGGTTCAGTACAAGGTATTACACGAGGAGATTGCAAAACGATATTTCGAAAAGTTATTCCAGAACAATATTTATGTTGGACAGCTTCGCACAAGGCTTGGCATTGCAGGACAGGAACGTCAGGGGCCTGAAGAATCTGCGCGCGCCCTGTTGTCAATGTTTTCACAGGAAGAGGCTAAATCATGACCCTTTGGGGCGGGCGCTTTTCGACCAAACTCAACGACCAGGCTTGGGATTTGAACACGTCCCTGCCTGTGGATCAGCGCATGGCTTTGCAGGATGTGGGCGGGAGTCTGGCGTGGGCGGATGCCATTCACAAGGCTGGCATTCTTTCGGACCAAGAGCACGAGCAGATCACCCGTGGGCTGGTCGCTGTCCGAGGAGAATTTTCTTCGGGACAGTTTTCCTTCATCCCCTCCGACGAGGACATTCATACTGCCGTCGAGCGCCGTCTCGGCGAGTTGATTGGCGCGCCTGCTGGCAAACTTCACACGGGACGCAGCCGCAACGACCAGGTTGCCACCGATTTTCGACTTTGGATGTTGCAAGCAATTCCAGAATTGGATGCCGCGTTGAAAGACCTGCAATCTGTGTTGGTCGAGCAAGCCGAACTCGCGTTCCCTCACCCCACCTCTCCCTCAGGGAGAGGGGCAGGGGGTGAGGGCGATCCCATCCTCATACCTGGCTACACCCACCTGCAACGCGCCCAGCCGATTTTGCTCTCGCAATGGTGGCTGAGTCACTTCCACCCGCTTCAGCGAGACCGACAACGCCTCGCGGACTTGACTAAACGTGTGTCTGTCCTTCCGCTTGGATGCGGCGCATTGGCTGGCACGCCCGTCCCCGTTGATCGTGCCGCGCTGGCTGAATCGCTTGGCTTCGCCGAGCCTGCGCCCAATAGCCTCGACTCCGTCTCCGACCGTGACTTCGCCGCCGAGTTTTTGTTCTGTGCCACGCTAACGGGAGTCCACCTCAGCAAACTTGCCGAGCAGATTGTCCTTTACACCAGTGCGGAGTTTGGTTTCTTTGAACTCTCCGATGCCTATTCCACAGGCTCCAGCCTCATGCCGCAAAAGAAAAATCCCGACGTATTTGAAATCACTCGCGGTAAGGCTGGCACGTTACTTGGCTTGCTCACGGGTCTGCTTGCCACACTCAAAGGTTTGCCCTCAACCTACGATAAGGACTTGCAGGAAGATAAGGCTCCCGTCTTTCAAGCCGCGGATACCTTGTCGATGATGCTGCCCGTTCTCGCTGGCGCACTGCGGACAATCACCGCCAAGCCCGAACGGATGCGAAACGCAATCGACTCGTTCATGATGGCAACCGACCTCGCGGATTATTTGGTCGGCAAGGGAATCCCCTTCCGCGAGACGCACGCCATCGCAGGTAAAGCTGTCCGCCTGGCTGGCGAGAAGAAGGTTGGGTTGGAGGATATCTCCCTCGAAGCGTATCAGGCTCTTTGTCCCGTCTTCGAAGCGGACGTGTACCAGGTCTTCGACCCGCTGCAATCCGTCAAACGCAGAAATGCCATTGGCGGCACCAGTCCCGAAGCAGTAAAAAATCAGATAGATGGAGTCAAACGACTCCTGTCGTTTGAAAAACTTTAGTCAAACCCAAAGGAGAAAAATTATGTCTACAGTAACTTGCCCCGAATGTGAAGCCGAAGTCACCCTGGATGCTGGCACCGAAGTCGGCGAGATTATCGTCTGTTCTGATTGTGGTGTCGATCTCGAAGTAACCTCGGTTGATCCCGCCGCCGTGCAACTCGCGCCGATGGAACAGGAAGATTGGGGTGAATAATTTGTTTGGGCGTTTGTAGGGGCACGACATGTCGTGCCCCTACAGGAGACGATTATGCAACGACGATTAAAAATTGGTGTCCTTTATTCCCGCGTGCGCGTCGAAGAAAAATGGATCTTCGGCGCGATGGAGAAACGCGGCATCGACTATGACCGACTCGATGATCGCTCCATCCATTTCGATTTGGATGACCCGAAGCCCTGGCAGGAATACGATGCGGTGCTGGAGCGCAGTATCAGTTACAACAGCGGACTCTATGCCCTGCGCCTGCTCAATGCCTTTGGCGTGCCAACGGTCAACACAGAGGAGGTGGCGGAGGTCTGCGGCGATAAGCTGATGAC
>DAOUAS010000142.1:0-5943 GCA_034433295.1 Anaerolineales bacterium | reverse complement strand
GCTTTCTCAAAATCCAATTTATGTCGCTCTGAGGGAGCGTGTTCGCCGCGACCGAAGAGACTCTTTGCCGTCGTAGAGACCCTCACCGCACTGGCGCGCGGCGCAAGTGTCGCCTCGCTCAGGGTGACATTTTTCCATTTTGTCAAGCGATAATAAGAAAACCATGGAAGGAGACAACACAGGTTTCTCTAGGCCAAAACACCTTGACGCAAATACTGGGAATCAAACAAATCAAGGCCGCGCCGCAAACTCGAAAAATCATCAACCGGACTGGAGAGAATCGTAAAAGAATCGAATTGCCGATTCAAAAACGCCCTGCAAATGTTCCACGACAAAACAACGACAGACCCCGTTAATTTTGTTAAGATTTGGTGTATAATGCCAGCGTCTTAATAAAACAATCACAGCGCTCATGTATTGTTGGATCATTCCTATTTGAAGAACGGGTATCATCAGTCATTTATCATGAAGACCACAACACTCCTGGTCATCGAAGGCCGCCACACAGAAGTCCCTTCTTTTGCAGCCGGTTTGCAAAAGAAGGGATTTGATGTACAAATTGCCCAAAACGGTGGACAGGCGGTCGCAAGACTCAAGGATGTCAGTCCAAGCGTAGTGGTGATCAACGCCGCCACACTTCGCAGCACAGGCCTGCGCATCTGCCAATCGATCCGCGAGAAGGACCCAAAACTCCCCATCATCCTCATCGTCGAAAATGGAAGCGAGATCACGAACAAGGATGCGGCGGATACGATTCTCGAACTTCCCTTTACCGTGCAAAAACTGGTCAACCGCATCAAGCCGCTTTTACCCGGCGATGGGAAGAACGTGGTACACGTCGGTCCGATACGACTCGATCTCGAAAAACGCCGTGTGCGCTGTTTAGGCAAAAGCACAAAGTTGACGCCGCGTCTCGTGACGTTGTTGAACCTGTTGATGGAAAAACATGGGGAAGTGGTGGAACGCGAGCCGCTCTTCAAAAAGGCCTGGGAAACCAACTACACAGGCGATACCCGCACGCTGGACGTCCATATCTCATGGCTGAGACGCGCCATCGAACTCGACCCGGATAATCCCAAATTCCTAAAAACGATTCGCGGCGTTGGATACCGGCTGGATATTTAGTTGGTACTCCTTGCCTTGAACAGTCACGACTCGGACACAGATTGCGCGTCCGAGTTTTGTTTTTAACTCAAAGGAAATTTCGCCGCTGCGGGTATGACGCTGCGCCTGCGCCGCGCTCTTGAAGATTTTCCCGTCCCAATCAGGATCGACTTCCCAAAACTCCACTTCAAGGGGAGTTTCGAGGCGTATGGAATCCCCGGAAAGACGCGCCTTGATTTTCTTCGACACGCCCCAAGCAGGCGCGAATGCCGCTGCGTGTTCGAGCGAAACGACCGAAGAGGATTCAGCAAACCGGCTGCGGGCGGTGTGAAAGGCGCGCGGCAGGACATCGCTGGTGATGAACTTGCGCCCGTTTTTGGCGGCGACCACGGCGGTCGTCCCTGAGCCGCAGAAGAAATCTGCAACGACATCGCCTTTATTGGATGAGGCAAGGATGATGCGTTCCAAAAGGGCTTCGGGTTTTTGCGTTGGATAACCGGTGCGTTCCCCATGCAGGCGGGCCACAACGGGGAAATACCACCAATCTTCCGGGACTTTGCCGCGATCCAAGTCGGGGACTTTGCCAAAGCCGGCCTTGCGCGACGATTTGAAGGTGGCAATGGTATTCGGGTTATACGGTTCGCGGACCGCATCGGCATTGAACGTGTAATCTTTGCTTTTGGCGTACGCCAGAATCGTATCGTGTTTGCGGTTGAAGGCGGCGCGGATGGGGGAAGGTCCGTGATACGCCCAGATGATTTCGTTGATGAAGACCCCGTCTGCGCCGAAGAGTTCGTCCAAAATCAGGCGGGCATAGGCGTCGGCGTGCCAGTCGAGGTGAAGGTATAAAGTCCCATTTGGCGCGAGGAGGCGGCGCATCAGGGCAAGACGTTCGTAGAGAAATTGCAGGTACTCGTCGAGGTCTGTCCATGAGTCGCGATAGCCTTCGGCGAGTTTCCACTCTCCGGGTTTGCGCGAGTCTTCGCCGCGGCCGATGCGGGCGGAGAATTTTCGGTTGGTGAAAAAAGGCGGGTCGGCGTAGATCAGGCTGATCCTTCCTTCGTATTCGGGAAGCAATGCGGGCATCACCGCCAGATTGTCGCCAAGGATCAACCTTCCGGTTGCGGGCGCGTTGGGGTAGCCGAATCCATTCGGGTGGAGAATGGCATCTCGAATGAGAGAATCAGGCTGGGGTGGGGGAAGGGTTTTTCCCTTCCAGTGGAGTGAAGGCATAGCGAAGCGTATCCTTATAGGATGTGGGGAGTTAAATATCCGGGGATGGATTCGGCCTGCGAGCGGATATCCAAAAAAACGTCCTTCGACTGCGTTCAGGACAAAATGGGTTAATAATGGATATCGACCGCCGTGCCCTGTCCGCGATGGTTGGAGATCGATCCGGGTGTGTGACCGGGGGCTGCCCAGCGGAAGATCCAGTTGGCTTCGTTCGTGCGCATGTTGATGCATCCATGGCTCATTTCCTGCCCGAAGTTTTCGTGCCAGTAGGTTCCATGGAAGGCATGGCCTGCCGTGGGTTTTCCGGGAGGAGCGATGAAGGATGTCCACGGGACGCCGGGGAGGACGTAGCCGCTTTCGTCGGCAAGCAGATTGCCGCCCTGTCCGATATTGAAGTAACTGTAACCCATGTGTTTGGAGGGCATCTTTTCGACGATGATGAATTTGCCGTTGGGCGTGGTGGTGGAGAGTCCCTTGTCGCCGCTCAAACCGCCGCCGCGAATTCCGGTCGAGACATTGGTCTTGAAGACGGGGCTGCCATGTTCATAGGCGGTGAGCGTTTGGGTGCTGAGATTGACTTCGATCAGTTTTGCCTCGTTGGGAACCCGGGGCGAGATGGGGGCGTAGATGTCTTCGGGGAAGATGCGGAGGTGAATTGCCGGCACATGATACGGGACGTTGGAGTCGAGTTCGTCGTGGATACGATACCAGGGGCCTTTGTAATCGGCCATTTCGGGGCCTTCCACGGTGGCTTCGACCCAATGCACGGAACCGTAATACAGCGGGGGAGTGCGGGTTTCCCAGCCGCGCGCTTTGGTGAACCAATAGGGCGCGGTAAAAGGGACGGTGACTTCTGCGAGAGTACGTTTGCCTTCGGGGATGTTCACCGGGGTTTGATAAATGGTCCTGACGCGGTGCAGACGTCCGCGATGAAGATAGCCGCCCCAGACGCGATACCAGACCGGGTTATGCCTGGGTTCCTCCGCCGTGATCTGCTCGTACACATGGACGAGTTCGTCGCGGTAGCAGGTCTGGTAGATGCGGCTTTTGTCCGTCGGCTCCATGCGCACCGGCATTTGATCCGTGGCGATGCGGACGACGAAACTATCGTCGAAGTTCGTGAGGCCGGGCAGGAAGGGCGAGAAGGCCAGCCCGCCGAGGGTCAGCCCGCTGAGTTTGAGGAAGTCGCGCCGGGTAAACGGTTTCATGGGGAAAATTTTACACCAGATTGGTGAGGATGCGATGAGTTGGAGCGGGGGATTCAATGAGTCAGCGATGCGAGCGATTCAGCGATTCGGGGAGTCAGCGATTCAGGATTGGATGGGCGATGACGATGACGCGATGGGTGTTGCTGACGGGAGGCCAGCAGGAAATCAGCGTGAGGCGCGAATCCTGCGCGGGCTGCAAATACTTTCGATAGGTCCTGACCTGCTCCTCCCCCACGCCCGTGACGGGCAGGATCAACACGTAACGGACTTGATATTCCCAATCTCGATCCACCGTCTGCAATTGGATTTTGTCGCCTTCGGCAAGTTCGGCAAGGTTCTCGAAGACCTTTTCATACAGGTTGTTGTGACCGTACAAAACGACATTTCCCGTCTCATCGGGCAGGGCGCTGGTGATGACCCAGCCCACGTCCGCGCCGGGAGAATCCCATTCGAATTCGCTGTGCTGAATTTCATCCGCAAATTGAATCCGCCAGCCGACGGGGACGACTTTGCTTTCCACCCCAAGTTTGGGAATGATGATCTGCCGGATGACCCGCTGTCCGTAAAGTTCATCGGCCAGTTGTTCGATGTCGGTTTTGGGAATGGGAATCTTTTCGGGCGGGGATGTAGTGACGGTATCGACGGGCGGCGCGGCGGCGGCATGGGTGACGCGCAAAATGGGCGCGGGCAGGGTTTGGGTGATTACGGGAGTTTCTACGGAGGGAGCGCAGGCGGATGCAAGAAGCGCAGTCAGGATGAAAGCCGCTTTCGCGGGAATCATCTTCTTCTGATTTTTATCCATAGTCCGCCGGTGACGAAGAGCAATCCGCCGAACAGGAAGAGCAAGGCGGCCAATTCGCGGCTGAACGGGCCGCCGGTCACGGGAAGCCCCAGCCCGTCGAGGTCGCGGCCGGATGTCCCGCCGGATGGATCGAGCGTAGCCACGCCATAATAGGAGAAATGCGGGGCGCGGGCAAACAGGCGCGAGTTCGGCAAATCCACGCGGGTGGGAAGCCTTTGCCACTGGTTGGAATATCGTTCATGCGCGGCGATGAACAAATTTTCAGGGTGGCCGCCCGCGGCGAGCAGGTCCTGCGGAGTATATTCGTAGCAGACCTCCACAGGCGGCAGGGACAGCGTAGAGAGGGGCGGCGAGTAGGACAGGCGGATGTCGGCGTAATGTTGGAGGTCGACGAAGGCGGCGGGCATGACGGGAGCCGTGAATACCTGCTGTACCTTCAACGGCGAACGGTGGAGCAGGTCTCCCGCTTCGATGTCCACGTCGAAAGCGCCGGAGGAGGCGGCACAGGCGCTGGCGACTCCGCTCTCGATGGTGACAGCCTTCATCTGCGGACAGACAGCGTGCGAAGGCAGGGTGGGAGCGCCCCCGGCGTAGGGAATGAACAACAATGCAAGCCCGTTTTCGAGCGCGCCCGGTAAATTATGGGAATATTCATAGGCCGCAAAGCCGCCGATGATGTTCCCGTATTCCAGCCCCACCGTGGCGGAAGAACCGTCGGCGTAGGACCCGCTCAGGGAGCGGTATTGGATTTCGACGTTGTTGCTGGTCTCGAAGAGAACGACTTCAAAATTCAAATTGGCGGGTGGACCGGCGCGGCCGACTCCCCGGTATTCGATGACAAACTCGCGGTTGGGGGGCGCGCCCAAAGTCGCGGTATAGACCCTGCCCGTCCCGCCGTTATCGGTGAGGTCGTCCCAGAAGGGGGCAATGAAGTTATCCGGCTTGAGGGTGGTGGGAAGCAGGGCGTTGCTCCTGAAATTGCCGTCGGGTGTGTCGGCGTTCTTGTTGCCCAGCGAGATGAACCCGTTGGCATGGATGCGGATGGAGGAGTAATCCTGCCCGCCGAAGTTGAATGTGAACGGCAGGGGGACGGGGAGATTGCCGCTGTCGCCGAGGGGGGAAAGCGCCGCGCCGGGGGAGGCATCGCGCCAGTCATATTCGACGAGCGGATTGCAGTTATCGGATGTGACCAGGTCGTACTCCACGTCGAAGGGCGTACCCGGCGGGGTGGAGCAAAGCGACATGGCCTCGGCGGTCTGAATCAGCCCGTGACCGTAGAGTTGATCCCAGCCGGGAGAACCGAGGTCGCGGGCGGTATCCATCAACGCGCGGTAGATTTTTTCGGGAGTGTCAAAACAGGGGAGCGAGGCCAGCAGGGACGCCGCACCCGCCGCGTGGGGCGAAGCCATCGAAGTCCCGCTCAAGGTATCGTATTGGGTGGATTTGCTGATGAGCGGCAGATTGTAGTAAAAACCGGCGGCCATCGGCAGGGTGGAGTAGATCGCTTCGCCGGGAGCCATCAAGTCCAACTCCGGGCCGTAGTTGGAGGAGGGGGAACGCGCGGCGGCGGAATTCAACCAGCCAACCGCCATCACC
>DAOUAS010000141.1:0-3044 GCA_034433295.1 Anaerolineales bacterium | reverse complement strand
GGTCGGGGTTGGCGTCTCCGGTGTGGGTGTGGCAGTGAAGGTGGATGTCGACGTTGGGGTTGGTGTTTCCGGAATAGGTGTAAAAGTAAACGTTGGCGTGACGGTGGATGTTGAGGTTGATGTCGGTGTGGCTGTAAATGTCGCCGTGGGCGTCGCTGTGGATGTGGAGGTCGGTGTGGGCGTGGGGGTTCCACCATCGAGGGTTTCCTTCCTGGTGTAGATTGAATAGAAACCCTGCCCGGCTTGCGGCTGGATTTGAACAAAGTAGGTTCCAGCGGGCTGGGTGCTGGTCAAGGTGGTGGCATTGCGGGTGATTTCGTTGCCTCCCGAATCAAGCAGAACCACCAGGGGAGTCAGCCCGGCGGTGATCGGGTTGGTTGTCACTGTGAATTTGGTTGTTTCGCTTAGTCGAAGCACCCAGCGCTCATAGCGATAGGCATCCAAACTGCCGATGTATAGCGTATCCCAAACAAGGGTGTCGCGCCATGCAATTTGAAGGTTGGGCACGTTCAGGATGGGCTGGTAGGATCCCACCGTTTTTCCGGCTTTGGAGAAGGTTGTAACGTTTGTTTTCGAGTTATAGTTGATCGTCCAGCCGGAAAATACTGTTTGAATCATGTTCGGGCGCATCACAAAATGCAGGTGCGGACCGGGATACTCATTGCCCACGCACACTTTTTCATACTTGCTATTGGCGATGATTCCCAATCGCTGATTGCGATACACGGCAGTACCTTTCGTGACCTGAAGGTTGTCCAAGTGCCAGTATTCGGTGGTCCAGCCGTTGCCGTGGTCGATTTTGATGTGACAACTGGATGTCTCAAAGACAGTCCCAGCCGCGGCGGCGGTCACCCAGAAATTGGATGTGTCCATCCCAATGTACACGTTCGCGTTGGGCGTAAAATCGACAGCGCCGCCCATCTTATAGTTGTGCGGACTGGTGGGGAGGCGCTTGGTTCCATTATCGAAACCATCCATGGCAATCCATGATTCGCCCTGAGTCCAGGGCAATTGAAAGATGTCCCCGGGCGGGGCGGCGGCGGCCGGCAGGGCATCGGCCCTGCCGGGGATAAACGAGAAGAGCAATGCCAGCAGCACGATGATCTGAGGCAGGTTTCTGAATTTCATGATTTTATTCTCCTCGAGAGGCGCGGGAAGCGCTCATTACACCGCAAACGTAAAGAAAATATTTCTTCCCAAACGAACCGTGTCGCCTGGATGAAGGGCCGCAGCCGTCTTGTTGATCGGCATGCCATTGACGAATGTGTCGCCGCCCAAGTCCATCAAAAAATAACCTTTGGCCGTGACGAAAATCTTGGCATGTCTGGCTGTAATAAAGGGATCGTCGAGACAGATTTCATTGACCGGGTCTTTGCCAATGTGGCAGGGAAATTTCGTAAGGGAAAAGGTTTTCCCGGCCTGCGGGCCGCGTTTCATTTGAACGGTGGCGGCGGGTGTGAATACCGACTTTTTGGGGGCGGGTTTCTCTCCCTTGCGGAGTAATTTGAAAATCCAGAACATGATTCCGCCGCTAAAGATGATGGCCAGCAGAACGATCACCCAGGCGGGGATCGTGGGGGCGGACGAAGGTATTTCTCCCAGGATGAGCGGCGTTCCCATGACAGGCGGCGGCGCGGAAACACCTCTTTCCTTGTCGATATTGAGCGCGATGGTCCTTTCACCAATTGTGATGCCAGTTAGCGGAGCGGCAAAGCCCTGTTCATTGCGGATGGCCAGGGCGGCGGTTTCGAGCGTCAGGTTGGTCTGGCATCCGCCCAGAGTGACAAAACGAACCTCAGCCAGCACGCCGTTTGCCGCCTGCGGCGTGGTGCTGGCGTAGGAGGCATCCACCAGACCGGGCAATTGCGGCAATTGCAAACCGTTCATGCCGGAAATGGGACTGGTGGAATTAGTGGGCTGCAAACAAGCCGGGTCATAACGGATTTGGAAAGTAAATCCCTGAATCGGGGTGGCCGAAACAGAATTCACCGTGACAATGACGGTTTCTCCCGTCTTGTAGGTATTTCCAGCCGCAACGATCCAAATAGTCTCGGCGGACTGGGCGTGGGCCGTGGTAATGGCGGTAAATGCAAGAATAAGTGCGAGGAGGAAGGTGGTGAAAGGCTTCATGGGTGTCTCCTAGGGGGTCAGGGGCGCAGTTTACGATGCGCCCCTGATTCGATGACATAGCATTATTGCCAGACAACCGGGCCGACTTTGCGGTAGTTGCCGGCAAGAAGTTCGAGGTCGAGAACGTTAATGGTGCCGTCACAATTGAGATCAGCGGCGGCGGGTGTGGCTGTGTTGTAACTCATACCGATGGTCATGGCGTCGAACTGATCGACCACGCCGTTATTGTCGATGTCGCCTGCGGAGAGGCTGATCTGCGGCATGGTGGTGGTGTTGCCGACGGTCACTGTGGCCGAGCCTTGCGCGTTGAGGAAACCAACCGCGCTGGCAAGGACAGTGTAGGTCCCGGCAGGGGCGGACCAACTGAAGTTACCGCTCGCATCCACTGTCAACGGCTGGGAATTTGCGGTTACTGTGACCGGCTTGCAGGCAAGGACACGCCCGGCAAGCGTGCCATTCACAACAACCGGGTTGATGGTCAGGGTGGCGCCGATGTATTGAATCTCGGTGAGGGTTCCGCCGCCTGTCGAGACGCGCGCCCTGCACTCGATGGAAGCCTGCCCGACAACCAATCCCCGAACGGTAAAGGTAAAGGCGGCTCCATCAGCCACGGCTTTGTTTCCATTGCTTCCGGCAATAGCCACAATGAAACTGCCGCTGGCGGGACCATTAATGGCCACAGCCGGGTCGGCGCCAAAAAGATCGGTGTTTGCCACGATATTGCTGACTCCGACCTGGGCCGGGTTATAGGTACAGGTGAACTCGACGCTGTTATATCCCGAGGCGGGGACGTTGTGCAGGCTGACAATGGCAGTAGCAGTCCCGTCAACTACGACGACTGCCGGGTTAAGCACGACCGAGACAAAGGGAACGGTGGGGGTCGAGGTGGGAGTGACTGTCTGGGTGGGAGTGGG
>DAOUAS010000140.1:0-7675 GCA_034433295.1 Anaerolineales bacterium | reverse complement strand
TACTCGATGATGGCATACGAATGGTCTTCGCCCTGGGTCTTTTCCTTATGGACGTAAGTCCCCATGAAGGCGGTCACACTCTTGACCTTGGGCTTGCCCAGCACCCAGCGGGTGTATTCAATCGAGTGACAGCCCATATCCAACATCACGCCGCCGCCGGAACGATTCACGTCCCAAAACCAGGGCATGTGCGGACCGGGGTGCTCCTCCGACTGCTTGGCGAGGAATGGCACACCGACAGCACCTTCGTCAACCAAGACCTTCGCGCGGACATACTTCGGGGCAAACAGCAGTTCCTCGGCATACATCAGGAGGACGCCCGCTTTTTTGCAGGACTCGATCATTTCATCCGCTTCTTCCAGCGTGACACATAACGGTTTTTCGATGATGACGTGTTTACCCGCTTTCGCCGCCGCGACCACCGCCTCGCAGTGCAGGTCGTTGGGAATGGCGATGTCAACGATGTCGATTTCCTTGTCTTTCAACATTTCGTGATAATCGCTGTAGGCTTTTTCGACCTTGTGTTCATCTGCGAACTTGCGGGCATTGTTGGGGCTGGATACGGCGACAACTTCCGCGCCGCGCACCCACTCAAAGGCAATGTGATGAAGATCCATTACAAAGCCAGTGCCGATGGTTCCAACTTTAAGTGTCTTGGTCATGAGGTTTCTCCTTTTTTCAAAAGATGAACAGGCGACTGCCTGTGAATGTCATTGAAAAATAAGCGGGACGCATCGTTCGGTGATGGGGCTTGGATGATGCTGCAAATGGAGTCACGATGTCGTTTCGATGGGGCGGCAGTGGGACGCGCCTCGCCTATTTCAGAAATTATTGCCGCAGGGACTGCTGGCGGCCGTAGATGGAAATCAAAATCAATAAGGTCGCGCCCAGCACCATGCGTCGGACGGAATCGGGCATTTGCATGGTGGTCAGCAAACTGGTGATGAGGGTCAGCACAATGGCGCCCGCCATCGTGCCCCAGTAACTGCCCTTGCCGCCGGAGAGCAAGGTCCCGCCGACAGCCACCGCCGCGATGGACGGGAAGAGGAAGGGCTGTCCGAGTTGGATCATCACCACGCCGGTGTTTCCGACCACCAAAAATCCGCCAAAGCCAGCCAGAGCGCCCGCGAGGGTATAAGCCGCCAGGTTCATGCCGGTCACATTGACGCCGGAGAGTTTCGCCGTCACACGGTTGACGCCGATGGCAAACAGGTTCTTGCCGAAGGTCGTGCGTTCCAGCAACAGCCACATCAGCACACCGAAAACCAGCCAGATGATGAGCGCGTTCGGGATGGGAAAACTCGGCGAAAGCGGACGGGCGATCAGGCGGGTCATGATGGGAGCAACCTTCCCGCTGACATTGCCGTGATTGGCAATGATGATCGCGCCCGTGACCACGCCTGACATGCCAAGTGTCATCACGAACGGAGAAATTTTCAGGAAGGTAATGCCCGCGCCGTTCAAAAAGCCGATGAAAGCGCCGATGAGCAATGCGCCGAGCAAGGCAATCAACACCTTGTCATTCTCGCCTTTGACGGTGACATAGGTGAAGATGGCGGTCAGCGTGACGATGGAGCCAGCCGAAAGGTCGATGCCCTCGAAGCCGCTGATAATGACGAGGGTCTGTCCTGCGGCGATCACACCGAGAAAAACCGACAGGCGTAGAATATTCAACGCCTGCGCCCGCGCAATCGCCATGTCACTGCCGAAGCCGTTGGGGAGCAAGCCCGAAAGCAGGAAGAGAACAACCGCCAGAATCAGCGCGGCAATCGGGGGGGAGATGATAAAACGCTTCACGACCTCCTCCTTTGGAACAGGTTGATGACACCTGGCGTTGCCAGCGCCACCACGATGATGGTGGCCTTGACCAGCGTTTCCCACCAGGTATCGATGTGGGCAAACGAGATGATGTTTTGAATCAGGTTAAGGGTGATCGCGCCCATGATGGGTCCAGCCACCCCGCCTACGCCGCCGCTCATGGCGTTGCCGCCGATGACAACCGCAGTAATTGAGTTCAAGGTCATCGCGTTGCCGATTTCCGCATTACCAGAGCCGCTCAACATGGTGATGGCAATCCCCGCCAAAGCCGCCATGAAGCCGGAGATCACATACATGCTGAATTGGATCGTCGTCACAGGCACAGCGGTTTCATACGCCGCTTCTGCCTTGCCTCCCACGGCAAAGAGGAATTTCCCGTAACGGGTGGAACTCAGGTACAACCAGAGTCCCAGCAAAATGGCGATGATGTAAAAAGCCAATGGAATACCAAGCGGTGTCGTGCTACGATAAAGTTCCGCCGCTTTTGCTGGGATGCCACCACCCGGGTTTGGCAGAATGAAAAGCGCAAACCCGCCGTAGAGAAAACTGGTGGCGTATGTGGTGATGATGGGTTGCAAGCGCAGATAGGCGATGAAGAAACCATTAATCGCGCCTGCCAGCACGCCAGCCAGCAGGGAAATCAACACAAACTGCCACATCTTTTCGGGAGTTCCGTCCAGTCCGACGCGGGTGGCTAGGATGGTATTCACGATGGCAACAATCCCACCGACCGAGATGTCAATGCCGCCGCCGAGTAACACAATCGCCTGTCCAACTGCGACCAGAATCAACGGCAGGAAGACGCGCATGTTGCCGTTCAGCGTGTCGCGCACAAACATGTTCGGTTGCAGAAAAAGATTGATCGCGATGGATAATACCAATAAGATCAGCGGAAAGAATGCAGGGTAACGGGACATCAGGAAGTTCCAGTTCAAGCGTTTCATGCCTCACCTCCACTCGAAACGCCCAGACTGGCGGCAATCAGGTTTTCCTTTGTCAAAGATGACCCACTCAATTCGCTACGGATAATCCCGTCATGCAGAACCAGCACGCGGTCACACAGCCCAACCAATTCCTCATCGTCGCTGCTGTAAAACAAGATCGTTTTTCCTTCTTTGCAAAGTTTCGTGAGCAGGTCATAGATTTCAGCTTTGGTGCCGACATCCACACCCTTGGTTGGGTCATCGAGCAGAAGCATTTTCGGCTTTCGCATCAACCACTTGCCGAGCACCACCTTCTGCGCGTTGCCGCCCGAAAGGCTGCTGACTGGTTCACTCAAACTTGCCATTTTCAAATTCAAACTTGAGCCCATGTCGCTGGCGTCCTTCTTTGCCTTCGCGACTTTGAGCGGAAAACCATACGTTGCCCAGGAGGGCAGTTGAAAATTTTCGAGGATGGAGCGGATGTAGAGCAGACCTTCCTTCGCGCGGTCACCCGGCACGAGCGCCATGCCCTTCTTCATTGCTTCGCGCGGATGCCTGAACTTGGTCTCGCTTCCGAAGAGCTTGACCAGCCCCGAGTACGGGATGTCGCCAAAGAGCGAGAGCAGCAGGTCGCGTTGACCCTGTCCACGCAAGCCGCCGATACCGACCAGTTCCCCTTCACGCACACTGAAACTGACCCCATGCAGGGATTCCGCCCGCAGGTCTTTGACTTCGAGGCAAATCGGCTTTTCAGTTTTCTCCTCGACCTTCGCCGAACGCGAAAAACTGAACACCGATTCCTTTTCGATCATCAACTTAACCAGTTCCTTCTCGTTGATATTCTTTATTTCACCAGCGCCGACAGTTTTACCGTTCCGCAAAACACTGAACTTGTCGGCGATGCGGAAGATTTCCTCCATGCGGTGGGAGACAAAGACGATTGCCTTGCCGTCCGCTTTCCAGCGTTTGACCAACTCGAAGAGGCGGTTGACCTGGCGGCTGTCGAGGCTGGCGGTCGCTTCGTCGAGGATGACCATCCACGGGTCGAAACTGATCGCCTTGAGAATTTCGATGATTTGTTTTTCGTCCGGGGGCAGGGATGCGACCGGGTCGTCCGGGTGCAGTTCTGTTTTATAAGTGCCCTCGAACAGGGATAATAATTGCTGTGTTTTTTGCTTGACGATCTTGCGGTCGACCTGCCCAAGCGCGTTGAGCGGCTCACGGGTCAGCCAGATGTTTTCGGCAACCGTCATTTTTGGAATCAGGCTCAACTCTTGGAACACGGTGGCGATTCCCATTTTTTTGGCGGCTTGGGGGGAGGAGAAATGCACGGGTTTGTCATCGAGCAGCAGCCGCCCGCCGTCGAGGACCACCACTCCGTTGATCACCTTGCTCATCGTGCTTTTGCCGCTTCCGTTCGCGCCAATCAACGCCACAACCTCCCCGGCATGGACATCGAGGTTGCCATCGGAGAGCGCCAGAACTCCACCATATCTTTTTACAATATTTCGAGCAGAAAGCGACAGGGACATAGATCACCTTGAGAATGGGTCACTGCGAGGGACGGACTCCGTCCCTCGCAGTGAAAGGATTAGCGGAGAGATTTACTTGAAGTACTGCTGGACTTCTTCGTCGGTAAGGATGTCGTCGAGCAGATAAGCATCGGGCTTGCCTTCGCACATCGCCAGACCTTCATCCAGGTTTTCGGAGGTGATGACTGCCGCAACCGGCAAGACAAACGAAAGTCCATTGGAACCGCCAAGTTTGGCGGTATCGACCTTCTTACCCATCAACATATTATAGGCAATGCGCAGACCGGTTGGGGAAACGCCGGGGTGATTTGCCACTGCGATGGAGTCGAAGTCGGGGTTCATGGTCAGGGCTTCCTGCCAGAGTTTCAGATATTGGCAGCGGCCTTCGCCCACACCCTGGGGCCACTTGGCTGGGTTGGCGGCCATCACAGCCTGCAAAGCGCCGATGGCCATGCCGTCCTGAGTCCAGTAGCCGGTCATGTTCGGATAAGCGGCGAGGAAGTTGGACATCACCTGCTGACCAGTCGCCTCATCCCATTTGCCGGTGTCCTTCGCTAGGACTTTGATATCGGGATACTTGGCAAAGACTTCGTCCACGCCGTTCATACGGGCGACATTGGCGGGATGGCCGGGGAAGCCTTCGATTTCCACAACATTTCCCTTGCCTTCCAACTTCTTGGCGAGCCATTCAGCCGAGGTCATCGCCCAGGCTTTCTGGTCGATGCCGACGTTATACACGCCGGGGACGTTCAATTCCTGGTCAACAGAGATGACGATGATGCCCTTGTTCAAAGCCTCAAGCAGGGTGGCATTCAGACCGTTGACATCGCCGGGGTTGACGAGGATGGCGTCCACGTTCTTGGCCATCAGGTTCTGTAACTGCTGAATCTGTCCGGCGACATCGGTGTCCGCGCTTTCGATTACCAGTTCATTGGCCACACCCTGGTCCATGTATTCCTTGTTGACTTCGATCAACTCGGCAATCATCTGGGTGCGGTATTCGCTGCTGATGAAGGGATTGGAAATGCCGACCGTGAATTTCTTGGTCTGGGCGGCTTCCTGAACGAAGTACTGTTGCACTTCTTCGTCGGTCAGAATCTTGTCGAGCAGGAAGGCGTCGGGCTTGCCTTCGCACATTGCCAGTCCATCAGCCAGGTTTTCCTTGGTGATGACTGCCGCGAGCGGGAGGACGAACGACAGGCCGTTCGCGCCGCCGAGTTTGCTCTCATCGACCTGCTTGCCCATCAGCATGTTGACGGCGATGCGCAAACCGGTGGGGGAGACGCCGGGGTGGTTCGCCACGGCGATGGAGTCGAAGTCCGCGTTCATGGTCAGGGCTTCTTCCCACAACTTGAGGTACTGACAGCGGCCTTCGCCCACGCCCTGGGGCCAGACAGCCGGGTTAGCGGCCATCACAGCCTGCAAAGCGCCGATGGCCATGCCGTCCTGGGTCCAGTAGCCGGTCAGGGTCGGGTAAGCGGAAAGGAAGTTGGACATGACCTGCTGACCAGTCGCCTCGTCCCATTTGCCGGTATCGGTGGCTAGGACTTTAATGCCGGGGTAGCCGGACAGAACTTCAGCAACGCCTTCCATGCGGGCGACGTTGGCGGGGTGGCCGGGGAAGCCTTCGATCTGGACGATCTCACCCTTGCCGCCGAGTTTTTCAGCCAGCCAGCGGGCGGAGGTCATCGCCCAGGCTTTCTGGTCGATGCCGACGTTATACACGCCGGGGACGTTCAATTCCTGGTCAACAGAGATGACGATGATGCCCTTGTTGACAGCCTCGGTCAGGGTCGCGTTCAGTCCGTTGACATCGCCGGGATTGACGAGGATGGCGTCCACGTTCTTGGCCATCAGGTTCTGTAACTGCTGAATCTGCCCGGCGACATCGGTGTCCGCGCTTTCGATCACCAGTTCGGTGGTCAGTCCCTGCCCCATGTATTCCTTGTTGACTTCGATCAACTCGGCAATCATCTGGGTGCGGTATTCACTGCTGATGAAGGGGTTGGAAATGCCGATGGTGAAAGCCTTTGCTTCCGCCGCGGGGGCTTGGGTGGCGGCAGGCGCAGCAGGGGCGGGCGCTTCGGTGGCGGGCGCTCCGCAGGCTGTCAGCATGGACGCGACGGCAATCAGGGTCGCGATTACTGTCAAATACTTTTTGAGGTTATTCTTCATTTGCTTCTTCTCCTGGTGGTTTAGATAGGGTTGAATTCTTGCTCGGATTCGACGGGTATAGTTTTTTGCCAGGTACCTCCTTTATCTTGATTGTCCATTTTCCTTTTGTAAGTAAGCACACTAAACGATCATAAGATGTGGATCGTCTTCAACAATGAAAAGGTAGTTGGACGCCAGCGCAATCGCGCCGATGATGCCTGCGTCCGACCCTGCGCGGGAGAAGTTGATGGACAGGTGCGTGGTCGCCAGCGGCAGGGAACGCCGCAACACCGCGCGGCGGATCGACACCAGAAAATGGTTGCCGAAGTTGGATACCCCGCCGCCAATGAAGATGTGGCTTGGGTTGAAGAAGTTGACCAACCCGGCCAGCACATCGCCGACCATTTGTCCGCTGGCACGGATGATTTCAAGCGCGGCTTCGTCGCCTTCACGGCAGGCGGCGTTGACATCCTCCAGCCGCAATGTCCCGCCGTTGGCTTCGTAGAATTTGACGAGGTAGGGTCCCGAGCCGTTTTGGGCGGCAGTCAGCGCTTTTTCGAGGATGGCGGGCCCCGCCGCCATCGCTTCGAGACATCCGCGATTCCCACAGCGACAGATGGGACCTTGTTTATCCACACAGATATGACCAATGTCTCCCGCGCAACCGTCGCTACCGCGATGAATTTTCCCGTTGGATATAATTCCAGCTCCAACCCCCGTCCCGATTTTTACAAAAATAAAATGATCTATGTCTGTGCCGTCGCCCGTTCGTTGTTCCCCCAAAGCCATGATATTCACGTCGTTATCCACCACCACATACGCCGAAGGAAAGGCTTCCTTCATGAAATCTCGAATTCTGAAATTTTCCCAATGGGGCATGAGCGGGGGAGCAACCAAAACGCCCCGGGCAAAGTCCACAGGACCTGGAACGCCCACGCCAATGCCTAAAATTTGCTCGGGATGACATCCCTGCTCCTGAATCATCTGGCGCACCAATTCGATGCACCGTGACAAGAGTTCCTCGGGCTTCGAGCGGACATCCGCCGCTTCAGACTTGCGCTGAATAATTTTTCCGTTCAATTCAGCCAGCGCGGTATCAAGGCTGGTTGCCCCCATATCGATTGCTGCAATATATCCAAGTTTGTCGTTGATCTTCAGGAGTTGCGGCCTTCGTCCGCCTTGCGATGCCCCCTCTCCCACTTCCACCAGATATTTTTTATTCAACAGGCTGCGTATTTCCTGCGAAGC
>DAOUAS010000139.1:0-1507 GCA_034433295.1 Anaerolineales bacterium | reverse complement strand
GCGATTACATCGAAGCCGCCGCCATCATGGCGATTGTCGTCCTGAACTCGGTGCTGGGCATCATTCAGGAGCAACGTGCGGAACAGGCGCTTGCTGCCTTGAAGAAACTCGCTGCGCCCGAAGCGCAGGTGTTGCGCGACGGCTCGCGAAAGTCTGTGCCAGCCTACAACCTGGTGCCGGGCGACATTGTCTTCCTCGAAGCGGGCAACTTCATCCCTGCGGATTTGCGCCTGCTCGAAGCGGTCAACCTGCGTGTCGAAGAAGCCTCACTGACAGGAGAGTCGCTTCCCGTCCAGAAGAATGCCGCAACGGTGCTCGAAAAAAATGTCCCGCTTGGTGACCGCAAGAACACTGCCTTCATGGGGACGGTGGTCAACTACGGGCGCGGACGGGGCGTGGTCACCAGCACGGGTATGAACACCCAACTCGGTCTCATTGCCACCATGCTCCAGAGTGTGGAAACCGAAGAGACGCCGCTCCAGCGTCGGCTCGACCAGTTGGGTCGCACACTCAGCATTGGCTCGCTGATTCTGGTCGCCATTGTTTTCATCGTCGCCCTTTTCAATTACACCGAAATCAATCTGCTCTTCTCTGCGCCGATTGAATACTTCAAGGAATTTGCCTCCGAGATTACTGAAGTCTTTATCATCGCCGTCAGCCTGGCGATTGCCGCCGTGCCCGAAGGTCTGCCCGCTGTAGTGACGATCTCGCTGGCGCTCGGTATGCGCGAGATGATCCAACGCCACGCGCTCATCCGCAAATTATCCTCTGTCGAGACGCTTGGTTCCGCCACGACGATTTGTTCCGATAAGACGGGAACCCTGACCCAAAACGAGATGACAGTGACGCGGGCTTGGGCGGACAATCAGTTTGTTCACATTACTGGGACTGGATATGCGCCGAAGGGCGAATTTCAGGCAGACGGAAAAGTCATTGATCCCAAGCAATATCCCGCCGTCCTGACGACCCTCTGGCTGGGTGTGCTGAACAATGACGCCTTAATCGAAACGACAGGCGAGAGCGAATCCGCCCAGACCTATCGTATCGTGGGCGACCCGACCGAAGGCTCCCTGCTGGTTGCCGCCGCCAAGGCTGGTGCGGTTCACCTCGACGTCCAGGATGCCTATCCGCGCGAGAACGAAGTGCCATTCGATTCAGAACGCAAGCGGATGATTACCATCCATGATGTGACCAGACCGCATCCCAACGACATTTCACCGTTCTACGATGAAGCCCACAAGGACTGGGATGTGATCGTAATGAAGGGCGCGCCAGATATCGTGCTGACCCTGTGCACCAAATACCAGGGCATGGACGACAAGCCGCGCGAGATGACCGATGCCATGCGCAAGCAGATCCTCGCCGCCAACGACGCCATGACCAAAGATGCCCTGCGCGTGCTTGGTTTTGCCTATCGTCTGGAAAAGAATGTGCCGAACAATATCGATGAGGTCAAGACCGAGGATTTGGAAAAGGATTTGGTCTTCGTCGGCTTGATGGGCATGAT
>DAOUAS010000138.1:0-6326 GCA_034433295.1 Anaerolineales bacterium | reverse complement strand
CGGCACAGACAAAAGTCCAGTCGTACTGGCTGACGGCGTCGCTCACATATTTGATTTGGTTCGTGATTTTCGTGATGTAGGCTTTTGCGAACCGCTCAGGCTTGTGACCAAAGGGAACGTTGAAGCCGCCTTTTTTATTGAAGCGCATGACGCCGTTGAAGCAGGCACGATTCAAGAAAAGCATGTCCAACGGCTCGCTTTTTTTGTTGAAGCGCTCGCGCACCGCGTAATAATGTTCTTCGCCTTTGGCTTGGAGTTGCAAACCTTCCTTCTCCAAAAATTCCTTTGCAATTCCCGCTGTGATCTTCCCCTCTTTGATGGCGTTGTAGAAATTGACGATGTGCGGATTCACGTCCGCAAAAATGGCGCGGTTGGGACGCACATTGAAACCGACCACCCCCGACCCCATGAAAGGTTCGATCCATGTCCCATCTTTTGAGAGGGAGGCGTGGTCTTCGATCCACTCCACCAGTTTGGTCTTGATGCCCTGACATTTCAGCGGCGGGACTTTGACTGTCATTTCTGCGTCCGCCTGTTATTTTTGCGGGCGGGTTTTCTTGTCATCGGGTTGGCGAGTTTGGAATCCTTGCCGCGATATGCCAGATATTCTTTCAGCAATGAGACTTTCTTCACCTTGCCAGCGGGTGTAGTGATTTGGATTTTCCCGTAGTTTATCCAGTAATCATCGAACCACTTTTCACCGAGATTCTTGAAGACGCCGTTGCCTTCCAAAATGTCGCTGATTTTGGTGATGCTGCCTATGTTCGCAGTGTTTGAGCTGCCCTGATAATCACTGGAAATCTCCCACTTTTCGCGGACAAAGAATTGAAAATCACTGATTACAGACGTAATAGATTGCAATTCATCAAGACGATGGGATTTTGCTTCGTAGATTTTCTCGGAGTCAGCGCGTGAATAAATAATCCCCAGACAAAAGTGACCGAGATATCCGCTGTATGGAAATTGAATATTTTTGTTGCTCTTGCGGTTGATGAAATACTCGCCATGCGAACCGAGCGTAAAGCCGTTGCAGAATTCTGGGTTGTCGGGAAGGCGGTAAGTGGTTTTCAAATCCACGGCAAACTTCACTCCCTCATCGTCCGCCTTTACAAAAGACAAATCGGGATAGTAGTTCTGCTGTTCAGCCAAAACAATGCGATAACCAGTTTGAGCCGCAAATTCAAGCAGGCGGGGGAAGAGGTGAATTTCAAGAATCTTCGAGACAATTTTAGTGTCCGCTGAAATCGTGTAAATATTGCGGAACACGTCAATGAAACCTTTGACTGTCCATTGCTCGTCCGCTGTGGAGACATGGCTTTTCAGCGTTTCAACAAACTCAGTCAGAGCTTGTTTGAATTCAGCCTTCAGTTGTTCCCGTTCCTGTTTTTTTATTTTCTTTTCCATAGATGGGATTATACAACACGACTTCAGAAACGACTCAGTGGCGGCGCAACCTTTGCAAGCATTAAAGTAGTTTTAGAGAATCCTATGAAAACGCTTATTTTGAAACAATCATTTCAAAATAGTGCTATACTCGCCGCATGTCACCAAGAGCCAGAGAATTCGATCAGGAAGATGTCATCGAAAAAGCGATGGAGTTGTTTTGCGAGAAAGGCTATACCGCCACCTCCATCCGCGACCTGGTGACGCATTTGGGAATCAGCAGCAGCAGCCTGTATGGGACCTTCGGCGACAAGGATGCAATCTTCTTGCTGGCGCTTAAACGTCACAGCCGCAGGGAATTGGAAATGCTGCGGCAGCTTCTCAACTCACCCACCAGCAACCCGAAGGAAGTTTTAGCGGGGATGTTCAACGCCCTCATCGATAGCCTGCTGACAAATGAACTGCCTGGAGGTTCGCTCACGCTCAAAGCCTCGGTCGAGTTGGAGAATCGCAAGCCCGAAGTGGCGGCTGTCATCGCTGAACATACTGAAAATGCGGCGGTCATGTTCACCGAGTTTTTAGAGCGGGCGGCACAAAACGGAAGCGTCACCCTGCGCCAACCCGCCGAACAGGTTGCAAAGTACATCCTGTTCAATTTTTTCAACATGAACTTCCTCGCCAAGGTCAACCTTGAGCGAGTCTGTTTGGAAAACTACGTCAGCCTCGTTCTGTCTGTGCTGGATTAAGTCCAGTATATTTTTTTGCCTTTTATCTGAAACGCTCGTTTCAAATAAAAACATCTCACAAAAAGGATCTTATATGCCTCGCGTATCACTCGACCAAACCGCTCCCGAATTCAGCCTGCCTGACTTTTCGGGAAAGCAATTCTCCCTATCCGATCTTCGCGGTCGGAAAAATGTGCTGCTGGTTTTCAACCGCACCTTTACCTGACCATTCTGCCAAAAGCATATGGCGCAGTTGCGTCAAGACTATCAACAATTTACCGCCCGCGACGTGGAAGTGGTCGTTGTCGGTCCCGAAGATGCCAAAGCCTTCGCCGCCTACTTCGAGAAAGAATCGCTTCCCTTTATCGGTTTGCCTGACCCGAAAGCCAGCGTGCTCAAACTTTACGGACAGGAGGTCAACCTCTTCAAGCTGGGACGGATGCCCGCCCAGGTGTTGATCGACAAGGCGGGCGTGGCTCGTTTCGTCCACTATGGGCACAACATGAGCGACATCCCTGCCAATGAGGAAATCCTGTCGCTGGCAGATCAATTGAATGCAGGACAAAACAAGTAATCCGTAGAAAGCAGAAGACACAAGATGAAAACAACTTCGATCTTACAAATGACCGTGCGAATCCTGGGAGTGATTCTGTTAATTTTAGGAATCGTTTTTTGGACGGGAAGCGCGCATTCCCTCGTGATTTTCCACATCCTGCTTGGCTCGATCCTCACGCTTGCATTGTTCGCACTGACCTATCTCGCCTACCGCGCAGGTGTTTCCCGTTGGCTGGTGCTGATTGCCGCTGTCTGGGCAATCGGACTCCCGATCTGGGGGCTTGCCCAAAACCGAATTTTCCCAGATGACTATAATTGGATTGCGGAAGTTTTGCACCTGTTGTGTGGCGTCGGCGCGATTGGGGTGGGAGAAATCCTCGCGGCACAAATCCGCAAAAAGGCTTGAAAGCTACATAGCAGTGGGTAAGGATATAATGAGGGCGTTGACAAGCAACGCCCTTTTTGTTTCAAAAATTATCGTCAGGAGAATCTGAAAATGTCTGATTTTGTTCTTAGTTGTTGTTCCACCGCGGATATGCCGCTTGAGCATTTCCAGAAGAAGAACATTCCCTTTGTTTGTTTTCATTTCAACATGGAGGGAAGGAATATCCCGATGATTTGGGACAGGCTGCTGGTGCATGGCGCGGCGTTTGAGTTGCAAATCTAAAATTAGAGGAATATCATAAAAGTATCATGAAGAAAAATATTCATATCACCGCCACTTTTGTTTGGACACTTGATGATTTAATCGCCCGAAAAAAGGGGTTGGCAAGAAAAACGGGATCGTCTGGGAAATTGTCCTTTTTTTTCTGGCTGATATACGGTCTTTTGATATTGGCAATTGCCTGGGTAATAACCAGGTTATTAAACAAGCAGATAGATATATCTTTTACCGCCATCCAAAACCACCTGCCGTTGATCAGCATATATTTGTTCTTGTTTGTTGCGCTGTGGGCAACTTTTATTTTTGTCCAAAGGCAGAACCTGAAACAAAGTTTCTTGAAAAGCCCGGATAGCAATAAACGCGTTCTTGTGACCATTACGCGTGAGGAAATTGTGATGCAAGCAGACGGCTCACCTGAAACCAGATGGAAGTGGAAAGCTCTCAGTGGAGTACGAAAAACGCCTAAAGGTTTTTTCTTTTTCCAGGCTCCACGGACTGTTTTCTGGATTCCGGTTCGCGCCTTCCAATCTGCGAAAGATATTGAGACGGTCTCAGAATTGGCAAAAAGCTTGACGCCCAAGTTTAGCGTTACCGCCACCTAAACCTTGCGGATTGCAATAGCATTTTTTCGGCTGGTGAGTCTTGCACAGTCAAATGTCCAATAAAGAATCCCAAACTGTTTCCCTCGCACAAAGTATCATTTTGGAGAATCTAAAAATGTCCGATTATGTTCTTAGTTGTTGTTCCACTGCGGATATGCCGCTTGAGCACTTCCAGAAGAGGAACATTCCCTTTGTTTGTTTTCATTTCAACATGGAGGGGAAGGAATATCCCGATGACCTCGGTCAGACCATGCCTTTTGATGAGTTTTATCGTCGCATTGCGGCGGGAGCCATGCCGACCACGTCACAGGTGAACGTGGCGCAGTTTATCGAATTTTTTGAACCGTATCTGAAAGACGGGAAAGATATCCTTCACATTTCGCTTTCTTCGGGTTTGTCTGGGACGTACAACTCCGCCGTGATGGCGCGCGAGCAGTTGCTACAAAAATATCCCGACCGAAAGATGTTGCTGGTTGACTCGCTGGGAGCGTCTTCGGGTTACGGTCTGCTGGTGAATATGGCAGCGGACATGAAAGATGGCGGGGCGTCTCTCGAAGAAGTCCATGCCTGGGTCGAGGAAAACAAGCTCAACATCCACCACTGGTTTTTCTCCACCGACCTGACCCATTACAAGCGCGGCGGACGTATTTCGGCGGCGTCGGCGACGGTGGGCAACCTGCTCAACATCTGTCCGCTGATGAACATGGACGACGCGGGGAAACTGATTCCACGCGAGAAGATTCGCGGCAAGAAGCGCGTCATCTCTGAGATCGTGCAAAGGATGGAGGAACATGCCCAAGGCGGCTTGGAATATTCGGGCAAGTGCTTCATCTCCAATTCAGCCTGTTACGACGACGCCCGCAAGGTCGCGGATTTGATCGAAGAGAAATTCCCCAAACTCAATGGCAAGGTCATGATCAACAGCGTGGGGACCGTCATCGGCTCACATACGGGACCTGGAACTGTCGCCCTTTTTTTCGTGGGCGACAAACGCAAGGCTTGATTTCCACGGAGTGAGTTATTCCGCCCACAGCAGGGGCGGGACAACCCCGCCCCTGCGAAATTTTATTTCGCGTCCGCCATGGACTTCTTGAAGTTGACCAGCGCATCGATGGGAGTGGGGTCGACGCCATAAGCCATCGCCAGGTAATAGGTCATGTAATCGCCGAAGAGAATCAGCGTCCACATATGGGCGAGCGGGGAGTCGCCGCGCGCATCCACGACATCGGTGTTCATGCCTTCGACCATGAAAATCTGGCGGGTGAAGGTGGAGCGCAGTTTGTTGCGCGGATGGTCGGACGGGGAACTCAGGAAGAGGGTCATGGTCTGGGCGTTGAGTACATCACTTGGATTGAGAGTCCCCGCCAGCGTGTTGTGATTGGCTTCGGGCAGGAACTCAAAGTTCGCGCCAGCCTTGGCAACCTCGTTGACCTGTCCCTTCCAACGGCGCGCTACGGGAGCAAGGATGCCCGCGCCCATCACCGTCACCCAACGCCCAACCAGTTGACCTGCGTACCGCTTGGCAGGATTGGTCGCGGCGGGCACGTCAGGGCGCAAATGCATCTGTGACCTTTTCATCGCGGAGATGGCTTCGGCGACATCGTTCGACGGGTCGGGAATCAACATCAGGCGTGCCAGCAGGGATAGCAACAAGCCGAAGGAGAATCCAACTGCGGCGCGGGGTTGTCCGCTGTGTTCGAAGCGCCAGACGGGAATCTTCTTCGCTTCAGCGCGCTTCGCCAGTTCGCCGCCTGTGCAGATGACGACCACGCTACAATCGTTCTTCAATGCGGTCTCGAACGAGTCGAGAGTCTCTTCGGTGTTGCCCGAATGCGAGGAACAGACCACCAGCGTTTGAGGTCCCTGCGCGAAGGCGGGCAGACCGTAATCGCGGTGGACGATCATCGGGACGCCGAGGCTGGAGGAAACAGAACCAGCTACGAGGTCGGCGCCGATGGCTGATCCGCCCAAGCCTGCGACCACGATGGCGCGGACGGTGTCCAGTTTGGGCAGCGGCTGAGTCTTCCCCAGTTCCCACGCACGTTGAAGCTGGTCGGGCAAGCCGTCGATTTCACCGAGCATGTTCAGGGTGTCGAGTTTTTTGAAGTATTCGAGATCGTCCAGGTTCATTTGGTCACGTCCTATAAACATTAGAATTCGTCATTGCGAGCTGCGCTTTTTTGCAGCGAAGCAATCTCAAAATTTGCGAGGAGATTGCTTCGTCGGGGAGATCACCCTCCTCGCAATGACGGGAATTCTCTAGCCAGTTGCATCCTTGATAAATTTGGTCAGGTCTTTCTTCATTGACTTCAGCGAAGGCAGGTGGATGTACATCATGTGACCCGCGTCGTAGTAGCCCATGCGGATGTTGCCGCGCAGGCTTGGGTCGAGGTTGAG
>DAOUAS010000137.1:0-15123 GCA_034433295.1 Anaerolineales bacterium | reverse complement strand
CGCTGTAAGAACAGTAGGGGCGGGGTCACCCCGCCCCTACAAAATTGGGAGCGGCAAATGAATAGAAAGACTCTCTGGGTGGGAATCTTATCCCTGCTGGCGGTGGGAGCGGCAGTGTTGATTTTTGTGTTCGCCAACCCCGTCAATTTTCGCGGGACGATGTACGATGAGCCGTATCCGCAGGCGGCTGATTTTGCCTTGACTCGAGCAAACGGGGAGACCTTCCGCTTGAGCGAACAAAGAGGAAAGATTGTTTTGCTCTTCTTCGGCTACACCGCCTGCCCCGATGTCTGCCCGACCACGCTGGCGGAACTGCGGCTGGTGATGGAAGAACTGGGGGATAAGACCGAGCAGGTTCAAGTTGTCTTTGTCTCTGTAGACCCTGAACGCGACACGCCCGAAAAAATTCAGGAATACGTCGAGCATTTCAACGGGGACTTCATCGGTTTGACGGGCGATCCCGAAGACCTGCAAGTCATCTGGGATGATTACGGCGTCTTCCGCGAGCGGGTTGAATCCGAGTCTGCGTTTGGCTACATCATCAACCACACCGCGCGGACATATCTCGTCGACCAGAACGGCAACCTGCGGCTTTCGTATGGCTTCCAGACTCCCGTCGAAGACATGCTTCACGACATCGAGATTTTGTTGAATCAATAGCGTCATTGCGAGGGCGGCTCTCCCGCCCGAAGCAATCTCCCAATCACACGAGATTGCTCACCGCACTGGTGTGCGGCGCAAGTGTCGCCGCCGAAAAGCGCGGTGGCTCGCAATGACATGACAAAGGCACTCCTATGCCCCCATTCAAAACCATCGTCAAAAAAGTTCTACTCTCCCTCCTCTTTGGGCTTCTCTTCGGCGTCGCGCTCAACGAAGTCACGTTTTATTTTCTGCGCGAGACTGCCCGCGCCCCGAAGGTGATTGAAATTCTCATCCCCGCAGGCACAGCGGACAAGGTCGCTCGCGGCGAAGCCCCGCCCACCATCCCCGACTCGATGACTTTTGTGGTCGGTGATACGATTGTGGTCAAGAACGAAGACACCGCAGACCACGAACTTGGTCCGCTGTGGATTCCCGCTGGCTCCACCGCGCGCCTGCCGTTGGACTCGGCGTCGTCGTATGCCTACTCCTGCTCCTTCCAGCCGAGTCAAACCTTTGGCTTGGACGTGTACGAGCCGCTCACGCTCAGCACCCGCCTGTATGGAATTTTATTTTCAGGTCTGCCGCTGGGTGTGATGATTGCCTTGTACGCGCTGGTTGTGCCTTCTAAAAAGACCTGACAGGTTTCCGTAGAAGCTCGATAACCAGCACGATTTTGATAAAACCTGTCAGGTCTCAGAGGATAATTACTTGAAAAAAATGTTCAGCCGCTCGTGGATTTTGACCACCCTGCTTGTCTTCGCGGGGAGTGCGGTTTGTGTCCGTCTCGGTATTTGGCAATTGAACAGGCTCGAACAGCGCCGCGCTTTCAACGCCCAGGTGACATCCATGCGGGCGGAACCCATGCTTGACTTGAATCGATCCGTGCCAGCCGACATCGAAAAAATGGAATGGCGGTCAGTGACCGTGACGGGCGAGTATGACTTCGAGAATCAAGTCGCCATGCGGAATCAATATCACGAGACCGTGTACGGATATCACCTCGTCACGCCGCTCAAGTTTTCGGGTGGGGCGGTGTTGGTCAATCGCGGTTGGATTCCTGCGGACGGAAATTCCGCGCCCGAAAATTGGAGAAAATACGACGAGGCGGGCGTGGTCACGGGGCAGATTCGGCTCGGGCAGGAAAAACCAGCCTTCGGCGGAGTCGCGGACACGGAGGGAAAACTCGACGTGTGGAATAATCTCGACGTGGAGCGAATCGCGGAGCAGAATCCCTATCCCATGCTAAACGTTTTTATCCAGCAGGATGAAATCGCAGGCGACGACGTTCCGCCCATCCCGTTCCAGCCTGAGATCGAGTTGACCGAAGGCTCGCACTTTGGCTATGCCTTGCAGTGGTTTTCGTTTGCGGCGGTGTTGTTCTTTGGCTATCCGTTTTACCTGAGGAAACAAAAATGAAGTACTCGCTCAAAACCTCGTTTGCGCGGCTGACGCTTGCGTTGTTCGTTGCCGTGTTGTTCGTGACCGCGCTTGGGCGCGCCGTTGCCGTGGCGGGCGCGTGGGCGTTTTGCGAAGGCTGGGGAGTGTGCGTCCCAACCGCTCCGCTCGGCTATTTGAAGCTCGCGCACATGCTGACCGTGGGCGTGGCTTCGCTGTTGATGATTTGGCTGCTGCGAAAAGCCTGGCGCGAACAGCGCGACCAAATTTTGATTCACCCGCTGACCACCGTGACGGGCGTGCTGTTTTTCGGGCAGGCGTTTGTCGGCTCGATTTTGGTGACGCGCGACTACCCTTTTCATTTGGTTGTCCTGCACACGATGAGCGCGATTGCCTTGTGGGTGTCGCTTGGCGCGTTGGTCTTCGCTTCGGGAACGCTGGCAAAGGAACCCACCGAAATCGTGAAGTTCGATTTCCGTCAGCGGGCGAAGGACTTTTTGATTTTGTCCAAGCCGATTATCGTGCTGCTGCTTTTGGTCACCACCTACAGCGGGCTTGTGGCGGGAAGCAAAGCCTTCCCTTCGGCGTCGATCACGTTTTGGACTTTGCTCGGCGGCGCGTTGGCGGCGGCGGGTTCGAGCGCGTTGAACCAATACATCGACCGCGAACTCGACAAGCGGATGCAGCGCACTGCGAAGCGTCCGCTGGCGGATGGTCGGCTCACCGCGGCAGAGGGGCTTTCGTACGGGCTGGCGCTTTCGCTCATCAGTTATTACGTCATGGCGGGCTTCGTCAATTTGTTGGCGGCTTTGCTTTCACTTGCTGGGATTTTCTACTACGTGATTTTTTACAGCGTGATGTTGAAGAAAGCCACCGTGCAGAATATCGTCATTGGCGGCGGGGCGGGGGCGATTCCGCCGATGGTTGGCTGGGCGGCGGCGACAGGTCACCTGGGACTCGCGGCGTGGATTCTCTTCGCCATCGTCTTCTTCTGGACGCCCCCACATTTTTGGGCGCTGGCAATTGTCCGCAAGAAGGATTACGAGCGGGCGGGCGTGCCAATGATGCCCGTGGTGATGGGGGAGGAAAAGACTCGCAGGCAGATTTTGATTTACACCGTTGAGTTGGTTGCTGTCACCCTGCTTCTTCCCCTCTTCGATTTGGCTGGGACTGTGTACCTGATTTCGGCTCTCGTCCTCGGCGGATTCCTGCTCTACGCCGCCTGGCGCGTGGTCAAGGTCGAAGGCAACAAGGTCGCCTGGACGATGTACCGCTGGTCGAGCATGTACCTGGCGTTTATCTTTTTGGCAATCATGGTGGATGCGGTGGTATAAAATATCCGTCCTGAGCGTAGTCGAAGGATGAAAAGTGATGATCTCAATTGAGCTTCTGGTAAAGATAAATTAGATTTCGTGCATAAGTGCGCTAGAGAGCGCAACCCTATGCAGGATATTTGACTTTGTGTAGCGGACGTTCTCTAACGTCCGTTTTCGAAATTGGGGTGAATTGACTTTTGCAAGAGGTCTATTCTTAGATCATTCCACGCTTCAATTGATTCAAGCTCAAAATTTTGGCTTAGATATTCCAAGTGCGGATGTGTTTGCTCCGCCTGTTTGTATTCATCCAGTGATTGCTGGTAGATGACGAACCAGACGCGGGTTGCATTTGCGGTTCCGTCTTCGATGTTTTCAAACGATTGCAGGTTTAGGATATTTTGTGTGACGGGGGAAAGTGTGTCCACGCTGCTGTTGGCAGGGTCGAGGATGAAGCCCTGAGGCAGAGAACGGTCATAATAAAGCGAAGGCAGATAGCTGAGTTTGCTGGAGTGGATGACGACGTCGCCTTTCTCAAGCTTGCTTTCGATGCGTTGCGTCAGGGCTGGGGAAACATACGGGAATCCCTTGTAAGTAATGTGTTGATAAATTCCCGTGCCAGCCGAGGCGAGAACCAGCGCAAGCACAAAGCCTTGGATCGGGCGCGGAAGTTTAGTCCGCGTGAAAGCCCATGCCAGCCAGATGCAGAAGATAGCATGTGACGGCAGGAGGGCGCGTTCCACATATAGCGGATAAATCTGCGAAACCAGCCACAACAGTAATGGAGGTGTGAAGGCAAGATAAGCAAGCCAGAGTCCGTTCTTTGCCTGTTCGGTTTTTTTCTTCTGCGCTCGATAAGTTTGAAAAGCTGCAAGCGCAATGATCAATGTCGCCAGCAACAGACCAGCCATTAGTTGGGGACTCGGAAGTGGCAGATGCGGCAGGTACATCAGGAAAAGGGTGAATAATTTTTCGATACCTGGTTTTTCTATCCAAAAACTGGATGTCACTTTGGAGACCTGCGCGGGGAGTTGAATTAGCCACGGGGAGTAAAGGATGATCGCGGCGAAACCAGCCCAAATTAAAGAGCGAAGCGTTTTCCAATCGCGTTGAAATATCGGCGTGAGCGCCAGCGGAATCAAATAGAAAACGGCGAGATTATGGGTATATTGTGCCAATGCGGCGGCAAGGCTGAACAAAAGCCACTGGCGTTTGAGAAATGCAAACGCGGCGAGAGTCAGCCAGAAAGCAAGCAAGCCATACATGCGGACTTCCACCCCATAGTGGACTTGAAATGGAAGGATTGCGGCGAGGAAAGCGGCTGCAAGCGCGGTCTGTTCGTTGAAGAGATGGCGGGCGATGAGGTAAAGAAGAAGGATGATGCCAAGCGAGAAGGCAATTGACAGCAGGCGCACAGAAACCAACGAGTTCCCGAAGAGTTGCATCCAACCCCAGAGCGCAAAATAGTACGCGGGCGGGTGTTCCTCCGCGGCGGAGGAATCGGCGTCAGCGGCAAGTGTCCCGCTGAGGATGGCGGACGGTCCCTGTTCGGAAAGCAGAATCGAAAAGGCTTCGTCGTACCAGATGGGGCGGGATTGAATCCCAATGAGGCGAATCCCCAAAGCAAAAAATAACACAAGAGGAAACAGAATTTTATTCTTCATCTTCGCAGGATAATTGCAGTTTCATCTTTGTAGAGAATATTCCACCCATGACCGCGCAGAGTGTGGGTAAGGGTGGAGTTTGTTTCGATGATCGCCCACTTGATGTCATATCTATTCAAGAGATCTTCCCATCCGCTGCGGGTGGTGAGGATGGTCTCATAGTCTGTCGTGACTTCGCCCGTTACGTCAGCGACGCTGTCAATAAAAGTCTTTTGCGGATGGAGATTTAACTCGAGGTAGCCGCCCCAGTTCAAATCGTTGAACATGTGACCAGGCTGCGGATTGGATTTCAACCAGTTTACAGCGCTCACAGGAAAGGTTTCGGGATCAAATTGGTAAAGGTCTTTTGAAATCGGCGCGAAAATGGCAAACACACCAAGGACAAAGACTGTCAGGATGGGATAAAAGGCCACTGTGATTTTATCCTCGATACTGGCAAGGGTTGCCTCCAGCCTGTCGATAATGGAAATGTCTCGCAAATCTGCGAGCGCCTCCGCAAGCACAAAGGGAGCGACGATCCCATATAGGTGAACGTTTCGGAACGCCATCAGGCTCATGGCGCTGAATCCGGCCAGCAAAAAGCCCTGTCCGCTGGAAAGTTCGCCGCGTTTGACCGACAGCAAGAAAATGGAAAAGACCAATAGAAGGAAAAAGACCCGCATTTCGGGAATCTGAAAATTGGGCGGATTGGATTCGACCATGCGCGACATCAAATATTGGTTGTTGACGAATCCCAGAATGCTAAACCATGATCCTGCTCCACCCGGGTTCAGCACGCTTGCCGTGATGGACAAAATCAAGGCAAGCCAGAGTTGTTTGCCTGTGCCGGGGTTTTCGCCTTTTGCGAAAAGATAATCTATCGTCCAGCCAACGGCGAAGGCGAATAAGGCCAAAACCCCCGCAATGAAAACCCCGTGCAGGTTGCTCCACAAGACCATGAGAATGGGAAAACGCCAGACGGAAATCTTCTCGCCGCGTCGCATTCGATCGACCCATGTCAGCCAGAGAGCCAGCAGAAGCATCGAAAACAAATGCGGGCGGATGGCCCAATTGAGCGAAGTGGCAAAGGCTCCCCAGGCGACAATGAACAAAACAGGCAAACGCAATGAAAATCTTTTTACCAGATAATCATAGACAATGAGGAATGTGGAGGAAAGCAGGAAGGCTGCAAGCAGGACGAGTCCGGGCAGTCCAGCCGCCGAGTAAACCGCGTGGTAGATTACCTGTGACAGCCATTCATGGGAAACGTAAGGGCGGTTTTCGTAGGGATGGATCAACGGTTCGGTGGCGGGAATTGCGCGTTCGACAAGAATGATTTTGCCAAACAACAAATGGCGGGGCAGGTCGCCGTCGAGGTTGATCATGCGTCCACCGAGCAGGAGGATGGCGATGAAGAGTGCCGCAAAAAAAATATCCCCGAGACGCGGCAGAAGTTTTTGTCTTGGTCTCATCTTTGGCTTCCCTGTCTCCGCCTTCCGATTATGAATAGTAGGCAATTGTTCTGATGACCGCGGGAATCCACAGCCCGATGGACACCAGCAGTAGTTCCAGCGGAGAACCAATCAAGCCTGCCAGCACGGAAACCCATGTGAATTGCAAGGCATAAGGCGAGAGGAAAGGCGAGGAAGCAAGCGCCATCCCGGGTTTCTGTTTTTGAATGGCTTTGTAAAGAAGCCAAATTCCAACGAATATTCCCTGGGGCCAGAGACTGGTGTTGTAATCCAGCGCGCTGGTTCGGCTTTGCTCCATCGTTTTTTGGAAGATCAGGGGCCAGAAGCCATACATCCAGAAGGACAGCAGGGTTACGAGGATCACCGGGGTAAAGGTCTTGATCACTTCGATGATTCCCTTTGTCCTGAAGATATGCACAAACCAGTAGATCGCCAGCCCAATCCCCACCTGGGGTTTGATGATTGCAAAGATCAGTCCGATTTGCGGGGGAAGCACAAAGCCCAATAACGGCATCCACTCGATATTGCCATAGATCAAACAACCCACCACAGGCGCAGACAAAAGAAAAATGGCCATATTGCCCGGTCCCGCGCCCAGTTTGTATGCCACATAGGCAAAGGCCGAAAGCCCAAGAATGAACACGCCGATATTTCCCAACTCGGAAGGTAAAAGTGCGAAGGGGATGAGCGGGATGACAGACCAGGGCGCGGCGTAAAAGACAACGCTGTAGGGCGATTTGCCCTGCGCCATTGCCAGCGCCGCGGGACGGTAGACCTGCTCCCAATCCATGCCGATCTGTAGCATGGGGAAAATGCGGATGAAACCGTAAAACACGATGACGCCCACCATCAATACAAGCAATATTTTTATCCGGGGAATTTTAAATCGCATCATGGGTCTTTCGTTGTTGTGTGACGAGGTCTCTTTTTCGGGATAAAACAAGCAGTATGCTTTCGCATACCGCTTGTTGGTTTACTCGCCCAGGTAATCGCGCAATTTCCTGCGGATGGATGGATGGCGCAATCGGCTCAACGCCTGCGCTTCGATTTGTCTCACGCGCTCGCGGGTTACGCCCATCTTGCGTCCCACTTCTTCGAGGGTGTAGGCTTGACCGTCGAGCAGCCCATAGCGCAATTGCAAAATGCGGACTTCGCGCGGCGGCAGGCTGTTCAACACTTCGCCGAGATGCTCGCGCAACAGGTTATAGGTGGCCGTCTCGTCGGGCGGGGGAGCTTCGTCATCTTCGATGAAGTCGCCGAGAACCGAATCCTCTTCGTCGTCGGTTGGCGTTTCCAGCGAAAGCGGACGGCGCGCCACCTGAATCATATTTTCCACTTTCTTGGGAGGCACATCCAAAGCAACGGCCAATTCGTCCACGCTGGGTTCGCGTCCGAGGCGTTGTGTCAACTGGTGTTGGACGCGCAGTAACTTGTTGATCTGGTCGCCCATGTGGACCGGCACGCGAATGGTGCGACCCTGGTCGGCGATGGCGCGGGTGACGGCCTGACGAATCCACCACGTGGCGTAGGTGGAGAATTTATGTCCGCGGCGGTAATCGAATTTCTTCGTGGCGCGGATCAAGCCAATGTTGCCTTCCTGAATCAGATCGAGGAATGGCACGCCGCGTCCCATATACTTCTTGGCAACCGAAATGACAAGGCGCGAGTTTGCGGTGATGAGGTGTTCGCGTCCCGCCCAGCCGTCTTCGATGAAGCGTCGCAGTTCCATGCGCCTCTTGGTGATGACATTTCCCTGCGCGAGTTCTTCGCGTGCCGCGCGTCCGCGCTCGATACGCTGCGCCAGTTGCACTTCCTCCACCGCAGTCAACAACGGCACGCGGCTGACTTCTTTCAGATATAAGCCGATGGTGTCGTCTGTGTCGATGTTTGCCAGATAATCGTCCAGCGAAGGGTCGGGCAAATCCTCCATTTCGGAGGTTTGCTCCACGGCGGCCAATTCGTCCTCCGTTGGCTCCGTCGTAATAGTGTCTTCCATGAAGGGGACGCCGGCGCTAAGCAGGGCGGAAAACGCCTCTTCGAGTTGTTCCACATCCTGCTCGGCTTCGGGGAAGAAGTGCAGGATGTCATCCAATGTCACATATGATTTTTGGCGACCCAGTTCCACGAGCCGCGCGACGGCAGAAAACTCTTCCTCATCATCAACAATCAAAATCTTCTCTACATCCATTCAAAGCATCCAACTTTCGGTTAGGTTTTACCAGCAATTTTCTAAATCAGAATACACTTTTTTAATCTGAAAAGCAATACCTTTGCGCTTTTCAGACGCTTTGCAATGCCTTTGTATTACAAATGTCCCGCCAAAAGCCTGACAGGTTTCATCTCGAACCCTGTCAGGAAAAATTTGGTTTTACCTTGCTTTTATGGGGCAGGCGTGTCCGTCGCTTCGGCTGTCGGGACGGGCGTGTTCAGGTAGGGCGGAAAGGTTTGGAGTTGCAGGAGCGCTTCGATACCGTTCGTTTCTGTGATTAGAATCTCCCCCTGGTCGAGGCGCGCATAATACCCGTTGCCTGAAGGTGTGGCATCTCCAATTTCAAGGCTGTGTTTCTTTCCATTCTTGAATTCCACAGCGATCACGTAGGCGGGGTTGTCAAACCCGAAGATGCCGGGAGACTTTCCGGCTTCGATTCGACCGGTGACAGGCAGCGCGGTCAACTGGGACGCCGCCGCTTCGGACATACCCTGATCTGCTTCCGCTTCGATGGGCAGGATCACCGCCCAGACGTTTTCCGCGTTTCGCGCGATCCTGACCGTCTCTCCTTCGGCAGGTTTGACTTCGATGCTCGAGATCATGCCGTCCGCTTCGGTGAAAATGAACGCTTCTTCGGGTGTGGGGGTTGCCTCTTCCACAGCCTTTGTTTCCCCTTGACGGTTGAGATAGACGGCAAGACCGATCAGCGCGGCAAGCATGAAAATGGAAATCCATGTGCCGGACTGGAAGAAAGGTCTTCGCTTGGGGGCTGGCGCAGGCGCAAAATCCACTTCGGGAGTGGAGGTCTTCCCGCGTTGCGCGGTTACAGTACGACGCGGTTTGGGCGCGGCTGTTGCGGCGCGCCCGGTCTTTTTGACCGTAGCCCTGGCGGGGGCGCTTTTCTTTTTTTCGATGGTTGTGCGGGGTGTTTTTGTTGCCATGTTAACCTCGCTTACGGCGCGCCACCCAGGCAGATACGCCTGCAAATACCACAAAGCCCGGCAGCACCAAGACTGTTATGATGATTATGACGAGGAAGACAAGATTGTTGGGCGCTATGAATGTGCGCGCGGTCGGCTGGCGCGGCGTCAGGTTGATCAGGTCTTCCTGTTCTGCGGCCCAATCCACCGAATTGATGAACATGTTGCCGTTGCCATAGGCGTCGAAGCCGTCGTTGGTGGCGAAGACCGAATTGCCGAAGACGACCACCCGTCCCTTGGTGACGCTGTTCTCGCCGGCAATTGCCAGGTTGAGCGGCCCCGCGGTGTCCTTTTCGGGATCGAATTCGGGCTGCGCGCCCGAGACCAATTCCGTCTCACCCCACGACTGTTCGGTCGTCAGGATGAGCGGGGTTTGCGTGACGTTCTCCACCTGCCCGGCAATGCTCAAACTGCGCGCCTGCGGCAGGACCACAATGTAATTCTGGGTCAGGTTCTGTGTGATGGGGTGTATGCCCACGTTCAAAGAGACCGCCTGGAACGGATTCTGACTGTTGACGAGATCGATCACTATGTCGTTGTTGAGGTCGATGCCCCAGCCTTTTGTCAGATATTCAGCCAGCGGATCGGGGGAGTCTCCAAATTCCGTGACGATGGTCGGGTCTTCCATAACCACCAGCGAGCCGCCTGCATCCACGTACTTCTTCAGCAAATTCACTTCCGAGGCGGATAGCGGCTTCCTGGGTCCCGCCACGATCACGGCAAGCGCGTCTTCGGGAACAGCTGTCACTGAAAAGAGGTTGAGCGAATTGACCGTGTAATTCTTCGATTCGAGCGTGGATTTTGCGGTGGAAAAGTTTGCCTCTCCGCTTGCTTCGAGAGTTGGTTCGCCGTGTCCTTCGAGGAAGTACACCGCCCGTGCCGTGGGGCTGATCAGGCGGATCATTGCCTTGGTGAGTTCGGTCTCGTTGGCGAAGGAGGCGATCTCCTTCCGTCCGCTCATCTGGAGCATGATCTTGCCGTCGCCGGTGATGCCTGCTTCTCGCGCGGCAACCGGGTCGCGGTCGGGATCGACGAATTTATAGTCGAACTTGCCAGCGCTGTTGTTCTTGAATTTCGTCAGGAGTTCGTCCGCGCTGACAGTGTTGAGATTCGCGCTGTAGAATGCGGTGGCAGTGACTTTGTCCGGCAGGGTGACAAGGGTTTGCAGGGTTGCGTCGGCGAGTGTGTTCGATTTGTCTTCCGTCAAATCCCAGGGCGCCCCGAGGAAATCGGGATTCTGAAACGCCAGCATATTTACCACAAAAATAATGCCGATCACTGCAAGGGCCAAAATCAGCGAATTTGAGCCATATCGCGCCTGACGCCCGGTGAAGAAACGGCGGACTTGATCCGGCGCCATGATCGCGTATGCCGCCAGTCCCACAACAAGCAGCGCGAGACTGATTTGCAGGGCCAGGTCCAGCCAGGTGACGCTGTCTTCAGGGAACATTTTCAGGGCGATCATGCCTTTCGCCGCGCCAACCAAAATCGTGGACACAGCGGCAAGCCCGGCAAGGATGAGGCCGATAAAGGCGTATTGTGCCGCGGGGGTTTTGTTATTTCCAGCCATTAGCGCCATCTCCGAATTTCAACTGCGGTGGTGCCCGTGAACAGACCCAGCGCAATCAAACTTAAATAGTAAACGATATCTCCCAGGTTGATCGTGCCCTGGTTCATGGATTGGGCAAAATGATTCGAAAGACTGAGGTAATTCAACACATCTCCGCCTGTTTGCAGGTAACTGGCGGGCAGGCTGACCATGAACCAGAGGAAGAAGAACAATCCGAGGGTTACGAAGAATGCGGCGAACTGATTGGTGAAAATGGCCGAGATTCCCGTGCCAAGCGACAACAGCGCGGCAGAAATCAGAATCAGGCCGAGATACGAGGAAAGCACAACCAGCCAGTCGATGCCGGGGGAGACGAAGTTGTTGAGGACAAGCGGGTAGATCAGGGTCACGGCGGCAAGTCCGAGAATGAACAGGAACGCTCCCAGCCATTTGCCGGCCACCAATTCAAAGTCGCGGACCGGGGCGGTCAACAAAAGCTCCAGCGTGCCCATGCGGGCTTCGTCCGAGAGCAGACGCATGGTCAGGGCGGGGCTGAGGAAGATCAGCAGGAAGACGAAGAGCCAGTTGATGGGCGTGCTGTCGGGGGCGGGACCTCCAAACATGCCCTGCTGCGCGCTGACCCACATGATCAGCGAAAAGTAAATGCCCATTGGCAGGAGCATGGCAAAAGCCACCACGTATGCCAGCGGGCTGTTGAAGTAATTGTCGAATTCGCGTTTTGCGATGGTCCAGATGTTTCTCATGGAATTCCTCTTTACTTTTTCTTGGCATCCGAGCCGGTGAGTTCAAGGAAGATTTCTTCGAGGCTCATGCCAAGCGGACGGAGCTCGATCAAGTCGTAACCGGCATCGACCACCCGCCTGACCACTTCAGGGCGGACATCCTTACCGGAGGAGAACTCGAATTCCACCGAGCCATCATTCTTGGCTTCGGCCGCTTGCACGCCCTTGACCTTCCTGACGGTCTGCGCCAGATCGTCGGCTTCGCCGCGCACGCGCAGCGCCACACGTTCCGCGCCGACCAGCCGCGCCTGCAAATTCTCTGTGGTATCTTCTGCGACAATCTTTCCTTTATTGATAATCAGCACGCGGTCGCAGATGTTCTGCGCTTCGTTCAGCAGGTGGGTGGAGAGCAGGACCGTCCGCTCCTTGCCGATCTCGCGGATCAACTCGCGGACTTCGACCACCTGTCCGGGGTCGAGCCCAATTGTCGGCTCGTCGAGGATCAACACTTCGGGGCGGTGCAGGAGCGCCTGCGCAAGCCCCAGGCGCTGGCGCATACCCTTCGACAGGTTGCCGATGTAGCCTTCGGCGCGGTCGAACAAACCGACCATGTCCAATACTTCATCCACACGGTCATCCACGTTGGGAATCTTCCGCAGTTCGCCCATGAACTTCAGATAATCGAAAACGACCATGTCGTTGTACAGCGGCACGGTTTCGGGCAGGTAGCCCACGCGCCTGCGGACTTCGAGCGACTCTTCCACCACATCGTATCCGGCTACAATGGCTTCGCCGTCGGTGGGCGGCATGTAACCGGTAAGGATGCGCATGGTGGTTGTTTTCCCCGCGCCGTTGGGTCCGAGAAAACCCACGATCTCTCCCTGCTGGGCATCGAAACTCACGTTATGAATGGCGCGGCGCGCGCCGTAGTCCTTGGTAAGACCACTGACTTTGATCATTGCCACTCCTTGCAATAAGGTTTATAAAATGGGGGTTGACAAACAAAAGACACAGCCTTTGGGCAGTGCCTTTTTTCACCGCAGAATACTATACAATAGATGAAGAGACAAAGTCAAGCGGGTATAAAACTTCTAATCAAACCCTAATCTCGCAACGAAGACCCGGAGTCTGCAAGTTCTACTTGCAGATATGCCCCAGAAGTAGAACTTCCCGACTCCAACCGCGCTATAATCGACGTATGACCACACTTCTCTACCAAATCGATTCGTATCTCAGGGAATTTTCCGCGATCATCGTCTCGGCGGATGCCGCGACCCGAGCCGCTGTTTTGGACCAGACCGCTTTCTACCCCGGCGGGGGCGGACAGCCCTGCGACTTTGGCGCGCTGACGGTTGGCGGCGTGACCTATCCCGTGGAAAAAGTGAAGAAGCAGGGCGACGACGTTTTGCATTTCCTCGGCGGGACGGAGCCTCTGCCTGCGCCCGGTTCCACCGTCAGCGGGGCGCTGGACTGGGAGCGCCGCTACCAGTTGATGCGGACTCATTCCGCGCTGCACATCCTATGTGGGGCGGTCTTCCGCGATTACGGGGCCAAGGTCACGGGCGGCGACATGGACCCGCTCAAAGGCCGCATGGATTTCGAGTTCGAGAACATGCGCGGAGACCTGGTCAAGGCCATCGAAACGGCAGTCAACCTCGAGGCGCAGCAGGGACGTGAGATTCGGGTCAAGATTTTGCCGCGCGAAGAAGCCTTTCAAATCCCGGACCTCATCCGTACCAAGATCAACCTTTTGCCCGAAGGTATCATGCAAGTGCGGACGGTTGAAATTGTGGGTCTCGACCTGCAAGCCGACGGCGGCACACACGTGAAGGACACCTCCGAAGTCGGCAAAATCAAGGTGACGGATTACAAGAGCAAGGGCGCGATCAACAAGCGGATTTACATCGAAGTCGAATAGCCTGAATTGGGGATAACCTTATCGTTCGCCCCGCCTTATAATTCGACGTCAATCGTAAACAACGGTGGCAGTCACATCGAGTGATTGTCACCCTGTTTTTTACAACCAAAGGAGAAGATAGGATGAGATCGAAAAGTTTTTCTGTATTGCTTGCCATTATTGCATTGGCGGTTTCCACGCTGGCCTGTTCGTTTGGCAGCGGCGAGCCAAGCCTGGTCAACCCGCGCATGTCCACCGACTCGGACGGTAACAACCCAACTACTTCCTATTCGCCCGGCGATATCTTCTACGCTGTGGCAGATTTGAGCAATGTGGAAACAGGCAGTGTGGTGGATGCGAAATGGCACATTGTCAATGTTGCCGATTATGACTCCGGCGAAATCCAATCCACTTCGCTGACAATCGATGAAGAGGCGTACACCTATGTTTCCTTCGAACTCTCGAACAGCGACCCCTGGCCTGCCGGTGAATACAAAGTCGAATTGTATTTGGACGGCGCGCTTTCCCAGACCATCAATTTCTCGGTGAAATAGCTTGCGACTCCGGAGTCCATCGGCGCGCTTGCCCTGTGGGCGCCGATGAATGTATTGAGACCGTCTTTGAAGTGAAGACGGTCTTTTTGCTATAATCTACCAAACATTTGTTTTCAGTGGCTGGTATAGCTTGTTGAGGATTTATCAAAACGGAGGTCGGCGTGGACTACAGAACACTTGGCAGGACGGGACTCGAAGTCTCCCCGCTGTGCATGGGGACGATGCAATTCGGCTGGTTGTTGAACGAAGCGGAGTCGCGCCGCGCGCTTTCCGCCCCAAATTCCGAAATGCAGCAGAGGGCTATTAACCTCCTCCCATCCCGCTTGCCAACATCTCAAACCATTGACGTTTCAACATCTCGTTGACCTTTGACTCGGTAAGTTTCTTGTATAAATCCAGTTTGGTGTGGACAAATTCAAGCAAGAGGCGGTCGAGCACTTGGTCGGCTTTGTACTTCTTTGCTTCACGCGGATTGTCGGCTGCCATAACCCTAAGCAGTTCTTCATCAGTTTTGTAGTCTTCGAGCACTCGCGCAATATCTACTTTGTCATTATCTGAAAAGTTAGTGCCGTAATGCTCATTCAGGGTCGTGATGATATGGGAGAGCAGGTCTTTTTCGTCGTTTGAGCCGCCCATGCTACCATCACCAAAGCCTGAGACAACACCCTGCTTCTTTTCGAGTTCGATGCTGCCTGAGTAGGTTTCTTGCAAGCGGAAGGAGTCCAG
>DAOUAS010000136.1:0-4230 GCA_034433295.1 Anaerolineales bacterium | reverse complement strand
GGTAAGGATGAGCGCATACTTTTTGCCTTGCATTTCCTTCCAATCATTGGCTTGATATGCGTAACAGCGGTCGATGCATAATTTCATCTGCGCGCTGAACGTGAACCAGTAGACCGGGCTGGCAAGGACAATTGCATCCGCCGCTTCGATTTTCGGATACAAATCCTGCATATCGTCGTTGATGACGCAGCCATTACCCTGCTCGCACAAGTCACAAGCATCGCAGGCGCGTATGTCCAAGCCGTGCAGATAAACGCTTTCGACTTGCGCCCCACTGGCTTTGGCTCCCGCTGCAACCTGGTCCGCCAGCACGGAACTATTTCCTTTCTCGCGCGGACTGCCCTCTAGGATCAAGATATTTTTGCTCATGGCATCTCCTTTTGAATGAATTTTCCGCCCCCTCCCGCCAGTATACATCCAAATTTCCACACGGACGGAGACATCCAGCACCGAAATGGGTTTATCAGGCAATCAAAAGTTTCGGTTCGAGAATCATGGCGCGGGAGCCTAAAGCCGCGCCGACATCAAGGCGGGGCTGCGAGCGGACGCCATCCAAAGCGCCATCCGTGGCGAAGTGTCCCTGCATCCGCTGGTGACGGCGCGTGTCCTGCGAAATCTGCGTGGCGAAAGTCAGGGCGAATCGTTCTACGCCGAACTCCCCGACCGCGAATTTGAGCGTGACCTTTTCGACTTCCCTGCAAGCAGAGCGCAACCACAAAGGGTAAAATTATGTAGTATATTGGACGGCAAGCAAATACGAAAACGATAGACATCCCCTGTTTTCAAGAGAGAAAAAGATGACGGCGGCAAATCACCCCAACTTCCACCCCGAGAAATACGCGAACATCGCCTCGAATCACCTTGTGGTTTATGCCATTTATTCCCTGTATAAAGATGGGGATGAAATCAGCGCGGAGGATATCATCTCTGCCTGCTTTATGTTGTTCCCCAAAAAGTTCTCCCTGCGGACTTATCCCCAATGGCCTGATTCCGCGCTGGTTGGGAGGAGGTTACACGACTGCGAGAAAAACGGCTGGCTGACCGCCCGAATCGATACTGGCTTCAAACTGACGGCATTGGGAAACAAACTTGCGGAAAAGATTGCAAGGGAACTGGGTGTGGAAATTCCCAAGAAGGAAAAGCCAAAGCAAGTTGACAAGCTACAAGTTACAGAGGAGCCCAACGTTCAACGTTCAACGTTCAACGTCGAGAAGGCGGAAGAGCCTGTCACGACAAAACCAGTGGAGAAGATTGTTGCGCCTGCGGCAAAGCCCGCACTCGTTAAATCAAAACCAGCGAAGAAGGCACAGGCTCCTGCTGTCAAAGCGCCCAAGCTAGTGGAAAAGAAAGTCGCTGCGCCAGCCGCGAAGCCTGCACCCGCCAAGCCGAAGGTCGAGAAGGCAAGAGAGAAACGAGTTGACAAGTTACAAGTTACCGAGGCAGTGAAGCCCGCTCCTATTAAATCGAAGCCATTAAAAAAGGAAAAAATTCCTGCTGTTAAAGCGTCGAAGCCTGTGGAGAAGAAAACCGTCGCGCCAACCGCGAAGCCCGCTCCCCTCAAACCGAAACCAGAGGAAAAGGCAAAGGCTCCTGTAGCCAAAACGCCAAAGCCTGCGGAGAAAAAAGTTGCTGCGCCAGTGGCAAAACCTGCGCCCGTCAAGCCAAAGGTCGAGAAGGCGAAAGAGAAACGAGTTGACAAGGTACAAGTTACCGAGGCTGTGAAACCAGCGCCGATTGCAAAACCGAAGCCAGAGCCAAAGGCTCCAACCGTAGCTGTGCAAAAGCCTTTGTTTCGGATTCCCACCGTCAGCGCGGAGGAGAAGGCAAAGGCTGGGAAGTTCGTCAAGATGATGGAAGGCTCGGACGCGTATCGCCTGTACAAAAAGAATGGCGCGAACGCAAATATCGGCGAATTCGATTTCAGGAGCCTGTTGCTTTGCACGATGGAATCGTCGCATGAGACACTTGTAAGAAATGTGGATTTGTTCAAAGGCTATGCGGAGATTCACAACCGCCAGGATTTGGTCGCCTTCCTCGCAGCTTGCAGGGACAAGTTCGCGCATTTGCTCACGCCTGAGAAGAAGGCAGTGAAGAAGTTCAAGTAGCAAAATAAAGAAGCAACACCTATAAAGTGTCGTTCTGAGCGTAGCGAAGAACCTCGGTTTTCTGAAGTAGAGATCCTTCGCTCGCTTGCACCGCACTGCGTTCGGCGCAGTGCGGGTGTCGCTCAGGGAGTCACGATAAGGTGAATGAATAAAAGGAATTTGAATGGCTGGAAGTCGAAAATTACAATACGCCGACCGCGTGGCGTTGCAACAAGCCGACCAGGCAATCCGCAAGGATGTGTTACGCGCGCTCGTGGAGATCATCACCAACTGCAACGATAGTTATTCGCGTCTCGAAGAGGCTGGGACCGAGGTCGATGGCGAGATCGTCATCGAGGTCATGCGCAAACACCAAAACTCCGTCATCCGTATCCGCGACCACGCCGAGGGCATAACCGACTCGCGCATGGACAAAGTCGTCGGGACCTACGGCGAAGCCACCAGCGGAATCAAGGAAGACAAACACGTGCGCGGCATGTGGGGACGCGGCTTGAAGGATTCCATCTTCGGGCTGGGACACGGGCACGTGTACTCGTTCCGTGGCGGATACTTTTACTCCTGCTCCCTGCTGATCAAAAGCGGCGTGCCCACCTTCGAGTTGAACGATCCCATCTGGGGGAACCAGTCGGTGCGCGAAGAATACAACATGCCAGAGGGGAACGGCACCATCATCGAGATCATCGTCTCGCGCGACGACGTGAAAGTGCCGCAATACGACAACCTGCGAAATTACCTGCAAAGGCATTTCGAACTGCGCCCCATCATGAGCAGCCCGCACCGCAAAATCATCTTGCGCGACGTGACGTCAGCGGGGAAAATCCGTCATGAGCACGTCCTCAGCTACAGGTCGCCAAAGGGAGAAAAAGTCCTCAGTGAGGAATTGCCCATCGAGGGCTATCCAGTCACGGCGCAGTTGGAAGTCTTCAGGTCGGCGATCCAACTCTCCACCAGAGGCGAGGAAGGCGACTACGCTGACGGCGGTCTGCTGGTGGTCAGCAAGGCAACCATCATCTCGTTGACCATGCTCAAGTTCGAGAACGATCCCTACGCGGGATATTTCTACGGCTCGATCCAGTGCGATTACTTGCACGAGCTGATGAAGAACGACGAGCCTGTGCTGACCGCCACCCGCGACGGCATCAACTGGACGCATCCGTTTGCGAAGGCGCTCAAGCTGGCAGTGGAAGCCAAACTCGAACCGCTGGTTCTGGCGGAGCGACGTCACGCCCAACACGAAGAACAGACGCGGCTGGACAAACGTCTGCGTGAGAAGATCGACAAGGCGCTGCACGAGTTGAACTCGATTGCCCTGCTGGAGCTTTCGGAGCGGAAGGATGGCGAAGTCCACAGGAAGATTGAGCTTCCACCCTCAGGCATGGGATTCTTCCCCGAGCGGGCGTACGTCCAGACGGGACAGACCATCACCCTGAGCCTGCTCGTCAGACTGGTGGAGAATGCCAACGTGGGAGCGACCGCCTCGGTCATCTCGAACAGCCCCGAAGTAATCGTGTTGACCCATCAGGTGGTGATTCAGCCGCATAAACATGACCCGACCATCGGGCAAGCGCGAGTCAAAATTGAAGGCAGACAAGTGGGCGGCGAAGGGACCGTGACCGCCTACATCGGAAAGCATCGGGCGCAGGTGCAGATGCAGGTCCGCTCGAAAAAGGAAGCCATGGCTTTCGAACTCTCGAGAAATAGCAACGCCCTTTTCACCGACATCATCTTCGACGACCGCATGGACCCGCGCCAGCGCGTCTACTTCGACCGCGTCAATTCGAGCATCGTCATCGCCACGGGCGCGCCGTCGGTGGGACTCTACCTCGACGACCAGGACCGCCTTGACACCACCGTGCAGGGACAGGTGTTGCTGGCGGAGTTGATCACCGAAGCCGTCTGCCGCGAGATCGCCCGTCACGGCGTGGAGATCGGACGCTTCCTCGCCCCCGAAGGCGCCGAAGCCGACGCCGCGCAGAATCACTTCATTCGGCTGCAAAACCAGTACGCGCATTTGATCCACAAGTATATTGTGACGAAGGAGTGAAGCAAATAAAGCTAGGGCGTGTATGCAAAATCCTTTATGAGTGTCATTCTGAGGAGCGAAGCGACGAAGAAACCCGGATTT
>DAOUAS010000135.1:0-1755 GCA_034433295.1 Anaerolineales bacterium | reverse complement strand
GCACTTTCAATAAAGTCGAGTACCTCTGCCTGCGGTTCACCCGCTTCGATACCGATGATGACGAATCCCTCTTCGCTGTGTGCCTTGTAATACTCTTCAAGCGTTGGGATTTCCGCCTTACAGGGCGGGCACCAAGTCGCCCAGTTGTTGACCAGAACCACCTTATCACGATAATCTTCCAGCGATTCAATTTCACCTTCCACGTTTTCGAGTGAGAGTTCGGGTGCGGGGAAATTGACTTCGTTTGGGGTGACGGAATACGAGGATTCATCTGTGACAGGCTGTGCATCGGCGTCATCCTTTTTACCAAAACCCAACAGCAGGAAAGCCATCAACAAGACAAGACCGCCCCCGACAAAAATCGGGAGGCGGGTGAGGTTATTCGGTTTACGGCGACGATTTTTCTTTGTCATTTTCAATTCAATGCACGTTTGATTTCAGCGATCAAATTAGGCTCGGGAACTGCTCCCACGACCATCCCACCACCGGCGTTGATGACGGTCTGCGGGACACCGCGCACATTGAACTGGTCAGCCAATTCGGGGAACTCGGTGGCTTCGACGCCTTCCGCGCGGATCATGGTGGGGTTTTCCATGGCAATCTGATGTGCGAGCAACACGGCTCGCGGACAATGAGGTCAGGTAGGGGTGACAAAGACTTGCAAGTGCAGGGGCTTTTCGAGGTGCTTCAGGAAGTCGCGCACGGCTTGGCTGAGACCTGAGTCACGCCCGGAGACAAGCAGGATGTCATTAATGAGGACGCCGAACTCATGTCCAGAGGGGATGCCCGCATACTGGACGCCATAGTTGACAACCTGGTCACCATCTTTGGCGGCAATCACGATGACCGGGGATTTGTCCACGTTGAATTGGGCTGCCACGTCGGCATTGTCCTGAAGGTCGTAGACTGTCAAGCCGAGTTTGTCGTCCACCGCCACTAGTTCATCGAGCAATTGGCGGATTTCGGCGCAATAGTCGCAGTTTTCACGGGAGGTGAAAAGCAACAACTGCACTGGCTCTTTCATCTGGGCAAAAGCCTGCTTGACCTGGCTGATGACCTGTTCGTTGAGAAGTTTCTCCATTTATGCTCCTAATTTTGACGTATGGAAGTTGGATGCACGCAAACAGAAAAAGATACAAACTATTACCTGTTCTTGCTGAAGACATTCCCCCACTCAGAAAGCGCCATTCCGCTCAAGATCAACGCGATGCCAATCCCAGCCAACAGCGTGATACGCTCGTGTAAAACCAGGGCGGAGGCGACAATCGTCACCATCGGTACGAGATAAAGATAGACGCTTGTTTTCACAGGTCCTAAGTGGTGGACAGCAAAATTCCAGGTGAAAAAACAAAGCGCCGACCCACCTACGCCGAGGAAGAGCAAGTTCAAAATGTTCGGCAGGACGGTCAGCCGCTCCAATCCAAAGCGGAAGCCAAACATGGGCAGGGCTGGAAGCATGAACAAAAGTCCGTAGAAAAATACCTTGCGGGTTACGGCAAGCGTCCCACCCTCATCTGTGCTCATTCCCTTGATCAGGATGCTGTAAATCACCCACACCAGAGCCGCCAGTAGGGTAAGCAAATCGCCCAGCGGATTGAGTTTGAGGATAAAACTACCGTTGAACGTGATCAGGATGATGCCCGCCATCGCCACGGTGAAACCGAAAAAGAAACCCGCCTTCAGTTTTTCATTCAAGATAACACGGCTGACCAGTGCAGTGAACAACGGGATAACCGAGAGCAACACGCTGACGTT
>DAOUAS010000134.1:0-3856 GCA_034433295.1 Anaerolineales bacterium | reverse complement strand
AGGCAAAACACAGCCAGACTTTACCAACAATTCTCCGGACTTGCGGATGGCATCCATCTTATCTTTGGCGCTTGCTCGAAGGGTTATTCGGTCTTTGGAAAGAATGGGCATTTTCATCACCTGTTGTTTTTATTCTCCCCGCCTGAGGTAGGAAGCCATAACCAAACCTTCCGACAGGAGTTTGTTGGGCTTCCGTCACCAACAACGAGGGACGGTTATTTTATACGATTGGTTATAGTTCGGTTGAAACGATTTCGGTCTTCTCGACCAGCGATTTGACCAGTTTGTCGAAGATGGGGTCGTTCAAAAAGTGATTGAATGCCAGGATGACCGCGTTGGGCGCTTTCGTATGGGCGGTCTTGGCAAGCCCCTTGTGAACGACAACCACCTGGGCGTCCGCGGGAATTTCACGGGCGGGCTTGTGGAAGACAACCACATCCGCAACCTGGGCGGCTTTCAATTTTTTCTTGAGAGAGTTCACGCTCATCAGGCTGGACCCCATGCCTGCTTCGCAGGCGAAGATAATGGTCTTGACCTGGGCGGCGGAAATTGACTGTGGCATTTTGCGCTCTCCTTATAATTTTTTGCAGGCGCGGCAACGGGTATAATTGCGCGCGGTGATGAGGTTGCCGCGCCTGCCAATTCAATTGAACCTGTTTAGTTTTAGCCTAAGCCAGGGACGGCGCCAACAGTGGCGGTGGTCTCTTCTTCAGTCTCTTTGACGGGGTTGACGCGCAGGATGAAAGCGCCAACCAAGAAGGAAACAGCCGCGCCGATCAAAACGCCGGTCAAAACCTGGAAGTGCTGTCCGGGCGGGATGACTGCAAGATAGGCAAAGATAGAGCCGGGGGAAGGAGTGGCAACCAAACCAGCGCCGGTAATCACAAACCACAGGTCAGCCGCAAAACCGCCGGCAATCATCGCCAGAACCATAATCGGGTGGGCAAGGACGTAGGGGAAGTAGATTTCGTGAATGCCGCCGAGGAAGTGGATGATCATGGAACCAGGGGCGGAGTCTTTGAGCATACTGCCCTTCTTGCCAGCCACGTAGAAGGCGACCAGCAAGCCAAGTCCGGGGCCGGGATTTGTTTCGAGCAGGAAGTGAACAGCGCGACCAGTTTCCTGCGCGGCAACCACGCCCAGCGGGGACAACACCCCATGATTCAAGGCATTGTTGAGGAACAGAATCTTGGCAGGCTCGATAATGATTGCGGCGAGGGGCAGGAGGCGGGCTTTCACCATCGCATCCACAGCGGCGCCAGCGGCATTGCTAAGGGCGACGACCACCGGTCCAATTGCGACGTTGGCGATCAAGATGAGGATGACGCCCAAAATACCAGCGGAGAACGTGTTGTAGAGCATTTCGAAGCCGACGGGGATCTTCTCTTCCAAAGCCTCGTCGATCTTCTTCATACACCAGCCGCCGAGCGGACCCATGATCATGGCGCCGAGCATCATGGGAATGTCGGCTCCGACGATGACGCCCATGGTTGCCGCCGCGCCGACCACGCCGCCGCGCACGTTATGAACCATCTTGCCGCCCGTGTAACCGATCAGCAGGGGCAGGAGGTAAACAATCATCGGACCGACGAGTTTGGCGAATGCCTCATTGGGAATCCAGCCTGTCGGGATAAAGAATGCAGTGATCAAACCCCAGGCGAGGAATGCGCCAATATTGGGGATGACCATGCCGGCTAAAAAGCCTCCGAACTGTTGCAATTTTTCTCGCATCTTAATTTCTCCTTTTAGGATTTTTATGTGTGCCTGAAATCCAGGCTATTGAAACCATTGGGAGACTTCAACAAGTCTCTCATTATTACAGGCGGCGGTCGGAACGCCGCCAAGTAACCGATTGGGAGGACGATCAACTCAAAAACTGGGTGATGGTCTCGATATCCTCCGGCATGAGCAAGGGATGAACCAGGAGCACCTTGGGATTGTTTGCGTATTGTCGGGGGAGCGGAACGGTGCTGAGGATCAAATCAGCCGAGGAAACAAGGGTGGGGGTAAGGTCGCGCAGGGAAATGACTTCGAGATTACTCAAGTTTGGGAAGCGGGCATGCAGGCGGGCAACCAAAAGCTGGGCAGTCGCCATTCCGCTTGGGCAGATGACAATGACGCGGTTGAAACGGTGGGAACGATTGCGGATGAAAGCCGCCCGCAACAGCGCCACCAGATTGTTGATTTCGCTCTGCGGCAGGGTCACGCCGGTAAACTCGCGAACCAGTTGCGAAATTTCCTGAGCCGCCACGAACTCTTCGTCGTGCCTGTCCGGCAGGCTGGCCTTGTTCAACGTCACAGGGAACCAAAGGTTGTATCGCTGGCGGAAACAGGCCGGCACAATATTGTTCACCAGTCCGTTTTGCAGCGTCCGGTCGTATTTGATTTTGGAAATACCAAACGTGAGGCTGATGTGCTCCATCAGGCGTTCGATCAGCGCGGAAAAATCGCTTTCATTATCCAGTTCGCCGGGGAAAATTTCGTTGCGCGGCGCGGCCATCATCTCCATCGCGACCCCGGCAATGTCAGAGGGTAACCAAAATGCGCTCGCTTCACGCCCCAGTCGTCCAGCCACGTAGGATGCCACCGCCCACACCTTCGAAGATTGCAGGGAGGAAAGCAGTTTTTCATCCACTTCGAGGTGTTTGCCCGCTTGAATCCGCCTGGACATGATGGCAAAGACCAGCGCAAGATGCAACACCGCATCGTCGGTAAATCTTCCGCCAAGTTGTTCCTCGGCTTTGGCCACCAATCCGATTGTGCGGCGCGTGGGAAGTCCTGCAAGATAATCCCCCACCGCCTGGACGAGCGGCAAATGCCTGGCGTCGCTTTCAAAGTTGAATTTCAAGCCCTCGGCGTGGGTGATTTCCGTTACGGGATCGCCGCTGAAAGGAGCCTCACCCCACAACAACTCCGCCAGCGCCTGCTGGCAATCATGCTCCCCCCCGCTGACCTGAGTGCCAAAGTGAGGTTTGCGAATAAGCGTGAGGCTTTGTCCCTGCATCCACTTTTCGATCTCGTCCAAATCCTTCAAGATGGTCATGCGGGAGACCTGCGACAACTGCTCCAACTGGGTCAGGATGAATGGCTCGGAGCGCGTTAATAAAAACAACGCCAGTAATTGCTGACGTTGACTTACAGATAGAACGATTTGTATCCCGGCGTGAACATTGACCTTTTCACACAGCGCGCGAGCCTGTTCGGATTCAACATGCACGGCAAATCCCACGCCCGGCAGAACAACCAGATCCTGGTCATGCTGTCTCAACCAAACCCTGACACCCTGCATGCAATAACTTACCTGACGCGGTGTCAGGTGAAGCCTGTCCGCCAGTTCGACCGAGCCGATGGGCCGGTTGGCATCGAGGAGAACTCGGAGAATGTCTCGCTGACGGGTCGTAAGGGTGATCATTTCCTGCAAAACTCTTTCGATAAACTTGAGGATGACTGACCAACTTGCTTGTATACATTTTAGGTTAATTAGTTATTAATGCCTGCTGATTTAGAGCATCTTTCGTCAAAGGACTGACGACAAAATTATACTATTTCCCGCGCTGTTTTGCTCGCTTTGGCGCTTGTTTGCCAAAATAAAAACGGCGCCAGTCGCAATCTTTGACTGATGCCGTTCTTCTATTTTGATATCGATCAACTAATCTTCGGGCGCGTCACGGACGATGTAAAGCGGCCTCCCTTTGGCTTCGTCGTATAAACGTCCCACATATTCGCCGAGAATACCCAGCGAAATCAACTGTACGCCGCCGAGAAAGAGGACTGCGATCAATGTGGTGGCTTGACCGAAGAAAGCTCCCGATCCCATCAAGCGCAAGTAGACAACAACGGGAATTGCAAGAATGGC
>DAOUAS010000133.1:0-2701 GCA_034433295.1 Anaerolineales bacterium | reverse complement strand
TAAAAAGATGTTCCAGGACAAACGCGCGATTTTGGTGATTTCCCTCTTCGCGTTGGTCTCTTTGGTTGCGCTTGCCGGGGCGATGAGGAATTTCGTCTTCCGCCCCGCCCGTTCTTTGGGACGCGAAGAAGCGCAGGTGATCCGCCTTCCAATCGGTGACATCCTCGAAAGCATCGAAAGCATCCCGCTCGGAAAGCAAGTTGCTTTCATCGTCATGATCGTGCTTTTCGTGGCGCTGGGCTTTGCCCTGCTTTCTCCGGAGATGAGAAGGAGACTGCTCAGGCAGCTTCTCAATTTGGCGGCGGCTGTTTTCGTCCTGTATTACTTCATCAAGGAAAAACCGGGAGCGCTGGAGGAGATGCTTGCCGATCCTGTGGCGACAGGCAAGGCGGGACCTGCCAATCAGCCGGAATTCGCCCTTCCGCCGGTTTTCCAGCCGCCGCAAATTTCCGGCTGGATTTCCTTCCTCGTTGCGTTTGGAATTGTCATTTTCGTTGCTCTCGTTTTCTGGCGGATCAACCGCTGGTGGAGCGTTCACATGCGGACGGCTGAATCCTCCCGTCCGTTGGATGGGATTGCCAAAGCCGCCCGCCGCTCTTTGCATACCCTTTCCACTGGCAGTGGCTCCGTCCACGATAGGATCATCCAATGCTATGACGACATGAGCCGCGTGGTGAGTGAACGTCAGGGCTTGCGCCGCGAATACGCGATGACACCCTCTGAATTTTCCGAGCGCCTCCAAAACGCGGGCTTGCCGCGTGAGCCTGTCAGCCGCCTGACGCGTTTGTTCGAAGCGGCGCGTTACGGCGGGCGGACTTCCACCCAGGGCGACATCGACGAAGCGGTGGACTGCCTCACTTCCATTTTGAAATACTGCGGTGAGGTTATATCGTGACCCGCCGACAGTTGATTCTCGCCGGCATGGTTTTGTCCGCGCTGGTGATGGCCTTCTTCCTGCGTGACGTGGTCGAGCGGGCGCTCATCCTGCCTTTGGCTTATCTCTGGTGGCTGTTGGGAGTGTATTACTCCATCCTTCCGCAATTTATCTTGTGGATTTTGCTGGTGGCGGTGGTTGCCATTTCTGCAATGACGACCCTCACGCCGCGTTTTGAAACTCGCAAACGCTTCCAGCCTCCGCAGATGCCGCCGAAGGGACAGATCAAGGAAACGGTCGAATGGTTGGAAAAATCACAGGGCGGTAATTATTACAAATGGCTGGTGGCCAACCGGTTGGGCAGGATCGCCAGGGAGATTTTGTCCCAGCGCGAGGGACGACCTGCCGGCAAAATGTTTGGGCATCTGGAAGGACGAGATTGGGATCCGCCTAGGAGCGTGGATGATTATCTCGATGGCGGTTTGAACAACTCATTTGCCGATTATCCGCGTCCGCGCTTCTGGCAGGTGACCAAGCCTACGCCGCTGGATGCAGACCCGAAGCAGGTGATCGAGTATCTTGAAGATGAGATGAAGACTTCTCCCGAACGTAGGTCACGTTTGTAACGTGACCGTCATTCTGCAAGCATGACCTACAGCACAACTTGGAGACAACAATGGAAATCGCAAAAGTATCTGAACTTGGCCGCAAGGTGATAGACGAAGTGGAACGTGCAGTGGTTGGCAAGCGCGACCTGCTCGAAACCATCATGGCATCGGTGCTGGCGGGCGGACATGTGCTGCTCGAGGATTATCCCGGCCTCGGCAAGACGTTGATCGCGCGCAGTTTTGCCGCCGCGCTTGGGCTGGATTTCAAGCGCATTCAATTCACCCCCGACCTTTTGCCGGGCGACATCACAGGCGGCTATATCTTCAACCGCACCAAGAACAAGTTCGAGCTGCGGCAGGGACCTGTCTTCACCAACATCCTGCTTGCGGACGAGATCAACCGTGCCTCGCCCAAGACTCAGTCTGCGCTGTTGGAGGCCATGCAGGAGGGACAGGTGACGATGGAAGGCGAGAGCCTGAAATTGCCCGACCCGTTCATCGTGCTTGCCACCCAAAATCCAATCGAGTACGAAGGCACGTTCCCATTGCCCGAAGCGCAACTGGATCGTTTCATGCTCAAGCTCACGGTGGGATATCCCACCCGCGAAGAGGAGAAGGAAATTCTGCAACGCCGCCGCAAGCGCAAACAGGATGAGCTTGTGCTGAGGCAGGTGACGAAGCCCAGCCAGTTGATCGAGATGCGCGCCGCACTTGAGACCGTCCATGTGGATGGCGATCTCGAGGAATATATTTCTGCGCTGGTGCACACCACCCGCGGTGACCGTCGTGTTGCCGTGGGAGCCAGTCCGCGTGGTTCGCTGGCGTTCCTGAAAATGGCTCGCGCCCATGCCGCCCTTGCCGGACGTGACTTTATCCTGCCCGATGACGTCAAGCATTTTGCTATGTCGGTACTTACTCATCGTCTTTTGCTTCAACCCGAATATTGGATGTCACGCGAGGTCAATGGCGATGTCATCCGCGATGTGTTAAAGGTTACGCCTGTGCCGGTCATTCGCTGATAACCCGTCATTGCGAGGAGGGCTGGGTTTCGATACGCGCTTTGCGCTACTCAACCATCAGCCCGACGAAGCAATCCCCCAAGCAATGAGGAGGTTGCTTCGTGGCGCAAGACGCTACTCGCAACGACATGACAACTATGTATCGCTCCATCGTTCTCTCCGTGCTGGTTTATGGCTTGCTGCTTGCAGGGTTGATCTCC
>DAOUAS010000132.1:0-2298 GCA_034433295.1 Anaerolineales bacterium | reverse complement strand
CCGCCAATCGCGCTGACAATTTCGTCGCGGTTTTCGGCTTCGGTAATCGGCACGACCCAACTGGCAGTGTCGTCGAAGGCAATCACGCCCACGCGGTCAGACGGGAAAAGCATATCCACCGAACGCGCCGCCGCTTCCTTGGCAAGCTCCAGTTTGGTCACGCCGCCGCTGGTCTCGCCCATGCTGCCCGAATGGTCGATGATGAAGACGATGCTCAGCGACGGGCGACGCTGCTCGTCTTTGATTTCCATGTCGATGGGGAGCGCCTCTTCGAGCGGGGTGTGGAAATAGCCGCCGACCCCGAAGCTGGTCGGTCCGCCGACGGTCACCAGCCCGCCGCCGAGGTCGCGGACGTAGGATTGCAACGTCTTCATTTGGGCGGTGTCCAACTCGCGGGCGGGGACGTCCACCAGCACTACAGAGTTGTACTGCGCGAGAGTCGGCAGGTCGGCGGGCATGAGGCTCGGCGCGACGGTCTTCACGTCAAAGCCAGCCGAGGTGAGGACTTGCTGGAGGAGGGAATACTCGTCGGGACGCGGCTTGCCGTCGGGCAGAGTCTCGCCTGCGGGCGGCGCGACCAACAACACCCGAGGCGGACCCTCGACCTGTGAGAACGTGTCCAGCCGATTGTTTTGGTAGAAGGCGTCCTGCTCGGGCGTGATCTGCACCTGATAACTGACGAAGCCAGGCTCGTTGGCGGTGAGCGGCAGGCTGAGGGTTTGGCTGCCCTTGTGAAGTTCGTGCGCCGCCTCGTACAGGATTTGATTTTTGGCAAGCACGCGCACCGTCGCCCGCATGGACTGGTTCGCCTGAATCGAAACGTTCAAGTCGAACTGCTCGCCCGCGCGGAGGTGGGTGGGCGCGTCCACTTCGGTGACGAGGGCTTCAGCGTCCACCTGACTGAGAAATGGCATGACCACGATTTGCACATCGGCAGAGGAAGCGAACTTCGCCGCGTTGAGCGCGTCGCCTGTGGTCTCGGCTCCATCTGACAAAATCACCATCCGCTTCGCGTAGCCAGAAGGGTAGAGCGCCAGCCCCAATTGAATGGCTTCGGCGAGGTCGGTCTGATTCGTAATCGGGACAGAGGTGATGGTCGAGAGTTCGTTCAACGCCGACATCGGGCGCTCGACCAATGCGTCCGCGCCAAAGAGGATGATCGCAGCTTTATCGTCCGCGCCGATGGATTTGAGCGCCTCGCGCACGTACGCCACTTCCTGCTCCACCGCCTGCTGTGGCATGGAGTCGGACACGTCCATGAGAAAGACCACCGCGAGGTTGTTTCCGCTTTTGACGAGTTCGAGACCAGCGAGGGAGAGGATAAGGCAAAGCAGAATCACCACCCGTAAAATCAGCGAAGTCATCTCCCGCCTTCTGGATTTTCCCGACGCAGGCAAGCCCATCCACACCGCAAGCGGGATGAGGAGCAAAAGGAGGAGGAAGAGGGGGGAGGTGAAACGCATGAGTAAGTAAAGCCTAGACTTCCGAAGTCTCCAAGACTTCGGAAATCTGCTAGTCTATTTTTCCAAATCTTGCAAATATTTTCTCACATCGTCAGGCAAGTCTCTCGTTTTGAGGTATCGCATAACGAGGTGTTTGTATTCTTCAGCCGTATCAAAATTATCGGCGATAAACTCGTGGTTGACCAGTGTTCCTTCGCGCAGATTCATCCATTCGAGATAATTCGAGAATTCCCAATCTTCGGGTGCGGAAGTCAAGCCGTCTTTTACAGGATTGGCATGGATGTAAACGCACAGGTTGAGCAGGTGATTGTAATGCTGGATAGGCTTTCCTTGAAATTGTCCCTGAAACAATGCGCCGACACGTTCAAAGCGTTTGTTGATGGCTTTGGTATAAGAAATCCCAAACTTTTGCATGGCGAGTGAAACGGCTTTGGAGGTTGCCTTGGCGTGTGAGACTTCCAAAGTTTCCAAAACTTCGGAAGTCTGAGTCTCGGCGGGCTGGGGCGTCAATGTCGAGAAATCCGAAGTCTCCGAGACTTCGGATTTCTGATTTTTTACCATCCCCAAAACATGATAATGTGTGGGCATTAGGCAATAAGCAATGATGTCCACGTCCTTGCAAACATATTTCTTGAGTCCTCGCAGAAAATACAGGTAGTTGTCGCGCTCGAAGAACACCGCCTGCCGATTATTGCCGCGATTGTAGAAATGGTAATACTGGTCGGGAAGGAAAGGAATGGGTCTGCGGGGCATGAGGCTCCTGTATCCGAGACTTCCGAAGTCTTTAAGACTTCGGAAGTCTGACATTCAACGTTTTCCGATGAAACACTTGCCA